>JALENF010000055.1 GCA_022767945.1 Bacillota bacterium
ATCGTCTCGTCCATTTTTGCTATTCTTCCTCAATTACCTCGACTTCAGCCTCCCCTTCTGCTGCGGCCTCTGCGTCAACGTCAACCTCTACTCCCTGTTCCTCTGCAATCACTCTGATTTCTTCCTTCTCCTCGTCGGTCAAAGCTTCCAGAGGTATGTCAATTCCGTCTTCCTCATCGTCCTCGTCTTCATCATCCCCATTGATAAAGTACATGTACAGACCTGCTGCAAGAGCACCTCCGATCAACGGACCTACGATGAAAACCCATACCTGAGTCAGTGCTTCAGTGCTTTCGAAAGCCTGTATCAGTGCAGGGCCAAATGATCTTGCTGGGTTTACGGATGTTCCTGTAAAAGGCACACCCATAATGTGAACAAGCGTCAGTGCCGCACCGATTACAAGACCTGTAATGCTGCTCTTTTCAGGTCTGGATGTGACCTTCAGTACGACGGATACAAATACAAAGGTCAGAACGATTTCCATGACCAGAGCTACCGGAATACCTACGCCGAATGTGCTTGCACCGCCATAACCGTTTGCCCCCAGACTTCCTCTGCTACCGATAAAGAATGAGAGAAGAACAGCACCTGCTATACCTCCGAGAAGCTGTGATACCACGTACCCAGCGAAATCCTTCACGCTCATTCTCTTGCTTATCAGCATCGCAAGTGATACTGCAGGATTAACATGTGCCCCGGATACATCTCCGAATGCACAGACAACAGCGGTAAGTGCAAGACCAAAGGCTACTGCAATAAGCAATGTGGTAAAGGCAGCCGGAAGCATTCCCATTGCAGAAAACATTGTGTTTGCCGCAACAGCACTTCCACAGCCGAATACAACGAGAATTGCAGTTCCAATGAATTCTGCCAGATATTTTCTCATTTTATGATTCCTCCTGTGATGTTATTTTTTATGTGAAAATATTCAATTACTTTATATATAGTAACCCCGAATTGTGACGATTCGGTTAAGAATATGCTAAGAATATGCAAAGTTCCGCTAAACTGTTCCGGTGCACAGCGGATCGTCTCTGCCTTCCCATATTCACCGGATTATCTCTCCACATTTATCTGATAATATCCTTTATCACCTCGCCGCCGATTATCAGGCCTGCAACAGACGGCACGAAGCTGATGCTGGCCGGAGTTCTGACCCCCGTCCTCACCGGCTCCTCCGTGGAAAAAAGCACCTTCACATCACGAATTCCCCGATTGCGAAGCTCCTTGCGAATCACCTTGGCAAGCGGGCACACACTCGTTTTGCTGATGTCGGCAATCCGGAAAAGAGTCGGATCCAGCTTGTTTCCCGTGCCCATAGATGAAATCACCGGAACGCCCGCAGCTTTGGCTTTTTCAATAATCTCAAGCTTTGCCGCCACCGTGTCAACAGCATCGACAACATAGTCATAGCCGCTGAAATCCATGCTGTCACTGGTCTCTCCGGGCAGAAAAAACATCTGAAAACCCTTCACCCTGCACTCCGGGTTAATCGACCTGATTCTCTCAGCCATGGCCTCAACCTTCGGCTGCCCGATATTATCGCGCGTGGCTATTATCTGCCTGTTTATATTGCTCTCAGCAACGGTATCTCCGTCAACAATGTGTATTTCTCCTATCCCTGCTCTCACCAGAGCCTCACACACATGGCCGCCGACACCGCCCACGCCGAATACAAGAACCTTCGCATCAGCCAGCCTGCTGACAGCCTCACTGCCTATTAACATTTCCGTTCTGTCCAAAAAACTCATCTTCTCAGCTCCCCGATTATTCCGTAAATTACGTCCGTACTGTACCCTCTGGACTGCAGCCTTCTGGCCACCCTTCCAATCACCTTCTCCGAGCAGGGCGGCTCCTCACCCGCCATCCTGAGAACCTTCACAGCCTCCTCCATGGCAAGCTGCCTCTCGTCCACGTTGAACTCATCCTCGGCAAAAACATCCTCAACGACGAAGTCGTCCACCCCAAGTTCTCTTAACCGGCGTGCGATCATCGCCTTTCCCCGGCCTCTGTCAAGCTCCCGGCGAAGGTACATCCTGCAGTACTCCTCGTCGTCCAGGTAATGCATGCTGCTGAACTCTTCCACCAGTCTGTCGATTTCCTCTTTATCAAAACCCTCTCCGCCCAGGTACTTTCTTATCTCCTGAACCGTCCTCGGCCTCGAGGCAAGTTTTTTCAGTGCTTTATCGTATATATTCATAAATCTTCCCTTATCTCAAAGCTTATTTCAAACTCCCGCCTGCTTCCCTTCTGACATAGCGCACAGTTGAAGCCCTCATCAATATCCACGTCGGAAAAATAATATTTATTTCCTTTCCATTCTACAATGTCCAAAAGTCTGCCATCTTCATCCGCCAGCTCAGGTCTCTCTCCAAAAATCCCGTCTCCGGTACATTTTGCAAAGGCCTCCGTCCTGGTCCATAATCGGTAGAAGGCGTCTTTAAGGCTGCCGACGCCGCCGCCACCGGCCATCTCCAGATACCTCATCTCCCTGTCTGAGAATATTCTTTCCCCGATACGCCTGTAATTAATCTCCTTTTTCAGCTGAACATCCAGACCGCAGGGTGCCTCACTGTACACGCAAACCCACAGAACATCACTGTGAGAGATAGAAAATTCTATGGTGCTGTCCGAAAAATAAGGTTTTCCCTTCGAGTGGGTTTTGATAACCGACGGCCTTGAAATTCCAATCATATCGGCAAACGCCGATGCGCATTTCACAACCCTCGGATACCCCTCTTCACCGTGAAAAACCTTTCCTCTGCATACATAAATTATATCCAAACTATCCTCCCGTAAACATGCTCACGAAAGCAAAAGGCGTGATGACATTTTTACCATACCATCACGCCGGATCACTTCTATTCCTTTTCCTTGAGTCTTTCTATTACAAGCTCATAACCGCCTGCACCGTATACAAGGCATTTGTTTATTCTGCTTATTGTAGCAGTGGACGCCTTGGTAAGCTCCTCAATTTCGCTGTAAGTTTTTTTATCTGCAAGCAGTTTGGCTACCTGCATTCTCTGAGTCATGGCACGAAGCTCGTTGATTGTACACACATCCTCAAAAAATCTATAACAATCATCCAAATCTTTAAGCAGCAGTACGGCCTCGAAAAATTCATCCATTACCTGACTCTTGAATTTTGAATCGTATTCCATAGCAAGTGCTCCTTTCATCGCTGTTCTTCACAGTTACTAGAATTGTATCACACTAATGCATTAAAGTCAAAAAACTATTTCAGCAGTGAAATTGCTTTCTGCAGCTGGACATCCTTACCGTTCTTCTTCGATTGCTTCACCACATAATCCGGTTTGATGCCCTTTTCGTGGATGTGGCTTCCGTCAGGTGAAAGATATTCCATGGTGGTCAGCTTGATTGAGGAACCGTCCTTAAGCACCTCCATAGTCTGGATGATGCCCTTTCCGAAGGTCTTCGTTCCCACGATATTTCCGCCCTTGTTGTCTCTCACCGCGGCGGCAACAATCTCCGAAGAGCTGGCCGTATCACCGTCCACCAGAAGCACGTATTTCAGTCTGGTGCACTCCCCGTCCGAATTGTAAACCTCTTCCTTGCCGTTTTTGTCTACGGTCTTGGTTATTACACACTCCGGAAGCAGCATGTCGGCTACGTTTATACCTGTCTCTGCAATTCCTCCGCCGTTGCCCCTGAGGTCAATAATCAGACCCTTAAGGTTACGGTTTTCCAGCTTTGTGAGAGCTTCCTCAAACTGCTTGTCCGTTTCCTTCTCAAAAGCGGAAATGTATATATAGCCATACTTTTTATCTATTATCGTGGAGCCTACCGATGGCTGCTCTATGGTGCCCCTCACAAGCCGGACGGTCTTGATCTTGCCGTCCCGCTCAAAGGTTACCCTGACCCGGCTGCCAAGCTCGCCCTTGAGAGCCTCAGCAACCTTTTCAATATCGTCAAAGGTCTTGTCATCCACCTCAAGGATGATGTCGCCCTTCCTTATCCCCGCAGAATCAGCAGGGCTGTCCTTGATCACACTACCAATCGGATACCTTGTAGGGTCATCCTTTGACTGGCTGAATACTATGCCCACTCCTGCAAAGGTTCCGTTGATGTATTCCGTCAGCTTCTCCGTTTCCTCCGCGTCGTAATAAGCAGAGTACTTGTCCCCCAGAGATGACACCAGTGCCTTGTACACACTGTCCATCTGGCTTTCCTCATCAACCTCCCACAGATAATTGTTTTCAATCATCGTCTGAAGTCTGTAAAGCTTCCCGTACTTTTCTGCAATCTCTTCGTATGTCTCGTATTTTTCCCTGTTGACCAGGGTGACGCCGTTAGCCGCCATAAGCCCGTAACCTATTCCCCCGGCAATAAGCACCGCGCCAATGACTGACGCGATTATTATCGTTATCAGGCTTGACTTCTTAATCTTTATCATAAGTTCCTCTTATTTTTCGACAGACAGCACCGTGGTCTGCAGGTACTCTCTGCCATTCCAGTTCTGGGATTCCAGTGTTCCTATTATGGTAACATATTCGCCGGTTTTCAGCAACTCGTCATATTCCGGCGCGTTCTTAAAAATCACGCAGGTGTGCTCCTTCCCGTTTTCCAGCACGGCCGTAAACCTGGTGTACTGTCCGTCTGCACCCATTTTCTTTATGTTGCATGGTCTTCCGCGGAAAGAAAACACAGGCTGCGGGTTGGCCGCACCGAAGGGTTCCAGAAGCTCCAGCTCCTTCACAAGCTCCAGACAGATATCGCCTGCCTCAAGGTGTGAATCCACCTCCAGCTTTTCCTCCATCAGGTCGGGTTCCTCTTCTATCAAAACCTCCAGAGACCGGTTCAGATTCTTTCTCAGCTCATCAACATTTTCCATTTTCATGGAAAATCCGCAGGCTGCAGCATGACCCCCGAACTTTTCGAACAGCTCTTCACTCTCCTTGAGGAGGCTGTACAGATTTACCCCGGGGATGCTTCTACCCGTTCCCTTTACTAATCCATCGCCTATCGGCGTTACGATTACTGCAGGTCTGTAGTACTTTTCCTTTATCTTTCCGGCTACAATTCCTGTAATCCCCTCATGAGCATCCTCAAGCTGAATTACAAGGAAATTATCGTCCATATATTTTTCACTTATCAGCTTCTCGCACTCTTTAAATGCGGCCTCCTGTCGGCTCTTTCTCAGGTTGTTGAACTTAATGAGTCTGGATACTCCTTCTCTTGCCTGAGAGGCACTCTGTGACATTATCAGACGTGCCGCAGTATAGGCATGATCCATTCTTCCTGCCGCATTGATGTGGGGCACGATACCGAATGAGATGTTTCCTGAGTTGATATTTCCCTTTTTCAGACTTATTCCCTCTATCAGGCTGCTGATTCCCGGTCTTTCGGTAAGATTCAGCATTCTGATGCCGTACTTGGCGATAGTTCTGTTTTCATCCAAAAGGGGCACGATATCGCCGATGGTTCCGATTCCGACCACATCTAGTGTTTTCGTCACCACCGATTTGGGCAATCCCGTCACCGTTACAATGGCCTGTGCCAGCTTGAAGGCAACGCCCACACCGGCAAGTCTCTTGAATGGATACGGGCAGTCAGGCTGCATCGGGTTGATAACTGGGCAGTCCGCTATCCTGTCAGCAATGGTATGGTGATCGGTTACCAGCACCTTCAGTCCCAGGGACTTGGCATATTCAACCTCGTCGTAGGAAACGCTGCCGCAGTCGACAGTTACAATCAGGTTCACATTGTCGGCTTTGATCCTGTCTATTGCCTTGCAGTTCAGGCCGTAACCCTCGTCAAAGCGTGACGGAATGTAGTATGTAAGATTGTCTGTCAGATTGGACAGCACCTCCATGAGCACCGCAGTGGAGGTTATTCCGTCTGCATCGTAGTCTCCGTATATGCAGATACGCTCTCCCTCGTCTATGGCTGACAGTATTAAATCCACCCCTTCTTCCATATTCAGAAGCAGGAATGGATCGTATGTCTTCTGAGGTTTATCTGAGAGGAACTCTGAAATCTCAGAGTCCCCCGCAATTCCTCTATTATTCAGTATTTCTTTAATCTTTGGATGTATATTCATTTAACCTCTTTTAATATGTATTTTACAGGTAACTCAGCGGGTTGACGTACTCGCCGTTAATTCTCACCTCGAAATGAACGTGAGGACCTGTTGACCATCCTGTTGAACCGCAGCTTGCAATGACCTGTCCTCGTGAAACAGTCTGTCCGGCACTTACAGCCAGTGAGCTGTTATGTCCGTACAGGGTACTGATTCCGCTTCCGTGGTCTATGATTACCGCGTTGCCGTATCCGCCGTACCAGTCAGCCAGAATTACGGTTCCGGACTCGGCGGCGTATACAGGCGATCCGTATGATGCTCCGATATCTATTCCTGTATGTCCTGTGTAGATTCCTGTTATCGGATGTATCCTTCCACCAAATTCTGAGGTTATGTATCTTGAATCTGTCGGCCATCCGAACTGACCGTTACCTGTGTATGCAGGCTGCTTGTTTTTGTTTGCCTCCTGCAGCTGCTTGATCAGACCGCTGATTCTGTCGGCTTCTGCATTCAGCTCGTCCAGCTTTGCCTGCAGCTCCTGCTTCTTGCTGTCAAGCGCGTCCTTCTTTTCCTGAGCCTTCTGCTTTTCCTCCTTCAGCTCCTCCTGCTCTGCTTTCAGAGTCTTTCTCTTCTGTTCAAGCTCATCCTGCTGCCTCTGAAGAGTTGTAATGGTATCCTGATCATTCTTGTATATTTTCTGAATCATTTCCACATTGGAAAGGAATTCGGATATGCTGTTTGACCCGAAGAGCACGTCCAGGAATCCGACAGAGCCGTTCTTGTACATTACTCTCAGCCTCTTGTTGAGTTCATCCTCTGTAGATGCTATTTTCTTTTCCGTTTTCTGAATAGATGCAGTTGCCGCTTTGATTTCTTCCATCTTCTGATTGATGGTTGCCTGAATGCTGTCGATTTCTGCCTGACCCTCTTCAATCTGGCTTACCAGGGCATCCATGCTCTGCTCGATCTCGTTACGGTTGTTTTCCACTTCATCCAGGGCCTGTTGCTGCTCTGAAATAGTTGTTCCGTATACTATGGCTGAGCTGCTTAAGGTGAATACCAGAATCAGTGACAGTACAACAGCTGTAATCTTTTTTCTCGTCTTCATATTATTATCCTCTCTAAAACTCCCCTACGTTCTTAAGAACTTTCTCATGGAAATAATGCTTCCGCAGGCTCCGATGCTGATACCTATCGCCATGAAGATACAGATCAGATTTCCTGCAAGGTATGCTGCCGGAACAAGAGGTGATGACAGTATGGTCATAACCTGTATTCCTATAATTGAAACAACCCTGGAATATGCCAGATAAGTTATCAGTGCCGCAACAAGGGAGGAAATGATTCCGATTATAATTCCCTCCACCAGGAAAGGTCCTCTGATAAACCAGTTGGTTGCTCCGATGTAGCTCATTATGGATATTTCCTTCGATCTTGCGAATACGGTAAGCTTGATGGTGTTTGATACAACAATTACCGAAACGACAACCAGGAAGGCCATAATAATAAGGGCTGTAAGCTGAAGAAAGTCAGTAACTTTAGTGAGCTTCTCCACAGTCTCCTTATAGTATTTCACGTCCTCTACGCCTGCAATCTCCTGTGCATACTCGGTGACCTTGTCAGCCTTCTCCAGGCTCTTTACGGTTACGATCACAGAACTCGGCAGAGGGTTCTTGTCCAGGGAATCCAGCAGGTAGCCGCTTTCTCCCCATCTCTGTTTCATTATTTTAAGAGCATCCTCTTTGCTTCTGAATTCAACCTTCTCGACGTCCTTCTGCTCCTGAAGGTTTTCCATTATCTGCTGAATCTCTGCTTCACTGCACGAATCCTCGATAAATATTTCCACCTGTTCGAAGTCAGACTTGACCATTTCGGAGAACAGGTTCACATTCACTGTTATTACAAAGAACAGACCCAGAATAAGCATCATTGCTGTGATTGCGCATATGGATGCAAAGCCCATTCCTTTGTTTCTGCCCAGCTGACGAAATGCCTGCCGGATGTTATAGCCTATCGTTCTCATCCTTAGGCACCTCCTCTTCCTTAATATCCCCTTCTGTTTCAGCTCCGCCACAGTCACCGGCGGCAGCCTCGCCTGCAGCAGCGGCCACGACTCTGTCTACGATCTGGTCTGCAAGGCTTTCTGATTCCACTGATGCATTGTCATCTTCCGCATACGGTGAGCTTTCCTCTGCACCTGCAGCAGCATCTTCATCCTCAGCCTCGTTTTCGGCCTCGTCGTATTCCCCGCCGGACTCCTCTGCATATCCGTACTGACCGAACTCGTCTCTTACAATATGACCGGACTCAATTGCTATTACACGCTTCTGCATACGGTCTACGATGTCCTTCGCGTGAGTAACCATCAGAATCGTTGTTCCGGTTATGTTGATCTGGTTCAGCAGATCCATGATTTCTGCAGCTGTATCCGGGTCAAGATTTCCTGTAGGCTCGTCCGCAATCAGAACAGTAGGCTTGTTGATGATTGCTCTTGCAATGGCAACTCTCTGCTGTTCACCTGCAGACAGCTCATTTGGATACTTGTCCACTTTATCCAGGATACCTACAAGGCTGAGCACCTGAGGTACCTTCTTTCTGATCATTTTCTTAGGCTTATGCAGTATTTCCATGGCGAATGCCACGTTCTCAAATACCGTCTTGTTTGGCAGAAGTCTGAAATCCTGCCATACTATACCGATGCGCCTTCTCAGCTGAGGAACCTCTCTGTTGCTCAGCTTGGTGACTTCTTTGCCGTTTACCTTGATGCTTCCCGAATCGGCGTTTATCTCCTTCAGGATAAGCTTTATAAAAGTGGATTTACCGGCTCCGCTGGGACCTACCAGAAAAACAAAGTCTCCCTTGTTGATTCTGATACTCGCATTTTCCAGTCCTACGTTATCGCCATCGTAAATCTTTGTTACGTTTTCAAATACAATCATATGGAATCCTTTCATATATCAGCACATTCTCATACATTGTTAATTATACTACATTTTCTGATAAATTCAAAGTGTAAACGGCATTTTTTCACTTCCTATTTTATGTAATTCACCTTCAGCTCTATCTCATCCGGCAGTCCTTTCATATCCGCGCGGACTACTGTATAAGGGTAGCTTTTCACCTGTGCAAGCCGCTCCGGATGCTCAGGATCCGCAAAATCCGCGTAGACCGTCAGTTTACTCTTGTCATCCTTTGCCGAAAGCTCCATCTTATCCACACTAACCTCAAAACCCGTTGTGGGCTTTGTTCCTCTGGTTACCACAACGTACACCTCATCACCCACTCTGCAGGCAAAGGCACGTTCCAGTTCCCTGTATTCCGGCATTATCTCCGCGTCTATTTCTCTAGGTATTTTCTTTTCCGATATCTGCTGAAAGTCGACCCGGGCAGGGCCTATACTGATGCCGAAGTAAACCATCAGCCCGATGAGAACAACAGCAGCCAGACCTATGGCAATAAACTGTTTTTTCATAAAAAACTCCCCTCCTTATTCTACAATTTATGGGGAGGGGAGTCTTATTATTACATTAAACCTTTAACTGCAGCCACAATATCAGCAGCTGTCATTCCGTACTTTTCCTTAAGCTGATCAGGCTTGCCTGATTCACCGAAGGTATCCTTCTGTCCGACCATAGCCATTCTTGCAGGAGCCTTCTGGCAAAGAACCTCAGCCACTGCACTTCCAAGTCCTCCGATTACAGAGTGCTCTTCAGCAGTAACGATTCTGCCTGTGTCGCCGGAAGCTTTGATAATGATTTCCTCATCGATAGGCTTGATGGTGTGCATGTCGATTACTCTCACTTCTATGCCTTCAGCCGCAAGAGTCTCAGCGGCTGCCATAGCCTCTGCAACCATGATGCCGGTTGCAATTACAGCAGCGTCCCTGCCTTCTCTCAGGACGTTAGCCTTTCCGATAGTGAATTCCGCATCTTCTCCGTAGAATACGGGAACTGCCGCTCTGCCAAGTCTTACGTATGCAGGACCGTCAAAGCCGATTACCTTCTTAAGAAGCTTCTTTGCGCTTACACCGTCGCAAGGGTTTACTACCGTCATGCCCGGAATCGTTCTCATAAGTGCCAGGTCCTCGAAGGTCTGATGGCTTGCGCCGTCCTCGCCGACAGTGATACCTGCGTGAGTTGCGCAGATTTTAACGTTTGCGCCTGTGTATCCGATTGAGTTTCTGATGATTTCAAATGCTCTTCCTGCCGCAAACATTGCGAATGTGGAAGCACATACAGTCTTTCCTGAAAGAGCAATTCCCGCTGCCGCAGCATACAGGTTCTGCTCTGCGATTCCCATGTTAAAGAATCTGTCAGGATATGCCTCTCCGAATTTCTTTGTCATAGTTGAACCTGAAAGGTCGGCATCCATAACCACAAGATTAGGATTTTCAGCACCTACCTCAACTAATGTTTCACCGTAAGCCGCTCTGGTTGCAATTTTATCTGCCATTACCATTCACCTCCCAGTTCTTCAAATGCCTGCTTGGCCTGCTCATCGCTAGGAGCCTTTCCGTGCCAGCCCGCATTGTCCTCCATAAATGAAACGCCTCTGCCCTTGTGGGTATGAGCGATAACAGCTGTAGGCTTACCCTTGCAGGCTCTTGCATTATCAAAGGCGTCAAATATTTCCTCAAAATTGTGTCCGTCGATTTCAACAACGTTCCAGCCGAATGCCCTGAACTTTTCATCGATAGGCTTAACAGTCATTACGTCGTCGTTCTTTCCGTCAATCTGTAATCCATTGTTATCCACGATTGCTACCAGGTTATCCAGGCCGTAGTGTCCTGCTGCCATTGCAGCTTCCCATACAAGACCTTCCTGAAGTTCTCCGTCACCGAGAAGCGTATAGATTCTTCCCGGATTCTTATCCATCTTGTTCGCAATAGCCATTCCCACGCATACTGAGATACCCTGTCCCAGTGAGCCTGTGGACATTTCGATTCCGGGAACCTTGTGCATGTTAGGATGTCCCTGGAATCTGCTTCCCAGCTTACGAAGAGTAAGTGTATCTTCTACAGGGAAGTAGCCTCTTTCAGCAAGGGCAGCGTACTGCACAGGAGCAGCATGTCCCTTGGAAAGAATGAACTTGTCGCGATTCTCCATCTTGGGATTCTCAGGATCAATGTTCATTTCCTTGAAGTAAAGGGCAGTTACGATTTCCGCAGCGGAAAGAGATCCGCCCGGATGTCCGGAACCTGCGCTATGTACCATACGAATGATGTCCGTCCTGATCTTTCTGGCCAATTCTTCATACTGTTTTGTTTCCATTATTGTCCTCCGTTTTATTTAAACACTATATATAAGGGCTGAAAAATATTTTTCAGCCCTCTATAATCAGATTTACCTGTTCTCCGAAGGTGTGATGCCCAGACTTACGCTGAGTGCCTGATTCACACTCGGCAGCTGTGCCTCATCCAGAGAACCGATGTGTTCCTTTAGTCTTCGCTTGTCGATAGTCCTGAGCTGTTCCAGGAGGACCACCGAATTTTTGCTAAGTCCGCCGTCAGCAGCTGCTAACTCCACATGAGTCGGCAGGTTTGCCTTTGTCTTCGATGTGATGGCGGCCACAATAATTGTGGGGCTGTATTTATTTCCTATATCATTTTGAACTACGAGTACTGGTCTGATTCCGCCCTGTTCAGAGCCGACAACCGGACTTAGATCAGCGAAGTAAAGATCTCCTTTCTTCACTATCAAAGCCCAACACTCCTTGTCTTATTACACTAAATTTTTAAGAGCTAAAGGTAGGTTGTTAACTATGTCACTGGCTATTAGTCCGTAAACTCCCAGACTTTCAGCAGCCAGATCACCGCTCATTCCGTGTACAAATACTCCGGCTCTGGCAGCGTCTCCCGGTGAAAGTCCCTGCCCCGCAAATGATGCAATCACGCCGGTCAGGACATCTCCCGAGCCTGCGGTCGCCATTCCCGGATTACCTGTAGTATTAGTATATGCTTCATCCTCCGATACGGCTACCAGAGTGTTTTCCCCTTTCAGTACCGCAACGCATCCGTACTTGTCCACCAGCATTTCTGCCAGCTCCAGCCTGGAATAATCACGTGCTGAGCGTTCTCCTATCTCGTCTCTCAGCAGTCTCCCCGCCTCAACGATGTGGGGAGTCATAATCACAGACGCGCCTCTCTTCTTTATCAAAGCCTGCAGAGACCTGCTGCCCGCAACTGTATTCAGGCCGTCCGCGTCGATAACCACAGTTCTGTCATATACCTTAAGTATTTCTGTAAGAATAGCTTCTGTTCTCTCACCAACTCCCATTCCCGGGCCTATTGCAACTGAGTCATACTGCATTAGGTCGTTCTTTACGTCGTCCCACCCGGTACAAATAACCTCAGGTACAGAAATCTGAAGAATGGGGAAATTCTCCCGCGGTGTGCACAGCTTCACCAGGCCGCTTCCGCTGCGCATAGCCGCCTTGGACGCAAAAACAGATGCACCGGCCATGCCGACAGACCCGCAGACCATAAGAACCTTTCCGCAGTCCCCCTTATGTACGTTTCCGGGACGCTTTCTAATAACAGTATTAACAAAACTTCTATCAGTTAAACCTACAATTTTCATATTTCACCAGCTTACAGGTTCAGGAATAATGATGCCATAGCAAAGTAAATAGTCAGGGCTACCATGTCAGATACAGATGAGATTGCCGGATTTGCAATCAGTGCCGGGTCAAGCTTGAGTTTCTTTACGATAAGAGGAACCATACTTCCCAGAATCTTTGCAAAGACTACGATGAGCAGCATGGCAACACATACTGTCAGCGCGATTTCCGGGCTGTTTCCGTCCAGTATGCACACTCTTGCAAAGTTTACCGCACTTAGAGCCCCTCCCAGGATCAATCCGATTCTCAGTTCCTTCCACAGAACCTTCAGAGCATCTGAGGTATCAACCTCATTTGTGGCAAGACCGCGAATAATCAGAGTTGCGGCCTGAGAGCCGGTGTTTCCTCCGGTTCCCATCAGCATAGGCATGTATGCAACAAGGCAGATGATTTCTGACAGCCTGCTCTCGAATTTTGTGATAATCATTCCGGTAAAAATATATGCCACCATCAGGATGAGCAGCCATGGCAGACGGTTAAGGGCGTGCTGCCACACAGACATGTCCAGGTAACCCTTGTCGGAGTTCTCCCAGTCTATGACACCGTTCATTCTCTCGATATCTTCTGTAGCCTCTTCTTCCATGACATCCAGAATGTCGTCGACAGTGATGATACCCACCAGACGATGTTCATTGTCAACTACCGGAATAGCAAGGAAGCCGTATTTCTTAAAGTCTTCAGAAACATCCTCCCGGTCATCGTACACGTTTTCGAAAACGTAGTCCGTTACCATTATATCCTTTATCTTGACCTCATTGTCTGAGATTACCAGCGTGCTCAGAGAAACGATTCCCAGAAGCTTTCTTCCTGTATCTCTTACGTAACAGGTGTATACTGTTTCCGCATCCATACCTTCACTTTTTATGTGTTCTAAGGCTCTCTGCACGTTCCAGTCCTTGTCCAGACTGATGTAGTCGGGAGTCATCAGACTGCCCGCACAGGTGTCAGGATAGTTAAGGAAGGTGTTAATCAGCTTTCTTTCGTTCTTAGGAGTATTCTCCAGAATTTTGTTTACTACATTCGCCGGCAGTTCTTCCAGCACGTCGATCTTATCGTCGAAATCCAGCTCGCTTACGATGTAGTCAAGTTCCTTATCTGTAATGGCGTTAATGATGTCAACCTGCGTATCAGATGACAGTTCTGCAAAGACCTCTACAGAGATATCCTTATGCAGAAGTCTGAACAGGATGATGGTCATGTCGATGTCCATTTCCTCGCAGATATCTTCCAGCATTTCCGCAATATCCACCGCGTTGTATTTCAGCAGTTCGTCTCTCGCCTGGAAATACTTCTTTTCCTCAAGCCACTCCAGAATTTTCTCAAGGGATTCTTCCATTAAAATATCTGTATCTATCGTTCTGTTATCCATTTTAACGGCCCCTTTCATTTTAGTTTCTGACATTAAATTATACCGAAAATCGTCTTTTTTTTCAAGCAGTTTTGACTTAATATTCTTCTATTTTACCGCTAATTTTCTATCGTTTTATCCCCTTGACGCCATTTTAACAAAGTGTTATATTGGACTTAACGTATTACACGCGCAGTAATTATTTTTATAAAGAGGAGAGTAAAAGAAAATGGGCAAATTAGTAGAGCAGTACATCGATATTGCTAAGAAAAGAAACCCTGGCGAACCAGAGTTCCTGCAGACAGTTGAAGAAGTACTTACATCAATTGAACCGGTACTTGAGGCACACCCGGAATACGTTGAAGCAGGTTTAATCGAGAGACTTATCGAACCTGAAAGAGGCATCAGCTTCAGAGTTCCTTGGGTTGATGACAACGGCAAGGTACAGGTTAACAGAGGATACAGGTACGAATTCAACAGTGCTATCGGACCTTACAAAGGCGGTTTAAGATTTGCACCAAACGTATATCCCGGAATCATCAAGTTCTTAGGATTTGAACAGATTTTCAAGAACAGCCTGACCGGTCTTCCAATCGGAGGAGGCAAGGGTGGAGCTGACTTCGATCCAAACGGAAAATCAGACGGAGAAATCATGCGTTTCTGCCAGGCATTCATGAGCGAACTGTTCAGACACATCGGACCTTACACAGACGTTCCTGCAGGTGACCTGGGTGTAGGCGCAAGAGAAATCGGATACATGTTCGGTCAGTACAAGAAGCTGGCTAACAGATATGAAGGCGTATTAACAGGAAAAGGTCTGTCATACGGCGGATTACACGGAAGAACTGAAGCTACAGGCTACGGTATCGTATTCTTCGCAAGAGAAATGCTGAAAGCTAACGGAGAAGAGCTGGCAGGCAAGACAGTTGCACTTTCCGGTTTCGGTAACGTAACATGGGGAACATGCCAGAAGCTGAACCAGCTTGGTGCTAAGGTAATCACAATCTCAGGACCTGACGGATACATCTACGATCCGGACGGAATCACTCCTGGTGAAAAGGAGGATTACCTGCTTGAATTAAGAGGATCCGGAAAGAACATCTGCGCACCTTACGCAGACAAGTTCCCTGGAGCTACTTTCTATCCGGGCGAAAAGCCTTGGGGAGTTAAGGCTGACCTTTACATCCCATGCGCTACTCAGAATGAAATCCACATGGAAGATGCTGAAAAGATGGTTGCTAACGGATGTAAGTTCCTTTGCGAAGGTTCTAACATGCCTACAACTAACGAAGCTATCAAGTATCTTCAGGACAACGGTGTAATCGTTGGTCCTTCCAAGGCTGCTAACGCTGGCGGCGTAGCATGCTCATGCATCGAAATGGGACAGAACGCAGGTCACACTGTATTCTCACCGGAACAGGTTTACGAACAGCTTGAGACTATCATGGTTAACATCCACAAGAATGCTGCAGAAGCTTCCGAAAGATACGGCTTAGGCTATGACCTTGTAAAGGGTGCAAACATCGCCGGCTTCGAAAAGGTTGCAGAAGCTATGATGGCACAGGGTATTGTATAAATCCTGAATATATTTTACATAATTACATAAAAAAATTCCTGAAGCACAAAGCCTCAGGAATTTTTTTACTTAATTTACTTCCATTTGATTGAGTAGTAGCCGTCACCGGACTCATCCACCTTCTGAACCTTAATCCAGTAAGTTCCGGCTGCCAGCTTTTCCTGCTGTTTCTTATTAACTATTGAGAAGAATCTGATACTTCTTTCAGGAGTATCTGAATCAATAGTTCTCACAACAGATGAGCCGTTCTTGTCCATGATTGTGAACTTCAGACCACTACCATTGGTTTTGCCAGCGATTCTGATTGTAACCTTCTGAGCCTTGTTAACCTTGAATTTGTACCACTGACATGATGTCTTTTTCTGCTTGGCAGTAATAACACCTGTCTTTTCGCTTCCATTCTTGTAGATAGAAACAGCTTTAGCCTTAGTGCTGCCTATCTTATCGTCTACAGACATGAAATCAACTGAAGGCAGTTCCTCCAGAGCATCACCCTTGACAAGAAGATAATATGTGCCTGCAGCCAGGCCATAGCTTAAAGTGTAGTCATTTTCAGCGGTTACAGACTGCCAGTCGTCTCCAACCAGAGGCTGTTTTTCGTAGTTTAAAAGCTTAGTGTCGTATACTGTTTCAGACTCCTCGTCACCAGCAGGGAAACTGATTTCAAGAAATCCTCTCTCAGGAACCACGACTTCGTAGCATAAGGAAGTAGAATCATCAGATTCAACGAGCTCCAGCTGAACAGACGGAGTGTCAGCAGGTTCTTCGTCAACCTCTTCGGCAAATGCACTCTCCAGGCTTCCGACACACATGGTGAACGCAAGCACAAAGGAAAGCATCAAAGCCCAAAGCCTATGATTTTTCATTGCTATATGCTCCCTTTCTAAGAAACTCTTAAAAAACGACAATACGCTATTTCATATTATATATGATTTTTGTCAAAATTCAAATGTTTTTTACATACTTATTACTTCACCGATATTGGCAAGATACAGATAGGCTGCACTGACAGGCCTTCCCTTCGCCTTCTCGATTGCCTCCCTGTATATTCGAAGCTGCTCACTGTAAGTGTTTCTCAGCCGTCCGAGCTCCTCTTCCTCCGGTCTGCTCCTGTCAATCCAGTTGGTCTTGTAGTCAACCAGGACGAATCCGTCCTCTTCCTCAAAGAAGCAGTCAATAATGCCCTGAACCAGCACGTCCTCACCGTTGCGCTTCATCTTCAGCACGAAAGGCTTCTCTTTCTCCAGAGCTCCGCGCCGGAAAGCTTCGGCGGCTCTTTTTCCCACATCAGTCCTGAAGAAAGCCGCTATGTTCGGCAGATATACAGCTCCAGCCTCCTCTTCAGTGATAATTTCCTTATCCACCATCTCGGACACAGCTTCATTAATATAGGTCATGCCCTCCCCTTCAGCCCTGCTGAAGTCAGCGTACTCCATTACTGCATGGTAAATAAGTCCCTTTTCTGCAGCAGTAAAGCCTCTCTCCTCCTCGAGGAAAACCGGCTTTCTCAGCGGCACCTCTGTCCGCTCATCCTGATGTCTGTTCAGTTCAGAAACGGAATACTTCTGTTTATCGTTTGCCGGCTCCCCATACGGATACAGGAAGTTCAGCCTTCGCTCTATCTCCTGTCTTTTTGCCGGGTCAGGCTTCTCGTCAAACACGTCCCGTCCGACAGGGCCTTTCAGACGGCTGTCCTCCAGATTGTATTCAAGCGCCGATGCCGGCATTACAGTCTTTCTCCGAACAAAACCAATCATGTCCAGATAGTTTTTGTCTCCGGGCACGTATCCCTCGTCATCCCCTGCAAACTTAGAGCCGTCTCTTGTAGTTCCCACCAGATAGAGAATATCCTTTGCACGGGTCATGGCAACGTACAGGATTCTCTTTTCCTCCTGCACTTCCTCCTGCTTGACACGCCTTGCAATCAGCTGCTGCACGAGAGTCTTCTTCAGCCACTTCTCCTCGTAGTTTACCAGTGTCAGACCCAGACCGACATCCTTGTGCAGAGACACCCCGGCCTCGTTCTTCGAGTAGGTCAGATTTCTTCCCATTCCGCAGACTATAACCATCGGAAACTCCAGTCCCTTGCTCTTGTGAATGGTCATGATCCTAACTAAATCATCCTGTTCGCCCAGAAGCTTTACCTGACCGACAGCAACCTTCTTCGCCTTTACCGTCTCAATATACCTGATAAATCCATAGAGAGAAACCTGCCTGTCACCTGTAAAGCCTTCCGCCTTATCCACCAGAACCCGCAGATTAGCCTGTCTCTGGGCACCGCCCGGCATGGTTCCCATCTGCATATAATATCCCGTGTCAGTAAGCAGCTTCCATAAAAACTGACCGAGAGGCATGGTTCCCGAAAGAGACTTCCACTCAGTGAGTTTTGATAAAGCGGCAGCGCACTTTTCCCTCAGACCCCTGCTGCTGCCCTCTCTGGCATAGGCCATGAAAGCCTCCGCGTAGGAGCCGTCCCTGAACTGAGCACGAACCCGACCCAGCTCTCCGGCACTGAAGCCGAAGATTTCAGAATGAAGCGCACTTATAAGTGGAACATCCTGCATCCTGTTGTCTATGATGCTGAGCAGATTCAGGAAGACATTAATCTCCATAGTGTCGAAATAGCCGTCGCTGTCGTCCACGAAGGCGTCGATTCCGCTGTCCTTCAGCACGCTGTAAAATGTGGATGCATAGTTTCGCACACCTCTCATGAGAATGACAATGTCCCTCTTTTCAAGAGGTCTGGTCACGTCGGCCTTGTGGTCGTAAAAAGGCCGTCCCAGGTTCTCACGAATAATCCGGCAGACCTGAAGCGCCTCCATTTCGGTGGCTTTCAGCTCCATAATCTCAGGATCGGCACCCTCCATATCTCCTGTGTCGATAATGACTGTCTCCGGCTCAAGGTTGTACGGACCGTTGTAGCTCACGCCCGGATAAAGCCTGGCGTCATCGTCATAGCCGTCCATTATCTCCTCGAAAATTCCGTTGATTCCCTCCAGAATCTTCGACTTGCTTCGGAAATTCTGGTTCAGATCGATTTTCACCGAGTCTTCCGAGCGTGCGTACTCGTCATATTTTCTCTGGAAAATCTCCGGCTCGGCAAGCCTGAACTTGTATATGCTCTGCTTGATGTCTCCTACCATAAAGAGGTTGTTTTCCCTCTTCACCCGCGAGATTATCTCCTCCTGCAGCACGTTGGTGTCCTGATATTCATCTATGAAAATATAGTCAAATTTCTCCCGGTAGTAGTCGCAGACCTCTTCGTTCTCCAGAATGGAGAGGGCGAAATGCTCGATGTCGTTGAAGTCCACCAGGTTTTTTTCTGCCTTGGCGGTTTTGAACCTTTTATCAAAACCCACCAGCAGCTTTCGCAGTGTATCTGCCTCGGGCACCGTCTGATTAATCTCCAGAATGCTGTTTCTCAGTTCTTCGGGATCCAGCAGATCTCTGATTCCTGCCGCCGACTCGCGGGCCTGTTTGCCGAGAGACTGAATCCTTTCCTTGCATCCGGCGTAAGTATCCTTCTCTTCCTTTTTTGGCGTCAGACGGTCTGTCTGAAAGGCGAGAATGGCGCTCCTGATGCTTTCTGCACTTCCTGTCTCCTCATATACCCGGAACGCCGTAGTGAGAGGTTCTGTTTCCTTTTCGTGAACCTTGTCAGCCAGCCTGTCCAGGCCGTAGTCGTCCAGAAGCTCTTCTCTTGTTTTTACCAGGCTGAGCAGCTTCCGGGCGGTCTCCATCACCAGCCTGTCTATCATTGCCTCCAGTCTGGAACCTCTGAACTCCTCAGGCGTTCTCTTCAGTTCCTCTATGTTCTCGTCCAGCCATTCCCACGGATATGGCAGTGCCTGAAGGGAGTTATATGTATTATCTATTATATTTCTGACTTTTCTCTGGTTTCTGCCGGAGCTGTACTTGTTCAGGAAGGTGTAGAATTCATCCGTGCCTTCCTCGAAGAAGTCCTCCATAAGACTGTCCATAGCCTCTTCCTTGAGAATAGTCCTCTGTGAGTCGTCGCAGATGGCGAAGTTCGGCTCTATGTCCCGGCTGTAGAAGAAGGTCCTTATCACCTCCAGGGCAAAGGAATGGAAGGTGCTTATATTGGCTCTCCCCAGCAGGTTCAGCTGCTCTCTCAAAGCCGGGCCGTTTTCCGGATTTTCATCTATTTCTTTATATATGGCGTTTCTTATTTTTTCCTTCATCTCGGAGGCTGCCGCGTTGGTAAAGGTCACCACCAGCATTCTGTCGATGGGAACGCCGTCTTCAAGAATCAGCCTCTTTATGCGTTCTACAAGAACTGCTGTCTTTCCCGATCCCGCAGCTGCCGCCACCAGTATATTTGAATTTCGCGTCTCTATCGCCTGTCTCTGCTTCTCAGTCCACTTCATCTGAAACTCTCCTCATTTACCTCTTTCTCTTCACTTGATTATACCAAAAAAACTGTTATAATGAAAACGATATTGATTTGTAGACGGGAGAAAAGATTATGGAAATGCTTAAGAAACCAACCATGCTTATGATTCTCGATGGCTACGGCTTAAACGAAAACGAAAAGGAAGCTAACGCTATCAGAAATGCGAAGAAACCAAATTTAGACAGAATATTTGAAAAATATCCGTGGACAAGATTAAACGCATGCGGCCTTGCTGTAGGTCTTCCTGAGGGACAGATGGGCAACTCAGAGGTGGGTCATCTGAACATCGGTGCCGGCAGAATCGTATATCAGGAGCTGACAAGAATAACCAAGGCTATCGAGGACGGCGACTTCTTCGAAAACCCTGCTCTGACGGAGGCTATGGATCACGTTATCGCAAACGATTCAGCACTTCACCTGCTCGGTCTTCTGTCGGACGGAGGCGTGCACAGTCATATTTCCCATCTGTTCGCTTTGATAGATATGGCGTAGAGAAAGGGAATCTCTAAGGTTTACATCCACTGCTTTCTTGACGGCAGAGACGTGCCGCCAAGATGCGCGAACGAATATATAAGTGCTCTTGAGGAGCACATCAAAAAGGTCGGCGTCGGTCAGATTGCAACGATTTCCGGCCGTTACTACGCGATGGACAGAGACAACAGATGGGAAAGAGTCAGCCTTGCATACGATGCTATGACTTTAGGCCGTGGCATG
>JALENF010000084.1 GCA_022767945.1 Bacillota bacterium
CCCCCTGCTTTGATAATTATGTAGAATTTTTGTGCAGATGTTTATCTCACCCTGAACCCGATTCCAAGCTCGGCAGCTTTGGCGGCGCAGATTTCGATGGATTCCCTGGACAGACTGCCGCTTACTACAGAGCAGGTGACAACAGGAACGTGCTTCTTTACTTTTGCAATGAAATCCAGCATTGCGTCGTATGCAGCAGGACCGAATTCCGGATGGCAGAGAGCTGTGTACTTTTCCGCGTCGGCTTCGTTCATGCTGACGTTGACTGCATCGATTACACCGTCCATCCTTGGAGTAACATCCTCGCCAAAACGCAGATTTGCAAGGCCGATGGTGTTTATTCTGATTTTTACATCGAAGTCGGTTTTGATGGCGCGAGAAATCTGAAGAAGGTCGTCAAGCCTTTCGGTAGGCTCACCGTAACCGCAGAAAACAACCTCATCGTAGGCACCCACATCCCTTTTTTTCAGCTCGGAGAGAACCTCATCTACAGTGGGCTCCTTTTCAAGGAGCAGGGTGTCGGCACTGCCCAGGCCGTCAGTGAAATTCTTGATGCAGAATTCGCAGGCGCAGGGGCATCTGTTGGTAAGATTGATATAAAGGCCGCCGCCGTAATCGTATACTATACTGGACATTTAAGTCACCTCACTTTTAAAATGTATATTCTAATTATACACCCGATTGTGAGGAAAGGGGAACGTATTAATTTAAAAAGGCTCCGAATCTTGCAGAATATTGGAAGGTTTGGTATAATGAACTTTATACATTCTAACCTAGGAGAATAGAAAATGCCAATTAAAGTACCTAATAATCTGCCGGCAATAAAGACCCTGACGGAGGAAAACGTATTCGTAATGACTGATACGAGAGCCATGACTCAGGATATCAGACCGCTGCAGATTCTTATTCTTAATCTGATGCCGACCAAGGTCGACACAGAAACCCAGCTTACAAGACTGCTGGGTAATACACCGCTTCAGGTTGAACTGGAGCTTTTACAGACGAGCACTCATAAAGCGGGAAACACATCCCAGGAGCATATGATTGCGTTCTATAAGACTTTTGATCAGATTAAACAGAAATATTACGACGGTATGATTATCACCGGCGCACCTGTGGAACTGATGGATTTCGAGGAGGTAGACTACTGGGACGAGCTGTGCGAAATCATGGAATGGTCCAAGAAGCATGTCCACAGTACATTCCATATCTGCTGGGGAGCACAGGCAGGCCTGTACTATCACTACGGAATCAAGAAAAGAATTCTGCCTAAGAAGCTGTCCGGCGTGTATAAGCATACCCTTGACTATAAAAAGGGAATGCTCTTCAGGGGTTTTGATGACGTGTTCTACGTGCCGCACTCAAGAAACACGACCGTGGACATCGAGGACGTGAAGGCGGTGCCTGAGCTGAAGATTATCGCAACCTCAGAGGAAGCCGGAATCTACGCGGTGAAGTCGAACAACGACAAGCAGATTTTCATCATGGGTCACTCCGAATACGACGCGGACACCCTGCTGAAGGAGTATGTGCGCGACAAGAATGCGGGTCTGAACCCTGACGTTCCGTGCAATTACTTCCCTGATGATGACGATACGAAGGAGCCTGTTGTCACGTGGCGCTCCTGCGCAAACCTGCTGTATTCCAACTGGCTGAACTATTTCGTTTACCAGACGACCCAGTACGACATTACGCAGATCAACAGCGAAAGCTTTGAGGATATCATCGACGGCGAAATCAACCGTAAGGTTGTCAAGTTCGGCGGTACGTCTCTGGCCAGCGCGTCTCAGTTCAGGAAGTGTGCCGAGATTGTTAAAGCAGAGCCTGAACGCAGCTACGTGGTGGTATCTGCGCCGGGTAAACGCTTTGACGATGACATGAAGGTTACGGATCTTCTCATCAGGGCATCAAAACTTTCGGCGGCTGAGGCCGAGGATGTCCTTTCATCAATTATGTCACGCTACAGGGTTATTGCAAGAGGACTTGGTGTCGATCCGGATATAGACGGAGAATTTGAGAGAATAGCTGAAGCTCTTGGAGACGAGAGCAGGCAGGATTACATTGTAAGCCGCGGGGAATATCTGAACGCAAAGATAATGGCGGCATATCTGGGATACGATTTTGTGGATGCTGAGGGCAATATCTATTTTGATTCAGAAGGAAAATATGACCCTGTGGCTACGAAGGCGGCTCTCGGAAAGACACTTGAGGCTCATCCCAATGCAGTAATACCGGGCTTCTACGGAACTATGCCTGACGGAAGGATAAAAACCTTCTCAAGAGGCGGCTCCGATATTACGGGTGCAATAGTTGCGGCAGTCTGCAGTGCCGATATATATGAAAACTGGACTGATGTATCAGGTCTTCTTATGGCGGATCCGCGAATTGTCGACAACCCGCTTACCGTTCCGGTTATTACATACAAGGAGCTGCGTGAACTGTCATACATGGGAGCTGCGGTAATTCATGAAGATACCATTTTCCCTGTAGTTAAAATGGAAATTCCTATCAACATCAGAAATACCAACAGGCCTGAGGATGCGGGAACACTGATTGTAAAGAACGCGGACTACTACCAGAGCAGTCTGCAGGTTTCCGGAATTTCCGGCAGGAAAGGTCATACATCTGTTCTGGTTGAGAAGGCACATCTTAACGAAGACCATAACCTTCGCGGAGAGCTTCTGAATGTTTTCACGGATAGAAATATTACCATTACAAATATGCTCTCAGGAATTGACACTCTGAATATCATTGTGGAAAGCAGCGAATTTGATGAATTTGCCGATGACATTCTTGACGAAATTGAGAGCAGAATCCAGCCGACAAAGCTTTCTGTAAACAGCGGGCTTGCAATCATCGCTATTGTAGGAAGGGAGCTGGGTACATCACCGGCTATCGCCGTAAAGGTTCTCGGTGCTCTTGCAAATCACAAAATCAACATCAGGCTGATAGACCACGGTTCAGAGAAAATCAATATGCTGATTGGTGTAAGTGATGAGGATTATCTGCCAGCAATTCAGGCAATATACAGGGAGTTTACTTCAATTTAAATTGGGGTATATAAAGAAAATATGCAAATTGATATAGTTAATTTATAGGAGGAAAAAATGCAGATTATAGACAGAGTAGCAAACTGTAATGGATGCGAGGCCTGCATGCTTGGCTGCAAGTATGCGTGCATGAAGATGACTAGAGATGAGAACGGACATAAGCGACCAATTATTGACGAGCAGGGATGCAATAAGTGCAACAACTGTGTTCTGTACTGTCCGCTGTTCAATCCTGTTGAACTTCCTGAATTTGATGAGTTCTTTGAGTACAGGGATGAGTATTATGAAAGGGATATGGCGAAGGTTTACCGCGAAACCATTCGCAGCGTGAAGAGCGGCACTACAACAGAGTTTGTGGGAACCTTATGTCAGATTGCAGGTCTGAAATCAGTAATGGGAGACAGACTGAGCTGCGACCTCAGAATCTTCCCGCTCTACTGTGACCCGGAGAATCCGAAGAGGCCTGAGTGTGCAGGATGCACATATGTGGAGAAATACATAAAAAAATAATTGATAAGATAGAAAACATAAATGATGGGAGGAGTTTATAATGGCAGATTGTAATCACGATTGCAGTTCATGCGGTGCAAGCTGTGGCGAAAGACAGGAAAACCCAGGCATTCAGAAGGCACCGATGAACGAATTCTCAAATGTTAAAAAGGTTATCGGAGTTGTAAGCGGAAAGGGTGGAGTAGGTAAATCATCCGTTACATCCATGCTTGCGACTGCTGCAAGAAAGGCGGATCTTAACGTTGCTGTTCTTGATGCGGACATTACAGGACCTTCAATTCCGAAGGCATTCGGTCTAACTGAAAAGGCGCAGGGAAATGAACAGATGATTCTTCCTTCAATTACAAAGTCCGGAATCAAGGTAATGTCAATCAATCTTCTTCTTGAGGATGAAACAGACCCTGTAGTGTGGAGAGGACCTATCCTTGGCGGAGTGATTGAACAGTTCTGGTCTGACGTATGCTGGGGGGATGTTGACGTTATGTTCGTGGACATGCCTCCGGGAACAGGCGATGTTGCCCTGACTGTTTATCAGTCACTGCCTGTAGACGGAATAGTAATCGTTACATCACCTCAGGAGCTGGTTGGAATGATTGTCGAGAAGGCAGTGAAGATGGCTGAGATGATGAATATTCCCGTTTCAGCTATCGTTGAAAACATGTCATACTTCAAGTGCCCTGACTGTTGTAAGGAACACAAGATTTTTGGTGAAAGCAACATCGAGGATATTGCCGGCAGATACGGAATCCAGGCAGTTGCAAAGCTTCCAATCAATCCTGAAATTGCACAGGCATGCGATAACGGAAGCATCGAAGACATTCAGTGTGAAGAACTTGCAGATCTGGCAAAGCTGCTGTAAATTAAAAATTCAATTCTATATTAAAGAGGCTTCTGATTAAAGGAAATCAGAAGCTTTTTTTGAAATGAATGTAAAGTAAGATTGACATATGTTTGAAAAGTGGTAATATAATGAATGTAAAGGAGACTTGACATTTATATGACATTTATTAAGAGGGGATTTACTATATGAACAACAGAATTCAGGATCTTCGCAAGGAGAAAGGTCTTACCCAGCAGGGGCTGGCGGAAAAGCTTGGCGTCTCACGGCAGACCATCATATCTCTGGAAAATGGAAAGTATAATCCATCTATTTCACTGGCATATAAGCTGGCTAAAGTATTCGGGCTGACTATTGAAGACGTGTTTATTTTTGATGAGGAGGTATGAAAAGATGTTTACAAGTAAAAGAATGATCTGGTACTGGATAGTTTTAGTTTCAGGAATTCTTATTTTTATCGGTGCAGCTGCTGAAGTAATTGAACCGTCCGCATCAGGTATTGGCGGTGGTCTGGCAGCTGTAGCAGCTGTCAGGCTTCTACAGGGGACAAAATACAGAAAAAATGAAGAGTATGCCAGACACGTTGACACAGCCTACAGTGACGAACGCAATATGTTTATCGCCGGCAAAGCAAAGTCGTGGGCGTTCTATATTACTCTTATAGGTCTTGCGGTCATTACAATAATATTGTTCATAGCCAAACGAACCTTATATGCACAGATTGCAGGAGGTACTCTGGCCGTGATGACAGCAATCTACTGGATTACTTATATGATCCTTCTGAGAAAATACTAAAAGAAAATAATATAGCACAAATCAAAACCCGCTGGAGCGACTAATCTCCAACGGGTCATTTTTATTTAAATTATTCTTACACCAGGAAAAATTCGCTTACAAGCACCACGATACAGCAGATTGCGGCAACGCTGAAGAGACTTCCGCCCAGCCATGCTGCGCCGATTCCCACTATCAAAGCCAGCACACCGGCAAGAGTGCTCTGTGTTGCTTCGATTATCGCCGGAAAGGTCATTACTGCAAGAGTTACGAAGGGGACGTAATACAGGAATGACTGCAGGAAGGGACTCTGAATCTGCTTCCTTATCAGCGTCAGGGGCAGCACCCTGATGGCATAGCTTACACCGAACATTATCAGTATGTAAATATAAACATTATGAGCCATTTATTCCACCTCCCCGCATGATGCATCACTTTTTACCGGAGCCTCATCTGCGCCTACATCTGAACCTTCTGCGGAAACCTCCTCCACATGAGGGAAGAGAAGCGCTGCACCGGTGGATAGCACTACCGTCAGAATTATTACCCTTGTTCCGCTTGAAATTTCAGATATTACAGGAAGATGAGCTGCACCGTAGCTTGCGGCAAAGCAGATGATAATCAGGCCTGCTATAACCTTACTATCTCTGGCCTTAGGAATGATAACTGCCAGGAACATTCCGAACAGTGCAACACTCAGTGCACTTACCAGTCTGTCCGGCATAATGTTTCCGGCAAAGCATCCTATGGCATTTCCTGCAGCCCACATCGGAGATGCAATGACAAAGGCTCCGTAAGTGTAATTGGGATTAATGTAACCCGGTCTGGAAATTGTGACTGCAAATATTTCATCGGTGATTCCCATGGCAATCATCAGTCTGTGCCACCAGGAAATCCGGGGATCCAGTCTCTGGCTTAGGGCACAGCTCATAAGCATGTACCGTGCGTTTGCAATGAAAGTTATCAAAGCCATACCGAAGTAGCTTCCAGCTGCGGCAATAAGGGTAAGTCCTGCAAACTGACCTGCAGAAGCATTGCAGAGAATGCTGACCAGGAAGTTTTGACCGGGGGTGAGACCTGCACTCTTTGCGGCAATCCCCAGGGAAAAGCCAACGGCCAGATATCCCAGACCGATTGGAATTCCGTCGCGCATGCCATCGATGAAGGCTCTGCGGTTTTCTTTGTTTTTCAATGTATAGTGTGGTTTATCAGACATAATAACCTTCCTCTTAAACATAGTAATCAATATTATACAGCTATAAGTATGTAATGTAAATAACGGTCTTTCGCAGCGTGAAATAGTGTGCTATAATCAAGTACAGCAATCAAAACTGACTATGAAAGGATTTACATATTATGAGTTACAACGAACCGAAAAAAGAACCGGTACCAAAATACTTTGTTTTTTCTATGCTGCCTATTCTGTGCTCGATAGCGGGAATGCCGGGAGCGTTTATGACAGATGAAGTCAAGCAGACATTGCCTGATATAGTAAGGGTAATGGTGTTTGCATGCAGATGCATAGTATATCTTGGAGTTGTCTTTGGAGTACTTGCTCTTAAAGAGCTTAAGGACTCCAAAGGAGTAAAGTACAGAGGTCTGACTGTCCTTTGCGCGTGTCTGGATATCGTAGGATGCATCGCATTTATTGTCTGCAGTATATTTATGCTTAAATAACGCTTATCAGATAACCCCTATTGTTTTCAGTATGAACAGCCATGCGGTAAGGGTGAATGCGCTGCAGGCTGTGGTCATCATTACGGTGCTTGAGGTCAGTGTTCCGTCGTGACCCATGTTTTTCGCCATGATGTAGCAGCTGACCGTAGTAGGTGAGCAGCACATGATAAGAACTGCCACAAGCTTGTCATCAGCATATCCGAGACTGATGGCAATCGGAATGATTATCATTCCCAGACCGATAAGTTTAATAAAAGAGGCCAGGCCTGCAAGAGTAACGCTCTCGCGGGCTTTCTTTATGTCAAAGGATGCGCCCAGTGCCATGAGTCCCAGTGGCGTCGCAAGTCTTGCAACGTATGAGAAAGATGTATCCAGAATCTGAGGAGTGTTAATATCGGCAACGGACCAGGCAAGCCCTGCGAATACGCCCCAGATGATGGGGTTTTTTAATACGTTTCCGGCGGTTTGGATAATAAGTGCCCTGTCGAGAGGGCCGTTCTCCTCATTGAAAAGAGACAGCACCGTAACGGCGATGACATTATAGAGGGGCACTGACCCCAGAATCATGAGCGGCGTCATGCCGGCAGAGCCGTAAAGGTTGACCACCAGTGCGATTCCCATAATTGCTGCACTGCTTCTGTAGGCAACCTGAATGAACTCCCCGCGTTCACCACGATTCTTTATGAAGAAGGATATGCCCCATGTAAGGCATATCGAAGCGACAGTAGCCACAAAGCAGAAGATTACGAACTTTCCGTCCCAGATGTCGTGAAAGTCACTCCTGGACATATCGTAAAAAACCAGTACCGGTAATGAAACCTTGAATACAAAACTGTTAAGTCTGTTCACGAAGGCCTCATCAAATACCTTTATTTTCATAAAAAAAGCGCCGAGTATCATCATCAGGAAGATGGGAATTACGGCGTTAAGACAGAATATAAGATTATCTAACATTATTCACCACCATTATTCTAAAAGTCAACATTTTTATTTTAACTCCATTGGAGTTGAATGTAAATAACCTGTTGGCAGCCGGGATGAAGTATAGTAAAATAATTATATCTGCGGACTTTTACCAGCTGTCCGCAGAAAAAAGATTACCGGAGTGATATAACAACATGAAAAGCACTATCAGAAAGAGGACATACCAGGCAATTTACAGACTTCTTGACAGAGTTTCACCAGTACCCTATGATTGCGGAAAGCTGTGCAATGCGGCCTGCTGCAACTGCGGACACGACGATGAGAACCTGGGAATCTACCTGTTGCCGGGGGAGGACAAGGTGCACGAAAGGGATTCGGACTGGCTGACCTGGAGCGCAGAAAACGCGGAGGATTATGAGTTCCCTGAATCCTGGAAGGGCAAGGTTTACTTTGTCAGATGCAAGACACCGCCGGTATGCCCGAGAGAAAAACGTCCGATACAGTGCCGGACTTTTCCGCTGACACCTCATATAGACGAGGACGGTATCCTGTCACTGATTCTGAACGATTCGGAACTGCCCTATGAGTGCCCTCTGATTACAGACGAAATGGAGCTTACGCCCGAGTTCGTCAAAGCGACCTATACGGCATGGAAGCATCTGATCAGGGATCCTCTTATTTACGACCTTGTGAAGGAGGATTCGGAGTACAGGGAATACAGAGAATACAGCGAATTATTTGAATATGAGAGCTTTGATATAGAAAAATTAGACGAAGAAACAGACGAAAATGGAGGAAAAATGACATGGTGATGAATTTAAACTCAGATCTGACAGCCGAATTTGAACAGAAAACGGTAACTCCTGCAGAGGCGGCAGGCTGCATAGAAAGCGGAGACACCGTATACATAGGAACATGCTCCAGTGTGGCTCACGTGCTGTGTGAGGCTCTGGCTGACCGAGCAGATGAACTGGAGAATGTAACTCTTACATGCTCGCAGATTATCAGACCTATGAGAATTTTCAGCGGAGAAAAGCCTGAGGCCTTCAGATGTATCTCCTACTTCATGGGACCACAGGAAAGAAATATGTATTCCAGAGGTCTGGCCGAATATACCAGCGTTCACCTGAGTCAGGTGGATATTTTCTGCAGAGAGACAGCACCTGCACGAGTTGCTTTCTTCGAGGTGTCCGAGCCGGATGAAGATGGCTATATGAGTTATGGTGCAACAGGCGTGGCACTTCATACCTATGTTGCGGAAAAAGCAGAAGTCATAATTCTTCAGGTAAACAAAAACGTGCCGTACGTTATGGGTGAGTCGAACAGAATTCATATTTCAGAGGCCGACATGGTCGTCTTCGCAGACGATGAAATCTCCGGTGTGGGTGACATGCCGGTGGACGAAACCGTGCGGAAGATTTCTGACTTCCTCATTGAACAGATTCCTGACGGTGCATGCATTCAGCTGGGGTTAGGCGGAATCTCCAATGCTGTGGGTTACGGACTGATGAACAAAACTGACTTGGGTGCACATACTGAGCTTATGTCAGAGTCAATAATGCACCTGATGCAGAAGGGTGTTCTGAACAATTCACGCAAAACATACATGAAGGGTAAGACTGTAGCGTCCTTCACATTCGGAAGCAAAGAGCTGTATGACTTCATAGATCACAATGAGGATATGTACTATGCGCCTTTCCCTGTGGTAAATGACGTTCGAAACATAGCCAAAAATGACAATATGATTTCAATCAACACCGCACTTGCCATCGACCTTACGGGACAGGTGTGTGCCGATAATATTGCGGGAAG
>JALENF010000098.1 GCA_022767945.1 Bacillota bacterium
CTTGTCTCAAAGCCGACAGAAATCCAGCAGAGCGCTGCAGGTACAAACGGCCACATCATCGCAGTGACAATCAAGTCAGACGGCAAGACCATCACCACTTTCGGCGGAAAGAGCCTGACAATTAAGTCAGAGATTCCGGCAAAGCTGAAGGGCAGGACTGTAATCGCAATTCACATTGCAGATGACGGAAAGATTGAAAAGATGACCGGTAAGGTTGTAACAGAAAACGGCAAGGACTTCTACGAGTTTGAAACACCGCATCTTTCAACCTTTGCCCTGGCAGATGCTGACGAAATTAAGATAGATGAACCTGAACAGGACAAGCTTGCAGAACAGAAGGCAAAGATTAAGAAGGTGAAGGCTACAGTTACTCTAAGCACAAAGAATGTTAAGAACGGTATCAAAGTAACTGTAAAGGTTCCTGAAAGCCAGAAAGCAGACAAGACCGGAATCATCATCTACAGATCAACAAGCAAGAATGCAAAGCCTTACGCAGTATATAAGAAGGTTTCGACTAAGGGCTCAACTTACATCATCAGAAATACCAAGAACGTTAAAGGCAAGAACCTGACAAAGGGCAAGACATATTACTACAAGGCAAGAGCCTACAAGGTAATCAACGGAAAGACCTACTACGGCCCAATGTCAGCAATTAAGAGCATAAAGGCAAAATAAATGAAATACTTTAAAAACGGACTGGGGGAGGGCAGCACCTTTGCGTGCTGCCACCCTGCAGTTAACCTGATTTTTTTTCTCTTTGCAATAGGAATAACCATGTTCTCAAACAGCCCGATTTTTCTGGCCATAACAGTAATATTTTCGTGGCTGTATTCCATATTGCTAAATGGAAAAAAAGCTGTAAAAAACAACATCATATTTACAATTCCAATACTCATTGTAATGACTGTGATTAATACACTGTTTACACACAACGGCGCTACGGTGCTTTTCTACCTTAACAACGGCAGAATAACCCTGGAGGCCTTCCTGTACGGGCTGGCCGCCTCGGTTCTTCTGTCATCAGTTATAGTATGGTTCAGCTGCTTCAACGTGATAATGACTTCCGACAAGCTGATCTATTTCTTTGGTAAAATTGCACCGGTGCTAGGACTGACACTCTCCATGATATTCCGGTTCATTCCGCTGCTGAAGAGCCGCTACAGAGAAATCAACATGGGTCAGAGGTGTATGCGCAGGCATGCCGGAGGCAGTTTTTTATCAAAACTCCGTCAGACAACAAAAGAGATTTCCATTCTCATATCCTGGTCTCTTGAGGCAGCTATAGAGACATCTGACTCAATGGAGGCAAGAGGGTATGGACTGCCGGGAAGGACAAGCTTTCATCTGTACAAGCTGAGTCCGACAGACAAGCTTCTGATGGTTTTGATAGGAGGGTGCGGTCTGGCAGCAACCGTTGGCTGTGCCATGGGGAAAACCTCAATCTACTATTATCCAACAGTAGTTTTAGGTGAGTGGGACATCCTTACAGCAGTTACTTTTGCATCATACACTGCACTTCTGGCAGTGCCGATAATAGTAGATATATTTGGAGAAATAAAATGGCAACAATACAGGTTAGAAATTTAAGCTTTGCATATCCTACGGCTACTGTCAGAGCCATAGATAATGTTTCTTTTATAGTGAATCCATCTGATTTTGTGGTGCTTTGCGGTAAATCAGGCTGTGGAAAAAGCACCCTGCTTCGTCATCTGAAGAAGAATCTGATGCCTTACGGAAGTCTGGAGGGTGAGGTTCTCTATGACGGAAAGTCAGTTGCCGAACTTGATGACAGACTTAATGCCTCAGAGATCGGATTCGTACAGCAGAACCCTGACAACCAGATTGTCACTGACAAGGTGTGGCATGAGCTGGCTTTTGGACTGGAAAGCCTGGGGCTGGACAACAAAACCATCAAACGCAGGGTTGCGGAGATGGCAAGCTTTTTCGATATTCAGACCTGGTTCAGAAAAAATGTAAGTGAGCTGTCGGGTGGACAGAAGCAGTTGCTGAACCTTGCTTCCATTATGGTGATGCAGCCTGAGGTTCTGATACTGGACGAGCCAACATCCCAGCTCGACCCGATTGCGGCTTCAGAGTTTCTGAAGACCATCTACAGGATAAACAGAGAACTGGGAACTACGGTAATTATATCTGAGCACAGACTTGAAGAACTTTTTACCATGGCAGACAAGGTTATGGTAATGGATAAGGGGAAAATAATCGCTTACGATGAGCCATGGAATATCGGGGGTTTCCTGGCAGGCAGCGATGAAGAGGATAGGCATCCCATGTTTTATGGAATGCCTTCAGTAATGAAAATCTATTCAAGATGCAGAGGTGCAGGAGTTCCGGCGAGCCTGCGTGATAATAAGGAAATGTCTCCGCTAACGATACGCGACGGCAGGCTCTGGCTGGAAAGCTTCCTGAAGGATGATGCCGGAGGAGTGTATGAGCAGAAATCTCCGGCATCGTTACAGGAGCAGAGTAAAGATGATGATATGGGTGAAGAGGTTATTGGGGCGAGTGATTTATGGTTTAAATACAGCAGGAACTCAGGTGATGTGCTCAGAGGACTGAATCTTTCTGTAAGAAAAGGAGAGCTGTTCTGCCTGCTGGGAGGCAACGGGGCGGGAAAATCAACCACGCTGAAAGCAATCAGCGGCCTTATCAAGCCTCAGAGGGGCAAAATCAAGGTGGATGAAGATAAGGTTGCGATGCTCCCACAGAATCCACAGGCTCTTTTTACGGAGATAACGGTTGAAGAGGAGCTGCTGGAGGCACTGTACTATGAAAAGATATCTGATGAAGAGAAGATTGAGAAGATTGAAGGGGTTTTGATGCTGATGGAAATTGAGCACCTGAGAAAATCTCACCCTTATGATCTCTCCGGAGGGGAGCAGCAGCGTCTGGCAATGGGGAAAATCCTTCTGCTGAATCCTGAAATTCTGCTGCTTGACGAGCCGACAAAGGGGCTGGACCCTTTTTTCAAGATAACCCTGGCCGGTGTTTTGAAAAAGCTGACGGCGGCGGGTGTGACCATTTTCATGGTATCTCACGACATCGAATTCTGCGCGGAGTATGCTGACAGATGCGCCATGTTCTTTGATGGAGATGTGGTATCGGAGGGGACGCCGAAGGAGTTTTTTGCGGGGAACAGTTTCTACACCACCTCGGCCAACCGTATTGTGAGACGGTGGTTTCCTGAGGGTATCACCTGGGAGGAGGTGGCTGAATGGATAGAAGAAGCCGCGATGAAGTAGGGGAGAAGTCTGCACGCAGGAGAACCCTGACGGCGGCATTCTGCATTTTTGTCCTGATGCCTGCAACCATTGCATTCAGCACGCTGGTGCTTGACGGGTCAAGGTACATGATAACAAGCCTTCTCATAATTGTTTACACTATGGTGCCCTTTTTCATGATTTTTGAGAAACGGAAGCCTAAGGCAAGAGAGGTTGTTATAATCGCAATGATGACGGCTATAACTGTAGTATCCCATATGTTTTTTCATGTGATTCTGCCTGTGCAGATAGGTACTGCGATGGTAATAATTTCAGGGGTTGCCCTTGGGCCTGAGGCGGGATTCATGGTCGGTGCTCTGGCCAGATTTGTATGCAATTTCTATATGGGACAGGGACCATGGTCGCCGTGGCAGATGTTCTGCTGGGGACTGCTGGGCTTTCTGGCGGGACTGACCTTTAACAAGGTGGCTGTAAGAAACAGATATGAGGAACTCGGCGAGGAGGGGCAGGCTGCTGCATCTGCGGCTCTGGAGGAGAGGAAATCAAGGGCGTTTCGCATGGTTATGGGGCCTGTTATGTGTGTTTTGTTCGGCATTGTTACTGCCTATGTGACTTATCTCATTGTCCCGGGGAAGGATACAACCTTCTGGGGATGGAGAGTGTATGCCTTTGGTGCGGCAGGACTGCTGGCCGGGGCGCTGCTTCAGCGGAAGAGAATGCCTGTTGACAGCCTGAGCCTGTCCATGTTCACATTTCTCACCACCGTAATCATTTACGGCGGGATAATGAATATGGCTGCCATGTTCACATCCAGTGGGATCCCGGGAAACGACATCAGTTTTAACACATTGCGCCTGCTTTATATTTCCGGGCTGCCTTACGACCTGTACCACGGCATCACCGCTGCAGTGTGCATGTTCGTAGTGGGAAATCCAATGATTGAAAAGCTGGAAAGAATAAAGATAAAGTACGGAATATACAGATAAATCTGCATATCAGTGAGAAGAGTGAAGACCATACTTCCGGTTTGGGAGCATGGTCTTTTTGAATGCGCGTGATTTTGCCGGTATGGCCGGAAAGATTTGTTGAAAAGCTGTTGCGTGATGAGGTATGATATAGCTGATTATGATAAATGGGGAGATTGTTAATGAGTGAAGAAAAAACTACAGAAATAGCTGGTGAAAGGGAATCTGTATTTTCAAAAACATGGGCACTGGTTCTGTTTGCTTTGATAGCATGTGCCCTTTGGGGAAGTGCCTTTCCGGGGGTAAAAACAGGGTATGAGCTTTTCGGAATTGAGACTACGGGGAGTCGCATGCTCTTTGCAGGCTACAGGTTCACTGCGGCGGGAATAATTACACTTATTATCGTGAGCGTTTTTGAGGGGCGCTTTGTGAAAATAAAGAAATCCTCTGTGCCGTACATCTTTGCCCAGGGAATGCTGCAGACGACGGTGCAGTATGTTTTCTTTTATATCGGTCTGGCAAATACAACGGGAATAAAGGGGTCTGTTATCGACGGATCGAGCGGATTTTTTTCTATTATTGCGGCTCATTTCATACTGAGAAACGAAAAAATGTCCTTAAGGAAGGT
>JALENF010000117.1 GCA_022767945.1 Bacillota bacterium
AGATTGGCATGACGAGGAAACTGATTTCAAGGAGAAAAGTGTCAGATACACAGAGATCAGACATACGATTAGCCATATGAAGAGCCGGATGCGGGAAAGCCGCACGTCCGGATCTGTGAGGGGCGTACCTTGTGAAAGGTACGTCTACTCGACCCTGGTACTAAACTCGGCTGGAGAGCTGTATTTGCTATGACGGAGCTTTTCAGTGCGGTTGCACCGGGAGTCGCTGAAAAATTAGGATATGAGTACAGCTTTGAAGAAGAACAGAGTTGTATGGAATTTTTGGAGCATGTTAGAAACATGCCGGAGGATGCGGATGAATTTTAATCAGATAAATAAGGTAATGAACGCTCTTAATTTAGGAGAAGTGATAGGCGAACCTGTGGAAGTAAAAGGCGGTTTGTTGCATAAAATGTTTCGTGTCTGTACTTCAAGCGGAAGTTATGCTGTCAAAGTGCTAAATAGTGAAATTATGAAGCGTCCAACTGCATTGAAGAATACAATTAATTCAGAGAAGATAGCAGCGCTTTTTGCAAATAGTATTCCGGTAGTTGCGGCACTGACAGTAGACGGCAAGCAAATTCATGAAAAAGATGGATGTTATTATATGGTTTTCAATTGGATAGATGGAAAATCCATTTTTGCACCGGATATATACGAAATGCATTGTGCTAATATCGGAGATATATTGGGTAAAATGCATAGTCTAAATATTATCGTAAATGGTGTTGTTCCGGAAGAAGCAGAGACCTCTCTCTATGAGTGGGAAAAATATTTGCAACTGGCTAAAGGTCAAGGCATAACAGACAAAACATGGATGGAGCAATACGAAAAATCACTTAACGACATTATAGAGTGGAACAAGCAGGTGTGCGAGGCACAGGAAGTTCTTGTGCAGAATCAGGTTATCAGTCACAGAGATTTAGACCCGAAAAATGTGATGTGGAACAATGATGATCCATTCCTTATTGATTGGGAAGCTGCTGGATATGTAAATCCATATCAGGAACTTTTGGAAGTCATTAATTATTGGGCAGATGACGGCAAAGGGAACTTGGATAAAAGCTATTTTGATGCAATTGTAAAAGCGTATGGAAAGCATATGAACTTAGCAGATGTAGAATGGGATGAGGTACTGTCTGGAAGTTATATGGGAATGTTAGGTTGGCTTGAATATAATGTGAAACGCTCTGTCGGTATAGAAGTATCAGGTGATGAGGACACTAAGGATGCCGAGCAACAAGTCATCGGAACGATTAAGGAATTATATTGCTATCAGAAAAAGGCAAAATTACTAAAGGAGTGGTTGGAGCATGATAGATGATTCAATCGAATACAGAAACATCATTATGCGATGTGATCGAATTGAAAAAACTGCATATCGTAATTTGTCATCTGACATGGAAATAGAGTTTTTCAAAGAAGGAATGGAAGCTGTTTGGGCAGATGTAAGAAAAAAGCAATGCCATTTAGCTAGATGTTCGAGAAAATGTTCGATTTGTAATTGAGCTTTTTCAAAAAGTACCAAGTACCAGGTGCCAGACCGTGCGTCCAGCAAAGGGTATACAATCCGGCGGGTGGAAACCCGTCAAATAAGCTGCTAACCACAGCATTTGAAGCGAGTCTTGAGTGTATTATAGTAATGTAATGGGCTAAGCGTAGACAGTAAGGTTGCAGGGATAGCTACCCTGCGCCGAAATACTGTAAATCGGAGTGCCGACTCTGTGGACAGAGGGGAAGGCAATATGTGGGTTTATCGTTAAGGTGAGATTTCACACAGCTCCGCGGCGTCGGAAGGACCTGTTCATGTAATACAAGGATTGTATGTCAACTGGAGAGAGCCTATATTTTCCTTACCTAGGTGCAAAAGTGAGGTATGTTTTGACAACGAAAGAAGCGGGACAAAAGAAATATAGGCAGTCGGAAGCCCGAATAGTACCGTTGAAAGTATGAATAAAATAAATACTGGAGGGAAGTCGAGAAAAGGCGATTCCTCATCGCCTTGGCTTACGAAACTATATCAAAGAGGAAACATCATCTATACCCAGAGATAGGAGAAGTGATGGAAACGAAATTGGAGAGAATATCACAGTTATCAAGAGAAAATCCAAACATGGTATTCACGTCGATCGGACATCTGATCAGCAAAGAAATGTTGAAAAGCTGTCATGAGGCAATGGACGAGGAGAAAGCGGTAGGAATTGATGGGGTAACCAAAGAAGAATACAGCAGAAATCTCGATCAGAACCTTGAATCTTTAGTGGAACGTCTCAAGAAGAAATCCTATAAACCTAAACCGGCGAGACTGGTGGAGATACCAAAGGATAACGGAAAGATGCGTCCACTGAGTATCTACAGCTATGAAGATAAGCTAGTGCAGGAAGCATTGAGAAGAATACTGGAAGAGGTGTTTGAACCGTGCTTTTATGATGAAATGATGGGATTTCGTCCCAACAGAAGTTGTCATAAGGCAATCCAGAAATTAAACACAATGATACAAAGCAAGCCAGTAAACTATGTACTAGATGCAGATATAAAGGGATTCTTCGATCACATGGATCATGAATGGATCATTCGATTCATAGAATCGAAAATCAAAGATCCGAATATAACCCGATTGGTAAGGCGAATGCTGAAAGCAGGAATCATGAAAGATTATCAGTACGAGGACACAGAAGAAGGAAGTGGGCAGGGCTCTGTATGTTCACCAATCATCTCATGTATATACATGCATTATGTGCTGATATGGTGGTTTCGAGAGAAAGTGCAGCCAAGCCTGAGAGGATATGCAGGATTAGTGAATTATGCAGATGACTTTGTAGTGTGCTTTCAATACAAATCAGATGCAGAGCAATTCTATGAGCGGTTGAAGCACAGAATGGGATACTTTGGACTGAGCCTGGAGGAAGAAAAGAGTAGGCTGATAGAGTTTGGACGCTTTGCGCAAGAAAGATGTGCAAAGAGAGGAACAAAGCCAGAAACCTTTACGTTCCTAGGGTTTACGCACTACTGTTCACAAGGAAAGAACGGGAAGTTCAGAGTAAAGAGGAAAACCAGTAGGAAGAAGTTTGCAAAGAAATGTAAAGAGGTGCACCGACTGATAGGAAGTATGCGTACCTTAACAATGGAAGAGATAATTCTGAAGTTAAACAGAATCCTGACAGGTTATTACCATTATTATGGCATCACAGACAATACACCAAGTATCAAGAAATTCAGATATAACGTGCTAAAGAGCTTATTTTATTGGATAAATAGAAGAAGTCAAAAGCAGAGCTATAGCTGGAATGAATTTTTGCGGACAATCGACGCGAATTACCAGTTAGCCAAAGGAAGAGTGTATGTCAGCGTATACGAATGATAATTGTTGAATAATGCGTTTCGTAAAGAGCCGGATGCGGGAAAGCCGCACGTCCGGTTCCTTGTGGAGCCAGTGGGGACAGGTGTGGTGGCTGTTTTATTGTGCACCCGGCTTAATTACTGTCCCCTTGGCTTAGCCAGAAAAGGTCATTGTGTGCTAGCCCCTAGTTAAGTCAGCCTCTAGGCAAAATCTAATTAATAAATGGAATATGGAGTAGAATTATGTTGAATGTGTACCTGGGAAAAATGGACGAGGCAGTTTATTACCCACCAGTTTATTTTGATAATCGTTATGAGGATGAATGGATCACAGATAAGCGGTCTGTTGAGATTATCAGGGATGTGGATAAATCTGATGTAGTAAGTGCACATCTGATTGAAAGCCCGGTTTTGGGTCCTATTTCACCTAAAGAATTGTCTGGAGGCGTAAAGACAATTTTATTGATGCTATTTGATGAGACAGGAAGAATTTTTAATGCATCAGCGTGTGGGGATAACTGTGCAAAATGGATCATGAAAATTGCTGAAAGCAAAGATTTGACAATTAATCTCAGACATATTATGGAATTTGGAGAGGGTGAATTTGAAATGAAAATTTTAAATACCGGAGAAGTAGTTCATAATATGCTGGAATTTGTCAATGTTGCAGGATTGTATGTATAAGGTGATTGTGTATGAAAGGATTGCATAAGGTTATTGTACAAAATAATAGATTACACTATGAGTTTGATATAAGACGAAACATTACAATTATTCAGGGTAACAGTGCCACTGGAAAAACTACATTGATCAATATGTTGCGGCAGGCAGAAAATCTGGGAGCTGATAGTGGAGTTGATGTGAACTGTGATGTCCCCTGTAGGGTTTTGGAAGGCAGAAACTGGAAGGTAATACTTGAGAGTATTTCAAAGAGCATTATTTTTATTGATGAGGAAAATGTTTTTATTAACACAGAGGAATTCGCTTCTGCAATTCAGAATTCAGATAATTATTATGTGCTGATCACCAGAGAAAATTTATATGATTTGCCTTATAGTGTAGAGGAAATATATGGCTTGCATTCTTCGGGAAAATACCAAAATACACGAAAAGTATATCAGCAGATGTACAGGATATATTCTGACAAAAATATTTTGCCAATAAAACCAGAAAAAATAATCGTTGAAGATTCAAATTCTGGATATGATTTTTTCCGCTCAGTGAGTGAAGATCAGAATCTGGAGTGTGAAAGTGCACAGGGGAAAACAAAGATTTTTGACTTGTTGCAAAAAGTGGACACCAGGCAGGTCTGTGTAATTGCAGATGGAGCTGCTATTGGAGCAGAAATGAACCGATTATATAAACAATGCCAGGCAAGAAAGAATATTCATTTGTATTTGCCAGAGTCATTTGAATGGATTATTTTGAACTCAGGATTACTCAGGGAAAATGTGGTTCGTGAAATTCTACAGACTCCAGAAGAATATATTGATAGTAGCGATTTCTTCAGTTGGGAGCGATATTTTACCAAACTGTTGATTAAGCAAACCGAAGGTACTTATTTGAAATACAAGAAGTCCAGATTGAATAAGGTCTATCGTAAGCGATGAATACCGATTTTGTTTTATATGATGTGAATTCTCTGGTTTCTATGAATATGTGGGGGCTGACACCAGAGTTCCTGGATGTGCTGGAAGATTGCTTCAAGGAGTTCTTTGAGAAGGAAGTGCCAGGTAATCCTCTGAAAGCTGAGTACCTGATTCCAAGCTTCATCGGTGAATTACTGGAGCAGGGTAAGATGGCTGTAAAAGTTCTGAAGACTAATGACACATGGTACGGAATGACCTACCATGAAGACGTCGCAGCCGTAAAGGACAGCTTCAAGAAAATGTTAGAAAAAGGCATGTACAAGGTTGATTTATTTGCAGACTTGTGATACACTGGAAACGGTAGTTCCTCTACGCTGCTCTCTAAATAATCACACACCTCTCCGTGGTGAGCAGCAGGCAACGATCTTATGATCGGCGAAGATGTGAAGAAAAGAAAAACGAAAAATCAAAGGAGGTCTGACGATGACTCATCGAGTGACTTGT
>JALENF010000123.1 GCA_022767945.1 Bacillota bacterium
CAGTGCGGAAAATCCGCAAGGACAGAAAAGCGGGGATTCATTCCTGCGGAGGAAACTGCAGCGGATGTGCCATGGGGCACATGTGCGCCGGGGAGTCCACGCCGGACAAGGGGTGTAGAACAACCGGAGAGCAATTAAGCAAGGAGGACTAAAATGCCGGACAGAATTAATATACCTCATCATGTTCAGAATGTGCTAGACACATTAAATAAAACCGGTCACGAGGCCTACGTCGTAGGCGGCTGTGTCAGGGACTCAAGTATGGGGCGACAGCCTAATGACTGGGATGTGTGTACATCGGCAAGTCCACAGGAAACAAAGGAATGCTTTTCAAACCACCAGACCATAGACATAGGAATGAAACACGGAACAGTTGGCGTAATATTTCAGATGAAAGACAGCGGCTGCATAGACTGCTTTGATACCTATTATGATGTTGTGGAAATAACGACCTACAGAATAGACGGCGAGTATAAGGACAGTCGTCATCCGGATGATGTGCAGTTTACTAAAAGAATAGAAGAGGATCTGGCAAGACGTGATTTTACCATGAATGCAATTGCGTACAATCCGGCGGATGGATATGTGGATCCATATGGCGGGCAGGAAGATATCGAACGCGAAGAAATAAAGACCGTCGGTAATCCGGAGCAGCGATTTGAAGAGGATGCGCTGCGCATCATGCGAGGTCTGAGATTTGCCGCCCAGCTGGGATTCCAAATAGAAGAGACGACCGCTGAGGCAATGCAGAGGCTGGCCGATACGGTTCAGAAGGTTTCTGCGGAGAGGGTGCAGACAGAACTGGGGAAACTGGTCGCTGGGAGTTTTGTTGACAGGGTTATGGCGGAGCACGGCGGCACCCTGGAGATAGCCGTTCCCGGAATCAGGTGCGTGCCCGTAGCACACCTGCCCAATATCAAAACCATCAGACTGGCAAAGCTCTTTCCGGCCGAAGCAGAACAGCATATGAGAAATCTCAGAATGGATAGAAAAACCACTGCTGAGGTGGCTGCGCTGGCGAGACTCTTTGCAGGGAAAGAACCCGAAAACAAGATTGCAGTTAAACGACGCATCAGGGCGGAAGGCTTGGAAATAGCGACTTTGTATATGGAAGCATTAGGTCGAAAGAAAGAAATTGATGAAATAGTTGAGAACAATGAATGCTGCACTGTGGAGCAGCTTGACATATCCGGTCGGGATTTGATAGAAATGGGAATTAAGGATGGTCGTGAAATCGGAGCGACTCTGGAACGAATGCTGGATGCTGTCATAGAAGGCAGAGTAGAAAATGAAAGGGGAAAACTTATTGATGGAAAGTATTTGTAAGACATGGGGTGTGTTTTTTTCGCCGACGCGTTCGACGGAGAAAGCTGTACTATCAGTTGCAAAGGGTTTGATTGGGGATATGAAAATAATTGATATAAGTATGCCGGGAGTGCGCGAACAGAAATATACATTTAACAGCAGCGATACAGTTGTACTGGGTACCCCTACGTATGCAGGTCGCGTGCCGAATAAGATTATGCCATTTTTTAGAGATAACATAAAAGGAGCAGGGACAAGGGCATTAATCGTAGTGACATATGGAAACAGAAGCTATGGTGACTGTCTCATGGAAATGATAACTATGGCTGAAACAAACGGTTTTGAGGTGGTTGGTGCTGCGGCTGTTCCGTGCGAGCATGCCTTTGCTCCATCGCTGGCAGCAGGTAGACCGGATGAAAACGATTTGGACGTGCTGGGTCAGTTTGGCTGTATTGCAGAAAGAATAATTTATAAGGGAGACATAGCAGTTAGTGAACGGCTGGTTGACTGCGGCCTGGATATGAGGCTGCTTGGCACGCCGCAGGATCCTTTCCTTAACAGGACTTCTGCTGTAGACAGGCTCAAGATTCCCGGCAGCAACCCTGTAGGTCCCTATTATGTTCCGAAGAAACCGAATGGGGAGCCGGCAGTGTTTCTGAAGGCTAAGCCGGTGACCGACATGGAAAAGTGCATAGGCTGCGGGTTTTGCTGGAGGAACTGTCCTATGGGCAGCATAGAACCAGGAGCGCCTGAGACCGTCAGCGGAGTATGCATCAAGTGTCAGAGGTGCATCAAAAGATGTCCGGCGGAGGCCAGGAGTTTTACGGATGAGGATTTTCTGCTGCATAAGCAGATGCTGGAGGAAAACTTCGGAGATACAGCAGATAAGAAGCGGAAAGAGGTTGAAATCTATTTGTAAAGCGGCGGGCTTTAGTATATAATAAGAATGTTAACTAGAAAAAATTCCCTTGAGGAGGAAAAAATGAGCGAAACAGTTTCAACTAATTTTATCCATAATATAATTGAAAAGGATTTGGAAAATCATAAATACGGAGACAAGGTGATTACAAGATTTCCGCCTGAACCTAACGGATATCTGCATATCGGACATGCAAAGTCAATTACGCTGAACTTTACAACTGCCATGAAATACGGAGGAAAGTGCAATCTGAGATACGATGACACAAACCCTGTAAAGGAAGATGTGGAATATGTTGATTCCATCGAGGAGGATGTAAAGTGGCTGGGATTCCAGTGGGACAAGAGACTCTGGGCATCAGACTATTTTGAGCAGATGTACGAGGCTGCTGTTGAACTTATCAAGAAGGGAAAGGCATATGTAGATGACCTTACTCCTGAGCAGATAAAGGAATACAGAGGAACCCTGAAGGAGCCCGGAAAGGAAAGCCCTTGCAGAAACCAGAGTGTTGAAGAAAACCTGCAGTTGTTTGAGGATATGAGAGCAGGTAAATTTGCAGACGGCGAGAGAGTATTGCGTGCAAAGATCGACATGGCATCTCCTAACATCAACATGAGAGACCCTATTATCTATAGAATCGCTCATATCACTCACCACAACACAGGTGACAAATGGTGCATCTATCCGATGTACGACTTCGCACATCCAATCGAGGATGCCATAGAAGGCATTACACATTCAATCTGCACACTGGAATTTGAAGATCACAGACCTCTTTATGACTGGGTTCTGAAGGAAGTCGGCTGGTGGGAGACACCTCCGCAGCAGATTGAATTTGCGAGACTCGATATTACGAATACAGTTATGAGCAAGAGATACCTGAAGGCTTTAGTTGACGATGGTGTTGTTGAAGGCTGGGATGACCCAAGAATGCCAACCATAGCAGGACTTCGCCGCAGAGGATATACACCTGAGGCTATTCGTGACTTCTGTGAAAGGATCGGTGTAGCCAAGGCTAACAGCCAGGTTGAAATTTCACTGCTTGAGCACTGCGTCCGTGAAGATCTTCAGGACAAGGTGGAGAGCCGAAATGTAGTTGAAAAGCCGATTAAGGTTGTAATTACAAACTACCCTGAAGACAAGACAGAAATGATTACCATCGAAAACCACAACAAGATTCCTGAAATGGGCACTCGTCAGGTTCCGTTCTCAAGAGAACTGTACATTGATGGCGATGATTTCATGGAAGTTCCTGCAAAGAAGTACTTCAGACTGTTCCCCGGAAATGAAGTCAGATTCAAGGGCGCATATTTTATCAGGTGTAATGAAGTGGTTAAGAATGAGGATGGAAGCATCAAGGAGCTTCTTTGCACCTATGATCCTGAGTCAAGAGGGGGAGAAAGCCCGGATGGACGTAAGGTGAAGGGAACTATCCACTGGGTGGATGCAAAGACTGCAGAAAAGATCAGAATAAGAAACTATGATTACCTTATGATTCCTGATGAAGAAGGCAAGAACCGGTTCAACCCTGAGTCCGTTGAGGAAACCTGGGGCTATGTTGAACCTTCGATTGCTGAAGTTCAGCCGGGAGAACGCTTCCAGTTCTTCAGACACGGATACTACATCGCGGACAGCAAGCTGACTACCGACGATGAAAAGGTTTTCAACAGGATTGTGGGACTAAAGAGCTCATGGAAGCCTGCTAAATAACAAGAAAAAACATGCCGCGAGTTCAGTCGCAGCATGCATCAAAATCCACAGGGTTTGCTATATTCAAGCTATTACCATATCAAAGCTACAATCAGGGCGACTAGTATTATGACAAATGATGCTA
>JALENF010000165.1 GCA_022767945.1 Bacillota bacterium
TTATTATGCTCTCAAAGATTTCGTGATTTACTACTTTACCTTCAGCGTTTATCTCCATGCTGCAGCTAAGCGTAAGCCTGTCAACCTGCGGATTAAGACTGCAGATTCCGTTAGACAGCACCTTAGGCAGCATTGGCACCACACGAGACAGCAGATACACGCTGTTACCGCGTTTTAGTGCCTCCTTGTCCAGGTGACCATGTGCATCTACATAATGGCTTACATCAGCTATATGAACCCCCAGAAGGTAATTACCGTTTTCCAGCTTTTCGATGGATACACCATCATCAAGATCTTTTGCCGATGCCCCATCTATGGTTATAACGTTCGCTGCCCTCAGATCTACACGCCTGTATATTTCTTCCTCTGTAATCAGTTCCCGGGAACGGGCTTTTGCCTCAGCGTTAACACGACTCGGAAAAGTTTCAAAAAGGCCATGAGACCTTATCAATGCCTTTATTTCGCCACCTGCTTCTCCGTTTCTGGAAATAATTTCTGTAATCCTGCCTTCGGCACTTGAATCCTTGGATGGATACTTTGTAATCTGAACCACAACGGTATCTCCGTTCTGTGCATTTCTGAAATTATCTTTTTTAACAAAAATATCGTCGTTGTTTTTCTTGTCATCAGGCACCACGAAGCCGAATCGCCTGTTCTTCTGAAACTTACCGACAACCTCAGAATTTGCACGTTCGAGGACTTTGTCAATTATCCCTTCCTTATTTCTGTCCCAAAGATACTCCGGAAGCAGATCCACTTCTACAATATCCCCATGCATTGCACCATTCATATTGGATCTTCTTACGAAAATATCCCCACCTTCCTCCTGACGTACAAATCCAAACCCCGATCTGGTCTTGTCAAGTATACCTGTCAGTATTCCACCCGAAGTTTTCCCATGTGGTTTTGTATTAATTTTACTGTATTTTTTGTAACTTTTCTTATCTTTCATTTTCTTACCCATACTGTTATTTTAAACCAGATTATTCGAATTTACAATGACGAAACGCAGGCTGTTATCTGGCCTGCGTCCCAATCCGGTATTATCCTGCATAGTAACTGATAATCGTTTTACTGGTTCGCTGCGCGATCTCTTACAGTATTCTGATTGTTTGCGTTTCTTCCGTCAAGCAGATCTTCGGTGCCATCTATTACATCATCTACACCGTTTTCGATTCCGTTTCCAATATCATCGACTACATTACCGTTATTTGTTGTTCTGTCGTTAAGATTGTCATTGTAATTATCGTTCTTGCCCCTCAGGCTGTCGTTATTATCGTTAATGCTGTTATTGTCCGGATTCCTTGATTTGTTGTTGTCAACATCCTGGTTTACGGAATTCTGCTCATTATCCGGGATACCATCATTATTTGTATCATTACTTCCACATCCCGCACATATAAAAATGGACATAGCTAATAAGGGTACAAGAAACCATTTTTTCTTTTCCATCTTCATTCTCCTTTCTGCTGTTTTCAAAGTTATTATCTGTAACGATATTTTTTTTATAAGCGGAATATAATAGAAGCACAAATACAAAAAAACACAGCCGCTGAACAGCGGCTGTGCCAGAATTTTTCATATGTAACACCTTTAATTATTCAGCATCTGCTTCTGCAGGAGCATCCAGTGTCTCCTTGATGCTTAAGCTGATTCTCTTTCTTTCTTCATCAATTTCTAAAATTTTTGCAGAAACTTCCTGTCCAATTGAAAGTTCATCAGCAATATCAGTTACTCTCTTATGAGCAACTTCTGAAATATGAACAAGACCATCCAGACCAGGTTCTAATTCAATGAATGCGCCATATTCCTTAATCTGAACAACCTTACCGGATACAACCTGTCCAACCTGGTAGTTCTCATTGATTACTGACCATGGTTCAGGTGTAGTCTGCTTAAGTCCTAATGAGATTTTTCCTTTTTCCTCATTCATTGACAGAATCTTAACCTTTACAGTGTCGCCGATAGTCAGTACTTCCTGTGGGTGCTTCAGTTTACCCCATGAAATTTCGGAGATATGTAATAGTCCGTCAATTCCGCCAAGATCGATAAATGCACCATAGTCAGTAAATCTCATTACCTTTCCTTCAACTACATCATCGACATGCAGGCTTTCCCAGATTGCAGCAACTTTCTTCTGTCTCTCTTCAGCAAGTACAGCCTTATGTGAGAATACAGCTCTTCCTCTTCTCTGGTCAACTCTGGTAACTCTTACATCCATAGTCTGTCCAACAAATTCATCTGCACTTTCTACGAATTTATCTGAAAGCTGTGACAGAGGGATAAATCCTGTTACTTCCTTGTACGCTGCAATTACACCACCGTTAACTGTTCTAACAACCTTAACGCTGATAATTGATTTATTTTCAAGAGCATCATTGATTTCATTCCAGTGCTCGTTGATTTCTAACTTTTTCTTTGAAAGTAAGATTCCACCATCACCGTCGTCAGTCTTAATAACCTTCGCCTGAATTTCATCATCTACTTTGAATAAATCAGTAAGTTTCTGTCCTTCCTCTAGAGTTACTTCTTCCGCAGGAAGAATTCCGTCCTTCTTACAACCCATATTAACGATAACTTCTTTATCAGTCACCTGATGTACTTTACCGTCTACAATTTCGCCAGTGCGAGGTAGTCTTAAAGACGCATCGATTTCAGCCATGAAATCTTCCATTGACATTGTGTCGTTAGTGATCATTTCACTCATGTTAGCAATAACCTCCTTAATTAAGCATTCAGGCGTCGATGCACCTGCTGCTAGCCCTATTTTATAACATTTTTGCAATTCTTTCAATGGTAAATCGTGAATATTTTCAACAAAAAAAGATTTATTGCAGTTTTTTTGTGAAATGTCGTACAGTTTTCGGGTATTCGAGCTGTTTCGATCACCCACAATCATCATAGCATCAACCTTTTTCGACAATTCCTCACATGCTTCCTGCCTCTGTTTAGTGGCATTGCAAATGGTATCATGAACATCAGTACAAATGCCCTTTGCATGAAGCACAGACAGAATCTGCACAAGCAGCTCTTTTTTTATAGTAGTCTGACATACCACAAAAGCATCAGTAAAATCAAATTCTGATGCTGCAGCCTCTTCCGCATTTCTAAGAATAACAGCTTTGTTCTCACACCATCCGTTTATACCAATGACCTCAGGATGGCTGCAATCTCCCACGATAATAATATGCTTTCCTTCTTCATACGCCCTGTTCACCAGGCTATGAATCTTTGCAACAAATGGACAGGTCGCATCGACCAGTTCGATGCCTGCAGCTGCTGCACGGTCATAGAAGCCTTTAGTTTCCCCATGAGATCTTATGATAACAACATCCCCCGCCTGAGCATCTTCAGGCTTGTCAATAACTCCGATTCCACGTTCCGCCAGACTGTCAGTAACCAGCTTATTGTGAATCAGTGGACCACAGGTAAAGATTCGTTTGTCGCCAGCCTCAACAATCTGTCTCTCTGTAGCCTCTATTGCCTGTTTAACTCCGAAACAGAATCCGGAATGCTTAGCCCTGATTATTTCCATATTTCTTGTCCAGCTCCTCTAAAAATTTTTTAAAAGATGCCTCCGATCCGTTAGACGTAGGCTTATAATACTTTTTGCCTTCCCTGTACAGATTATCCGGCAGATACTGCTGCTGCACATAACCTCCGTAAGCGTGAGGATATTTATAGCCTTCTCCAAGACCAAGATCCTTCGCTCCCTTATAATGTGTATCTTTCAGGTGATCCGGAATATCATCAATTTTTCTGTAGTGTATATCGTGAAGGGCTTCCTGATAAGCCATGTATGAAGCATTGGATTTAGGCGCACTTGCCAGGAGTATCACGGCCTGAGACAGGTTGATCGCTGCCTCAGGATAACCCACCATCAAAGCTGCCTGAACACAGGAGGTAACAATTGAAACTGCAGAAGGATACGCCATGCCTACATCTTCACTGGCCATAACCATAAGTCGTCTTCCAATCATCTGTATGTCAGCTCCACCGTCAACCAGTCGTGCAAAATAGTGGATCGCGGCATCCGGATCGCTTCCTCTCACAGATTTCTGAAGAGCAGACAGCAGGTTATATCTATCGTCCCCCTTATCATAAAATCCTATCTTTCGCTGCATAGCTTCTGCAACAAGCTTCTTTGTTACAGGCTTGGAAAGATCCAGATTGTCCACTATAAATCCAAGTGTATCCAGAGCTACTCTGGCATCTCCGTTTGAAAGATCTGCCAGAATATCAATAGCCTCCTCATCGTATTTCACATCCAGATTACCTAAACCCTTTTCTCTGTCCGAAAGTGCTCTTACGAGAATAGTTTTTATACACTGGTTATCCAGTCTCTTAAACTCATAAATGTTGCGCACCCTGCTGATAATTGCATTGTTAATTGCAAAGTAGGGATTTTCTGTGGTGCTTCCGATGAATTTGATTACACCTTCTTCGAGTGCCTTCAGCAGGGAATCCTGCTGAAGCTTGTTCCATCTGTGGAACTCGTCGATGTATACGTAGGTAGTTCTGTTCTCCAGTCCGTAGAATCTGAGCTTTGCATCGTCTATCAGAGCCTTCAGCTCTTTGGTACCTGTAGTGGACGCATTTATTTCCGTATAATTTCCATCCATTTCCCTGGCAATAATTCTCGCCAGTGTCGTTTTTCCCGTTCCCGAAGGTCCGAAGAATATTGCAGAATCAAAGGTCTTGTTTTTTATTGAATTGTACAGCAGTGAGCCTTTATACATAAAATGTTCTTGTCCAACAAACTCGTCCAGTGTCGCAGGTCTCATCCTTGTAGATAGTGGTATCATTCTGTTCTTTTCTCTTCTTTCGGTTAATTCTCATCCACACCGGTAATAAAAACATCTTTGTCTCCACCGGTCTTAATTTCCTTTAGCTGATTTAATGCTTCTTTTTTACTGCTGATCAAAGGTGAAATCACCTTATATTTCCCATCCTCTTCTCTTACTGTCACATCTATGCCCTCGGAAATAAGCTGATTTTTCAGCTCCATAGCGCCATCCCTGTTCTGGAATACGCCAAACTGAAGAGCATAATTATCAGATTTCTCTTCCTTGCTCTCACCACCGAGTCCTGATGAGATAGCAGATGTTATCTTTGATGGAAAATCGAGTTTCAGCACTTCCGTATCATAGCCCAGTATCGGTGCCAGTACAAAACGGGCTGTCCCATATCCGCAGACTACAGCTATTAACATTATACCAATAATTGCAGTAAATTTCATCATGGAATTTCCCGTACCGTTATTTCGCCCTGTTCCTCTGCTCATTCTGGATCTTCTGGCACTTCTGCATCTTCTGACTCTCCTTTTTCTCACAGCATACCTCCTGCATATAGAGTTTTATATGTTATCTATAATATGCAAAGAAAGGGAGCCTATGCCCCCTTTCTAAGGTTTTGTTTCATTTAATTCACGTCTCAGGGATTCAAGAAAACCTGCTATAGCCCTGCTGCTCTCGGTTTGCTCAGCCATAGCAGCAGCCTTCCTGAATACTTCCCTTTCTTTTTCACTGAGGTTCTCCGACATATAGTCCATAATTCTAAGCATTTTTTCTTTAAAAGATATCCTGTTGCTATCACGAATGAACAGAAATTTAACATCTCCATTCTCCCTGCTTACGAAACAGTTTTCAATTCGATAATCTACATCTTCGGCAAATATACAGTGTCTTTCTGTCTGAACAGCATTATTAATCAGATTAATCATTATGCCAAGACATTCATCACATCCCAGCCTGTCGATATCACACAGTTTCTCATAGTTCCTGCAATCATAGATTCCTTTAATCATATTTCTGTTTTCAACAAATGATACCGGTAAAAAGGAATCACACAGGCCGAGTGTAAGAATGTCCCGCTCGTATTTTTTTATCCCTTTGTCCAGATAGTTTATTTTTTCATATCCTGCCATTACTAGCCTCCGCATTTTGAACATGGGCGATACCCCTTGGATTCCGCCTCAGAGCATCTAACCTCAATATAATACCGATCCACTACTGAGCATTCCGGGATATGGTAAACTTCTCCATACCTGGTAAAACAGAATACAGGACTACCGATTTGAGCTGAACTGGCATTACATAATTTGCAAGGTTCATAGTCCCTCATGATTTCCCGGGAAAGATATTCCAGTTTACTCGATCCCTTAATATAGGTGCATGACTGATTGTGATAGGCTTCACCCCATTCGGGAAATATGAAAACCCATTTATCATTAGCCGAAGCATCATTTTCACTGTAGTAGGTACCGGTAAAGGCTCTTCCAGTAACCTCCTCATCAAAGCATATGCGGCGTCCAATTCCAAAGGTGTTTTTCTGTAAAAAGGTATTTCTGACCTTTATCGTAATCAGATCTGAAATTCCGCTGTCACTATACCTGTATCTGTAATCAGTAACAATGGAACTCTCTACTTTGTTATTTTCTCTCAAAACGCGTCCTGCTGTTTTAAGGGGCAAAGCAGTGCAGTTTTCCCTGAAAGCTGATTTCATACACTCAAATCGCATCTCCTCTACAGTGGCGAAGGTTATGTTCTCGCATTCCGCTATTACAGGAATAATCGAAATCAGAACAAACACTGCGATAAAGAATACGGGAATAGCAATTGTTGCTTCAACAAGATATGATCCTTTTCGATTACCCTTTTTCGTATTCCTTATTGAATTCATATTTTTTCCCATTCACATTCAGCTGATACTCCAGTCCGGCGTTATAGTTCTTAAGAAGAAAACTGTCATAGTACAGATATCTGCTGTTGATCTGTATAAGATCCATTACTCTTAAAAGCTTTACTCTTTCATCCATGAGATATAAAAATAACAGTAAGTAGTCGTCGTAGTTTTCTCCTTTGTCCACACCGGTAAAAACAACCCCATTTTCAGTATTGTTCACTATACTTTCAAGGTCGATTGCCCAGGTCGCTTCCGTCTTCATTATAGGAATACTGTGACCCTTTATCAAAAGTCTGTAATCATTGTTGCTTTCTGCAAGAGCCCACGCGGCTATCAAAGCCTTCTGAGTGGCAGCTGCTGCCGGTCCGGGCGTAATTACCTCTGCTGCAGCAAGTGCCTGAGCACACATTGATGGATTCTTTATTATGAAAGCGGTATTAAGTGCCTCCCTTACTCCTATAATTCTCATCTTTATTGCCCGGGCATTAGATTCATCATCCTTGTGTCCGCATATTATGTATTCTTTCTCATTACTGAAGTATGTTTCACCCAGTTCGCCATCATTAATGTGCGATTTAAAATAACAGTCGATATACCGGTTCTCAAAATAGGCATCAGAGGTATTATTAATCAGATTCCTAAAATCTGTTACAGATTTTAAAACATCTATTGCCTGAGAAATATTAACAGCACTGCTCATACCACCCGAAGGCAGGGAATCGAATAAAACTGTTTCTGAGGTCGTAACCTGACTTCCGGGAATTCTTTTCATTTCTTCAGGTTTGCACGTCTCTTCTTTAAGCGAATACTTACCTGTCTTCACGACCTGCTTCTTAAACACATCAAAGCTTACAAGCGAGTAGTCGTACAGCCTGACTTTGCTTCCCCCGTAGTCCACATACCGCTTCTGACCTATGGATCTGATTGCGTAAAAATCCAATCTGTCAGTAACATCTACTGGTTGTCCGTAAAAACCGAATAAACCGTAACGATTGTAGAGATTAAGGTCGTACTCTGCCATAACTGATTCTCCCCATAGACTGCCAAGTGATTTAACCGCACTTGATAATGCAGTAGCTTTTGCTGCTCCAATGTATGCAGAAATCAATGACATCAGAGTTACAAAGAAGAGGCAGATAAGAACTGTCGCTGTACCTTTTTTACTCTTCATCATCGCTCAGCTCCAGCAACTCCCCTATTCTGATTATTTCTGCCTGATTAATGATATATACTGTTCCTTCTGATTTCTTCTTTACAACAATTTTCGAAATGCCACCTGTTAATTTAGAGGTTTCAATTGTTTTAGTTTTTATGTTAAAAATGGCATTACTGCTGCAGATTTCTTCAGCCAGTTCTATATGTAAAGAAGTCTGCGCCTTCAGGCTGCTGAAAAAAAATATACATACAGAAATCAGACTAAAAACAGTCAGAATAAAAATCGGAATCACAACAGATGCTTCCACCATCTGGCTTCCACTTTTATTATTAATAATCATTTTATCCATTAAGTGCCTGGAAGGTGTTATTTACAAATGTAGTAATCTGAGTTCTGAATATCAGTGCTATAGCGACACTGATTCCGATAAGCAGTCCCACCTGCACAAGTTCCATTCCTTTACGGCTTCTTAAAATTTTTCTCATCCACTCACCCGCTTTCTTTTACATTTCCATCATTGCCGGAGCAGCTGTGATTACTATCAGTACAATCAGCAGTATGGCAAGCGGAAATGACAGTTTGACCTCTGCCGCTCTACCTTTTACTTCTGCATGATTCTTTCTTTCGCTCCAGAGTAACTCGCTTTCTAATTCAAGCTTGGAGGTCAGATCTATTCCTTTCCTTTGTCCGTTCTCCAGAATGCCGCTCAATCTGGACAGCTCTCTGATTCTGAGTTCCTTGGATTTATTAACCAGGGCATTTATCGTATTATCCGAGGTATTCTCACACTGATTCTTTATCCCTATAATGATATTTTTAAAGTAATCTTCAGAGCTGCTGTCCTCATACATCTTGGCTATCCTGTTAAAGGCATCCTCAAGAATAATCCCGCTCCCTGTTATCAGAAGAAGCTGATTGCAGAATCTTGGCAAAGAACGTTTGACACATCCCTTACGGTATTCCTCTTTTTTCTTTTCATCTGATTTCCTGCTTTCTCTTAATATTGCAATGATAAGAGGAAACAGGACAGGTATAAGAATAAAACTATAGTTTTTTTGTTTTTCCCAGGAAATGCTGACATCCTTATCTCTCAGAGGAAGGTACAGAATTTTACCTTTGCTGCCGGAAAGCCCGGATACAATACCTGTAATATAGGATTCCAGCAAATTTTCCTCTTCGTCAGATGGAACATTGATGCGTTCTTTTTTCTTATTTCCATCCATGTTAATTACAACATTCTTCACTTTGCTCTCACCATTTCTGGAAATTCTTATTCGTAGAGGAATACTTTCCGAGCTATTCTCAGTAGTTCTGACAAATGCAACCAGTTCCCCCTTATCATTATACACATAGCTTTTTTTCTCAGAGAGATACTCTCCAATCTGAACTCCAGTCAAAAGAACAACAAGGCCGATTGCACCTGCCGATATCCTGATATTCTCCTCTCTTCTGCAATACTCTGCAAAATCAAACAAACACTCTCTAATCTTTATGTACCACTTAGATTTCAATATCTGTAATCCTTTCTATTGCCACATATGCCGCGGCTGTCGCTCCCAGTGCTGCTGTCATCAGAAACCTGCCTGCTGGCGTTTCATACATCACATTAAGATAATCCGGTGAAATAAGCTGAAGAAAAATAATGATTGCCACAGGCATTGCAGATATTATTCTGCCTTCCAGCTTCTTCTGTGAAGCAATCGTACTTATTTCATTTTCAATGACGATTTTATCACTTATCATTTCTGCAGCCTTGTTTATTGCAGCAACCATATTGCCGCCGGTCTGCCTACAACATTGATATATCTGTGCAAAGTCTTCTATATCCTCCAGGCCTGTTCTTCCTGCAAAATCGGACAGAAGTTCAGCCTCGTCCGCTCCCGTATCCTCAACCCGGTATATTATCATTTCAAGCTCATTAACCATTAACGAATCGGGATATATTCTCCCCAGGCTTTCTACTGCATCCTTTATTGAAGGAAGCATATGTTTGCCTGTTGCCATAGATGACGATACCAGATATATAAAGTCCTTAAACTCAACAATCAGCTTTTTCTTTCTCTTTTCACACAAATGCTCTGTGTATATCTTCTCACATCTTCTGTAAACTATCGGATATAACAGTAATGTAAAAAAAGATCTGTAAAAAATAACTCCCAGGGCAGCACAGCCTGTAACCACAGCTAAAGAAAAAAATAGTTTTTCTTTTCCGGTCAGCCTGTATAAACAGTATTCTGTCATATGCATTCTCGCAACCTAAGCTTACTATTGTTATGCAGTTCGTTTGATGTCCGTCTCAGATTCAGTCTGTCGTCAATGAGAAAGAGTGGATTAAGCACATAGTTACCATCAGCAAAGCCTATCAGCTCCTGAACTTCAATTACCTTTCGCATACCACCATCCAGTCTTCCAAGATGAATCATTATGTCTATTCCCTCAACTATCTGTGCCCGAATAGCATCTATTGGAATAGAGGAGCCCATAAGATACATAGCCTCAAGTCTTCTTAGCATACCTCCAACTGAATTGGCATGTCCGGTGCTCATACATCCGTCGTGCCCGGTATTCATGGCCTGAAGCATGTCAGAGACTTCCTCTCCCCTGACTTCCCCTACTATTATTCTGTCCGGTCTCATTCTCAGACTCGTTTTAATCAGGCTGGCCATATTTATTTCACCCTGTCCAGTTGAATTTGCATTATGGCACTCCATCTGCACAAGATTTTCAATGTGCTGAAGTTTAAGCTCCATGGAATCTTCTATTACTATTACTCGCTCTCCTCTCGGTATGCACGCTGAGAGGGCGTTGAGAAACGTAGTTTTCCCACTTGATGTTCCTCCACTCACAAAAATGTTGTATCCGTTTTTTACCAGGCAGCTAAGCATCTCTGCACACTCCGCAGTCACAGTACCGCTGTCTGTCATATCACTTAGGGAATAACCGTTCTTACCAAATTTTCTTATGGTCAGAACAGGTCCGTCAGCTGCAACATTCTTGTAAACAGCATTTACTCTGGATCCATCAGGCAGTCTTGCGTCAAGAATCGGTGACAGTTCATTTATTTCACGATTTACACCGGATGCAATATTACGAATAATTGTTTCCAGTTCTCCAACACTGTCAAACAGTCCGTCCAAACGAATCATTTCACCGTTTCTCCGTTCTGCAAAAGCATTTTCTATACCATTGACCATTATCTCACTATAGTCGTCATCATTCAGATAGCTTTCGAGCAGTCCGAATTTGTTTCTTGTTCTTGCATACACTGAGTCAATCAGACTTTTATATTCAGACAGGTCGAAAAAATCCATACCGTCGAGTATTATATCTTCAACAATTTCCAATGCTTCTGAGTCACTTATTCTTCTCCCTGCATCTATTATTTTCGCTTTAGCCTCTTCAGTTTTTGTCTGTATGTAATTCTTGTCTGATAACTTCAAATTCACAATCCTCCACAATTTTCTTAGATATTTCAGCTATATGCTTCCCATAATAACTTTCCTTATCGCAATTCAGAACCATAAGAGGCTTTTCACCCCTTAGTCTTATCAATTCCTGACGAACAGTCTCTGCTGTCTGAGTTCTAGTATCCTTCTCCATCAGAATAGTATGATCCAACTCCTCAATAAGCATTCGGTTCGTCCTGCTGAACTGGTTTCCCATATCGATCAGGACAAAATCATAGATTCCAAGCTCCTCTATTCTGACAATCAGTTTTTCAAACAGTTCCGGAGTCATCTCATCTGAGTAACTGTTAATTACCCCTGTTTTCAGACAGTCAATTTCTGTTCCCTCTGAAATGAATCGTCCAACAGGAAATTCCACTGAATTGCTAACATAATATAGGAGCTTCAACAGACTTCCATCTTCATGATTAATGATTTCATGAGATTCATCTACAAAGCATAAATTGATGTACAGACACCTGCTTCTAAATACTCTGCAAAGATATTTACCGGTTTCAACAGCCGTTCTGGTAACCTCACAGCTGCCGGATGCAGAACAAAATGCAACAGTTCTGCAGATGTTTTCCCCCACAAATCTGCAGTTCTTGCCTGTAAGCTTAAAATAAATGTAAAGCAGGTCATTAATCATATTGGGGCAGTCTTTGTATACACACAATCTGTACGGCTCACTTTCAAGCTGTTCTTCCTGCATATCACAGCCAGCTACCACAACATTTGCCTGTCCGTTCCAACGCGATGCCAGAATAAGGTCAAGTCCGCTGATACCTTTTAAATCGTCTAAGAGATATATCTGAAGTCCTTTGTATTCCCGACTCAAACCCTCTGCCAGCTTTTCTGCAAAATCCTTATCGTCCAGACACAGACCCACTTTAACAATTTCCATTTTTTCCCTCCTTTCTGTAAGAAAAGAATACCATTATTTACATTTCTTGTCAACCATATTTTTAATTTATTTCAATATATTAACTGTAATTATTCTCCATTTGACATTTCCCGCAGTTTGATCAGTGCTTCTTTAAGTCCTCCAATGCTGTCAATGACTCCCATCTCTGTTGCGTCTTCACCAAACAGAATTGTTCCTACATCATTTGAGATATTTCCTGTCTGATTCATCTTTCTTTCTACATCCTCTCTGGAAGCACTGCTATGGGAAATAATGAATTCCACCACTCTGTCCTGCGTTCTTCTCATATATTCAAATGTGGACTCTGCATTAATCAGGGTTCCACTGGTTCGAATAGGATGCATTGTCATGGTAGCTGACTTTGCAATAAAAGAATAATCTGCTGCTACAGCTAACGGAATTCCTATACTGTGTCCACCTCCGATTACCAGCGACACGGTGGGTTTTGATAATGATGCAATCAGTTCGGCAAGTGCAAGACCCGCTTCAACATCACCTCCTACTGTATTTAACACCAGCAGGAGACCTTTGATCTCCGGATTTTCCTCTACAGCGATTAGTTGAGGTATGAGATGCTCATATTTGGTGGTTTTAGTTTCGCTCGGAAGAACCGAATGGCCCTCTATGCATCCTATAATCGGGATATACTGATAATCACTTTTGAAGCCCAGACCGTTCTGAAGCATTCCCCATTCCTTTACAAGGGCAATTGCCTCGGGCTGTTCAACATTTTTATCTTTAGTTTCTTCACTCATATAATTCTCCTCTGTTTCGTAATTATAGATATATTGTTGGCAAAGGGAGGTTTAAATATGCTTTTAAGCGAAATTGGAGATAAGGAGATTGTCGACCTTACAAAGGGAAGCAGACACGGGTCATTTTGGGATGCAGAGCTGATTTTTGATGGAAAAACAGGCAAGATTGAGTCTTTGACTGCACCTGGATTCGAATTGTCCTGGGACTCTATTGTTAAGATTGGCGAGGATCTGATAATCTTCCGTTCTTGACGGTTTTGCGTAAAATATGGTATATTAAAAGATAGTAATTTATGTGAAAGGATATACAGATGAAAAGAGTTTTTTCCGGCGTTCAGCCCACAGGTAATATACATTTAGGTAACTATTTGGGAGCTCTGAGACAGTTCGTTGAGCTCCAGGAGGATCATGAATGCATCTACTGTATCGTGGATATGCATGCAATTACAGTCCCGCAGGATCCAAAGGCACTGAAGGAGCATATACTTGACGTAGCTGCCCTGTACCTTGCAGTAGGCGTTGATCCAAAGAAATCAATAGTTTTTGTTCAGTCTGATGTTCCGGGTCATGCTGAGCTTTCCTGGATACTGACATGTAATTCATACACAGGGGAATTATCCAGAATGACCCAGTTCAAGTCAAAGAGTCAGAACAAGGAATCTGCCCCTACAGGACTGTTCACATATCCTGTACTTATGGCTGCAGATATACTTCTGTATGACACAGACATCGTCCCTGTAGGAAATGATCAGAAGCAGCACATAGAGTTATGCAGAGACATTGCAAATCGTGTTAACAATACAAGAAAGAAGACATTCGTAGTTCCGGACGGAAGATTTCTTAAGGAAGGAGCAAGAATCATGGCTCTGGATGACCCTACTCAGAAAATGAGCAAGTCTGCAGAAAATATTCACAGCAGAATCTCTCTGTTGGATGAACCTTCTAAGATTAAGAAGTCAATTATGAAGGCGACAACTGACTCAGAAGGCGTAATCAGATTCGATGTTGAAAATAAGCCGGGAATCAGCAACCTGATGAACATATACAGTGTTCTTGCCGGTATCTCCATCGAACAGATTGAAAAGGATTACGTCGGAAAGGGATATGGTGATTTCAAGAAAGACCTTGTAGAAATCGTAGTTGATGCGCTTTCCCCTATCAAAGCGAGATATGAGGAAATCAGACATTCTGATGAGCTTATTGAAATCCTTAAGGACGGTGCAGTTCGTGCAAACGCAATTGCTGAAAAGACAATGGCAAGAGTTAAGAAGAATTTCGGACTCGGATTGGAGTAATTTATAACGGGGAGGCACGACCTTCTCGTTTTTGTTTGTTTATATAACAAAATGTAAAAAAGAGCTACATATCCCCTTTAAATAGGGATACCCAGCTCTTAATAAACTTGATAATATGATAAACATATATCTCCGTGGCAGAAGGTAAAAAAACATACATAGAGTTATTCATGGGTTATTCATCAAATATCGGACGGTTGGCCACGGAGAGTTTTGTTCTGTTCTATCAGATGTGTCACATTTAATGGTTTTCCAGACAAAAAGTAACACTACAGTAAGACCACTGTGTCAATGGCATCATCATTTTAGCCAATTAGCACCATCGAAAGCGAGAGTATTGTCATGTGAAGTGACAATCACGTGCATAAATATAAATAATATGTATAATGTTAGAAAAAACTAGATTTGAATTAGGAAGTTTCTGATAATTGTGTTACTATTTGCCTTAAAAAAGCGTAAATGTGACACGTTTGATAAATCCTGCTAAATCCTATCTACTCTAAGACTTTCATCAGCTCGTCTATATCTTTTTTTATCAGCGGCGCTATGCTGTCCTTGTATTCGGAAAGGTCTATGCTCTTAACCTCAGCAAGAATGGGCTCACAAAGCTCCGGTCGGTAGAGTGCAACCTCATGAAGTGCCGCAAGGCATTGCCTTACCACCGTCGGCTTCGCGTCATGAAGCAGTCGCATCAAAACCGGCAGAGCCTCTTGTAATTTTCCCTGACTGTCCCATTTTGCCTGAGCACAACATAAAATAAAGCCTCTGGTTCTGACAAATGAGTTTCTGCTGCCAGTAAGACCTAGAAAATCCTCAAAATACGGATAGTATTCATCGCTTGCTGCAGATGCGGCATCTATTTTCCTGGCAAAAGCATATGCTTTTTTATCATCCTTATCCTGCAGCCTCTGTATCAGAACATTGTATATCATAGGAATATACTGAATTCCGTCATCCGCGCACAGTTCTCCGTTCTGCAGAAAACCAAAGTTCTCATAGATTCCCTTGGCATATATCGAAGAATGCACCGTAATCTCTTTTGCACAGCTGGTTTCAATAACGGCATTCCATAGGCTTCTGCCGATTCCCCGGTTTTGATAACTCCTTTCCACGAAAAACAGTGCTATATGACTGCCTTCGCTTCTTGTGGCAATGATGCCGACAAGTTTCTCATCCTCGAAGGAACCCCAGGGAGAAAGCATGTCTAAATATTCTTCAGAATGAATTGCGTCCCAGAATGCCTGTTTACACTAGTACCTCTTGAATTCTCATTCAGCTTATCCCCAATGCAAAGCTAACAAACGTTTTTCACATTATAGCTAACGTTCGTTAACTTCGTCAATGTTTTTGATTCTTTGGTACAAATAAAATCACAAACGCACGAGGATTATATGCTGATATCAGTGTCCCTATTGAAGAAAAACCTGAAACATTCTTCAATTCATATGTTCTTCAAATGATCTTCTGTAATTGTCTGCTGCTTCAGATTTATGACCTTAATAAAGAAAACTGTACAGAATATCTGAAAGCATATCAGGATATGCTTTCAGCGGACAAATAATAAAACAGCCTCCCTACGTTTTCCGGGAGGCTGATTTATTATTTATTAAGATATTCTCTAATTTCATCAATTCTGCTCTCTGCGATGCTTCTGCCTGCCTCATAGACCTCCTGAAGCTTATCAGGATTTTTTTCAACCTTTCCTATGTTCAGGCTCTCTTCGGGACGAATCACAAGCACTTCTCCCTGTCGTTCACGCTCATCAATATATGATAAAGTCTGATTATAGACAATGTGTCGGTTTTCCATAGTTTCCACAAGATTAGGATATTTTCTGTATTTTGCTTTAATCACAGGCATCATGCTGTTTTTCTTTTTTACAAAATCCTTTGGCTGTGTCAGAATAACAATATTTCTGTCGTATCCCTTTTCTTCAAAAAATCTGATTGGAATGGAATCAGCCATTCCCCCATCCAGCAGCTTCATTCCATCTATTTCTACAATCTGTGATACCAAAGGAAGTGATGCTGATGCTCTTATCCAGTCGAAACCGTAATCATTAAGGCCCTCATACCTGTGGTATACGGCCTTTCCTGTTTCTACATCGGTGCATACCACATAAAATTCCATAGGGTTTTTCTCATATGTATCAAAGTCGAAAACATCATATTTCAAAGGAACTTCACCGTAAGCAAACTCAGTATTAAACAGATTTCCTGTTCTAAGCAGGCTTCCCATACCCGCAAAACGTTTGTCATTACAGTATTTCCTGTTATATCTTATCACTCGTCCGATCTGATGTGATTTATAGTTGCATCCAAACGCCGCACCTGCAGATACACCCACAGCACCGTCAAATTCAATCTCGTTTTCCATCATTACATCTATTACGCCGGCGGTAAACATACCTCTCATGGCACCGCCTTCCATAATCAGCCCTTTTTTCATCTCTTTCTGTTACTCCTTCTACAATCATTTAAAACCCCTCGGCTGAGCCGAGGGGTCGGGTCTTTGTATTCATACAAGTGATAATTTTTTCGTTTATCTACACGATATTATTAGATTACGAATATTTAAGATTATGCTTCTAGAGTCTTCAGAACTGCTTCCTTTTCTTTTTCTCTTTCTTCAAGAACTCTTGCATATTCTTCGTCTGTCATCTTAACCATTGTGATGCCTGTGAATCCGAAGAAGATTGATACTAATGGATTCAACCAGTTAAGAATTGCAAATGGAATGTATGAGCTGTCTACGCCTAAGAAGTTTCTCATTGTAGCTCCGCAAGTATTCCAAGGGAAGAAGTTGGATGTAATTGTACCACTGTCTTCCAGACATCTTGATAGGTTCTTTGGAGCTAACTTCATATCTTCAAATGCTTCCTTGAACATTCTTCCAGGAAGTACTAGTGATAAGTACTGGTCACAGCAGATTGCATTAACAACTAAGCATGAGAACTCAGTAGCAAGTACTAATCCGCCTCTGCCCTTTGCAAACTTCAGTAACATTCCTGCGAATGTACCCATAACGCCTGTAGCATCTACGATACCGCCGAAGCACATAGCGAACAGGATGATGGAAATTGTACAGAACATTCCCTGAACACCGTCAGATGACAGTAAATCAGCAAGCTTAGTAATAATCATTGATGCGTCATCAGGAACTGATGCCATTGAAATACCATTGTTTAATGTAGTGAAGATACAGTTCTTTAGAGGAAGACCCTGAGCTGCTTCAACTGCAGCTGAGTTCCAGAACATGAATGGTACTCCGATAAATACGCCACCGATAAGAGCTGGAATTGCTGGAAGCTTAAGAGCTACTGCAGCGATTACAAAGATTGGTGGAATTAAAGCAACTAGGCTTACCTTAGATGAACCCTGAATAAATACTGTGATTTCATCCAGAGTACTCATGTCTGGAGTATTGTTTGAAGAATACATGAAGCCCATAATAGCGTATGCAACTAGTGCAATTACAAGTGATGTACCAGTTGTATAAATCATGTGCTTGATGTGATCAAACAGTTTAGCACCTGCCATAGCTGGAGCCAGATTAGTTGTGTCTGATAATGGGGACATCTTGTCACCGAAGTAAGCGCCTGATACTACAGCGCCTGCTGTCATTGCTTCAGGGAATCCAAGAGCTACACCTACACCGATAAGTGCAACACCCATGGAACCTGCAGTTGACCAAGATGAACCAGTTGCCAATGAAACGATGGAACAAAGGATACAAGCTGTAACCAAGAATACTTTAGGGCTGATAACCTTAATACCAAAGTACATCATTGAAGGAATAGTTCCTGCTGCCATCCAAGATGCAATCATTGCACCAACGATAGCCAGAATTAAGCAAGCCTGCATGGATCTGTTAATGGAAGCAAGGATTGCCTGTTCCATATAAGCCCATTTCCAACCATTGATACCACCAATGATTGCTGCAAAAGCTGCTGCCAGAATAAGTGCGATATGAGGTTCTCCACCATCATCTACTA
>JALENF010000029.1 GCA_022767945.1 Bacillota bacterium
AAAAATTTTTTAAAAACAAACGAAATTATTGACTTTAAACTGAAAGAAAGGAAAAATGCAGGTAATATCCCTATAAGTTATTTGCATAAGGGAAGCTATGGGTAAAAAAGTTCCTATTTGGCAAGTGTTTATTTGCGTAATATTCACTTTAGGCTCAATTTTCTACTCCATTTTCTTCAGCTATGGCGAAGCTCACATGCCTCTAATCCTATCAGCGGCATTAGTTGCTATAGTTGGTGCAATTAATGGTTGGAAATGGTCCTATATGGAAAAGAGCATGATCAATGGTATCAGCCGCTCTATGCAGGCTAACCTGATCCTGCTTATGGTAGGTCTGTTACAGGCTACCTGGAAAGCAGGCGGAATCATTCCTACAATGATTTATTACGGATTGGATATTATCAATCCATCAATCTTCCTGGTAACTGCATGTCTGTTATGTTCAATCGTATCACTTTGTATCGGAAGCTCATACACAGTTGCAGGTACTATCGGTGTTGCAATGATCGGTATTTCCGTAGGTCTGGGTATCAACCCTGCAATGACTGCAGGTGCTGTAGTATCTGGTTCATACTTCGGAGACAAGATGTCCCCATTATCAGATACAACCAACCTGGCACCAGCCGTATCCGGTTCAAACGTGTTTGACCATATTCGTCATATGGTATTTACTGTAACACCATCGTACCTAATCGCACTTGTAGTATTCTTCGTGCTTGGCAGAAAAGCTGCTGCAGACAGCGGAGTTACAATTGAAATGAAGGACATCATTCAGGCTGAAATTCAGAATGAATTTACAGTAAGCATATTCCTTCTGCTTCCTGTAATCTTCCTGCTAGCAGCAATCATCTTCAAGATTCCTGCACTTCCTGCAATGTTTGCAGGTGTAATCATGGGTAACATCTGTATGCTGTTCGTACAGGGAATCCCATTCGTTGATCACTTCAGCATCATGCACTATGGTTATGAATCAATCAGCGAAGTTCAGTTAACTGATGATTACACAGTAGGAAGCATCATCGGAGGCGGTGGCTTCGACGGAATGTTATGGACAGTATCAATCGTACTTTGCTCCATGTCATTCTCCGGAGTGCTTGAATCAACCGGTATGCTTGGTCAGCTTGCAGACGGAATTCTTAAGGTTGCCAAGACCAGAGGACTTCTTGTTCTTACTACAATCTTCACATGTATCTTCGTAAATCTGCTTTGTGCAGACCAGTATCTTGCAATCATCCTTCCAGGAAGAATGTACAAGACTGCGTTTGAAGACAGAAAGCTAAAGGCAAAGAACCTGTCAAGATGTCTGGAAGACTCAGCTACTCTGACATCACCGCTGATTCCATGGAACGTTTGCGGAGCTACAATGACAGGATTCCTGGGAGTTAATACTATCCAGTACGCTAGATATGCAGTACTTAACTACATTAACCCACTGGTATCAATCATATACGGCTTCATCGGATTCACTATGGAAGAAATGACAGATGAAGAATATGAAAAGATTCTGGAAGAAAGAAGATTAGAACAGGAAGCTGCTCTAAGAGAAATGGAAGCTTAATTTAAAAAGACGTACTTCATAGTTAAAGTTAATAATTAAAAAGTATAGCCTGCAGAGACGCGGGCTATACTTTTTTTTCAGGTGGTTATTTTTTTACTCTTCTCTTTTCAGATGCTCTTCCATGTGCTGAGATTTCCAGGCTTTAGGTGTGACGCCCTTGACCTTCTTGAAAACCTTGGTGAAATAGCTCTGGTCGTCAAAACCGGCAGAAAGTGAAACATCTATAATGCTCAGATTAGTATTTTCCAGCAGCGAGCATGCGTACTGTATCTTCAGTGAGTTCAGGTAGTCTGTGAAGGTCATGCCCATTTCCTGTTTGAACAGTGTGGAAAAATATGAAGCATTAATATGAAGGTTTGACTCGATATCCTTCAGAGTAATCTTATCCTTGTAGTTCCTGTTTATGTACCTGAGCGCACGTGTGATAACCTGTGAGTTGCCGTTATATATAGAAGAAAGCATGTTCTTGGTTATCGTCTCTACAAGAGATTTTGACAGATCCAGCATTTCCGGCAGTGTATCTATATTGTGCAGCCGGTTGATTATGTCGAAATCGGTATCCAGTATCTGCTCAATGTTATTGTCGCTCTCTGTAGCGGAACGTATGATTATGGCAAGCAGCCATATGATATTGTTCTTTATTCCGTCTATATCACCGGCCTCCATAATGGAAAAGGCGTTTATCAGCTTGGCCGTATTCTCTACGGCGAGTTCTGTCTGCCCGGATATGACCGAATCAATCAGATCCTTTTCCAGTTCGTAAGGATACTCAATTGGAAGATTGGCCCTTTTTCTGCTCTGTATTGCAAGGTTGATGCTGTTCTGGTCACTGTTGCTGGAGCGTAGAGCCTGGTATTCACTGTTACGTGAAATACTGGTGACTATGCTGTTGTAAAGAAGTATGGAAAGTCTGGTTACGCTCGTAGGGTCATAGGCTTTCATTTTGCTTGCATACATCCTTGCAAACGCTTCAGCGGGGCCGTTCAGATGATTCAGCTCTGAAAAGTTTTCGATAACGGAATTCTTAAGCTTCCCCATGACAATAGGTCCGGCAACAAAATAGCCGGAAAATTTACCGTCAATCATCAGTGCAACGGAAATATTGGTCAGTCTCGATTTGCAGAGAAAAATATATGGCTCGCCGAGGCGGGATGCAAATTCACCTGCAGATGCAATTTTCTGTCTGCATGGACCGCAGCTGTCACAGTATACGTTGAAAATGCTGCAGATTTTTTCAGCCTCCTTATATTCGTGAACTATTTCATGATTGGCATTGAAAAAGGTGACCGGAATGTCACACAATTCTGAAAAGGCTTCCACGGACTGGTCCAGATAATCCGACAGACCATCGTTGTCCGGTGTACTGCTGCTTGGAATGATGAAATTCTTCATTTGCTGCACTCCTTACCATCAATTTGTCAGATTTAGAAAATTATTTATGTATATACGTAAATTATACCAAACAGATTATAGCATAAATACCCTGAAAATACAATAATCAAGGTGTGAAACCTGCACCTGAGATGAAAAATAAGTATTATTTTTAGCATTACAAAAATAATGCTAAAATTTCTAAAATGTTCAATATACC
>JALENF010000050.1 GCA_022767945.1 Bacillota bacterium
GCTAAAACTTTTTCCCATTTCAGTTCTCCTCTTTGTGTTTATTTATTATATTTATCTTCGATTTCTTTGTTTTCCGCTAAAACCTTTTCAGCTGCTGCTTTTCTCTGTGCATCAAGCTTGTCAGCCAGCTCCTTATCCTCGATGGCAAGCATCTGGATTGCAAGAAGAGCTGCATTTTCGCTGCCGTTAACTGCAACTGTTGCAACAGGAATTCCTCCCGGCATCTGAACTGTGGACAGCAGTGCATCCATACCATCCTGGAATGAACCCTTAACCGGAATACCGATAACAGGAAGGGTTGTACTTGCGGCAATTGCTCCTGCAAGATGGGCTGCTTTTCCCGCTGCGGCAATGATGGCACCAAATCCCTTTTCTCTTGCCTCTAAAGTAAACTCCTTAACCTCGGCCGGCGTTCTGTGAGCTGAATACACATGAACCTCGTATGGAACCTCAAACTGATCCAGAGTTGTCATAGCCTTTTCAACTGCAGGAAGGTCACTTGCACTTCCCATGATAATTCCTATTTTTTTCATCAATAAAACCTCCGATAAACTAAACCTCTTGTTATTTATATTAATTATATACTTTATCTGATTGTATCAAGATAGCTCTGCATAATAAGAACAGCTGCCTGCTTATCTATTACTTCTTTTCTCTTTTTTCTGCTGACATCAGCTTCTATCAAAACCCTCTCAGCCATAACAGTTGTCAGTCTTTCATCCTGCCATACCACGTCTATGTCCTTCATACCTGTGCTTCTCATTTTATTTTCAAGCATAGTTCTGAATTCATAAACCTTCTCTGTCTGAATGCTGTCAGTGCCGTCAAGCTTCTTAGGGAGTCCGATAACAATAGTATCACAGTTGTATTCCTTTACCAGATCCAGAATCTTAGTTGTGTCTTTTCTTATTCCTACCCTTTCCAGCGTCATAAGACCCTGTGCAGTAATGCCAAGTTCGTCACTTAATGCGATACCTACAGTCTTATCTCCTACGTCAAGTGCTATTTTTCTCATTATGTTCAAGTTACTCCTTTAAACTAAAACACGACAGACAAGAGTTTCATATAAAATATGCACCCCTAGCCTGTCGTTCACTTACTTAGTTTGTTATTTTCCCAGATAATCCCTCAGGATTTCTTCTACAAGGTCATCTCTGTCAATGCGGCTGATCATGTTCCTCGCATTGTTGTGGCTTGTAATATATGAAGGATCCCCTGAAAGAATATAGCCCACCATCTGGTCTATTCCATTATAGCCTCTTTCCTCCAGGGCAGCATATACTTCCGCCAGAATTTCCTTAGTCGTCTTCTGCTGTGTTCTGGATGCGTCGAACATTATTGTTTTTCTTTCCATGGTTAATCCCCCATTCTGCTAAATAACTTAATTCTATTATACTATGATAACAGTTTCTCTGCAACTGCAAATGCGTCATTTATCTTTGACGGATCCTTAGCTCCGGCCTGTGCCATGTCCGCTTTTCCGCCACCGCCGCCGCCTGCCGCAGCTGCAATCTGCTTGATCATATTTCCTGCGTGTATTCCTTTTTCTACAAGGTCATCAGTAACTGATACAAGGAATGTAACCTTAGGTCCGTTTACTGTTGCAAGAACCATAACTATTCCCTTATATTCAGCTTTGATATCGTCTGAAAGTCCTCTCAGGTCGTTTATGTTGTAATCGGCAAATTCCCTGCATACAAGCTTCACTCCGTTGATTTCCTTTGCAGACTTGACCATATCGCCGACCTCAGAGCCCATAGCTGCCTTCTTGAAGTCTTCCAGTTCTTTCTTTACGTCTTTAAGTTCTTCAGTAACCGCAGTCGCTTTCTGAACCACGGCAGAGGTGTTTGCCTTAAGAACCTCCGCAACCTGCGCAACAGTCTTCTCAGCTTCCACAGCCCTCTGAAGCACTCCCGTACCTGTTACAGCTTCTATTCTTCTTACACCCGAAGCAACACCGGATTCGGAAACAATCTTGAATACACCTATCTGACCGATGTTAGAAACATGCGTACCGCCGCAAAGCTCGATGCTCCATCCTCCGCAGTTTACAACTCTTACCATGTCTCCGTACTTTTCTCCGAACAGAGCCATAGCACCCATTGCCTCAGCTTCCTTCATAGAAGTTTCACATGTCTCTACAGGTAAGAACTCGAGGATCTTTTCGTTTAATATTCTTTCCACTTCAGCCAGCTGTTCCCTGCTTACCGCCTCGAAGTGACTGAAGTCAAATCTCAGTGAGTTCTCGTTCACACTTGAGCCTGCCTGTTCAATGTGACTGCCTACTACTGTCTGTAAAGCCTTCTGAAGCAGATGTGTAGCTGTGTGGTTTCTTGCTGTTGCATTTCTCTTAGCTGCGTTAACCTGACAGCTTACTTTATTTCCAACCTCCAGAGTTCCTTCCTCAATCAGAACCCTGTGGGCAAAAATTCCCTTTGTCTTTTCTACGGAAACAACCTTAGCCCTGCATGATTCGGTTGACATAATTCCGTTATCCGACGCCTGTCCGCCGCCCTCTGCATAGAAAGGAGTTCTGTCAAGGTAAACGATTGCCTCCTTGCCTGCCTCCACCTTTTCTGCAGGGCTGCCTTCGTAAATTGCAAGCACTTCAGCCTCTGCTGTCAAAGTATCATATCCTACAAACAGGGTTTCCGGAACATCTACAGCAACTGCATCCTTCCACGCTTCATCTGAGGTGTCCTTTCTGCCTGCCCTTGCAGCTTCCTTCTGAGCCTGCATGCATGCATCAAAACCTTCGACGTCTGCATCAAAGCCCTCTTCTGCGATGATTTCCTCTGTCAGCTCTCTTGGGAATCCATATGTGTCGTACAGCTTGAACAGCTTGTCTCCCGAAAGCGTCTTTTCTCCCTTTGCCTTAAGCTCATCCAGGTATTCATTAAGAATTGCACTTCCCTGATCAAGTGTGGCTGCAAATCTTTCTTCTTCCTTGGCAATTATTGTCTGGATGTAATCCTTCTTTTCAACAAGTTCAGGATAAGCTTCACCTGAAACTTCGATAACCTTGTTTGACAGTTCTACAAGGAAATTACCCTTAATTCCCAGAAGCTTTCCGTGTCTGGACGCTCTTCTGATAATTCTCCTCAGAACGTATCCTCTTCCTTCGTTGGAAGGTGTAATCTGGTCTGCAATCATGAATACCATTGATCTCAGATGGTCAGTGATAATTCTGATAGATATGTCTGTCTTCGCAGCTCCATCCCTATATTCAACTCCGCACTTGTCAACTACTCCGTCCAGTATATACCTGATAGTATCGATATCGAATATGGAATCTACGCCCTGCATGATACAGGCGATTCTCTCAAGACCCATACCTGTATCGATGTTAGGATGTTCAAGGTTGCTGTATGAGCCGTCTTCTTCTCTTGAGAACTGGGTGAATACATGGTTCCAGAACTCCAGATATCTGTCGCAGTCGCATCCGGGCTTGCAGTCAGGACTGCCGCATCCGTACTCTTCCCCTCTGTCGAAGTATATTTCTGAACATGGTCCGCATGGTCCAAGGCCGATTTCCCAGAAGTTGTCATCCTTTCCCAGTCTTACGATTCTTTCCTCAGGAAGTCCGATTTTCTTCCAGATTTCCACAGCCTCGTCGTCATCCTCATATACTGTAGCCCATATTTTTTCCTTTGGCATTTTAAGGTGCTCTGTAATGAATTCCCATCCCCAGTTAAGAGACTGCTCTTTAAAATAGTCTCCAAATGAGAAATTACCCAGCATTTCAAAGAATGTACCGTGTCTGGATGTAATACCGACATTATCAATATCACCGGTTCTGATACATTTCTGACATGTTGTCATTCTCTTTGCCGGTGGGGTCTCCACTCCTGCAAAATATGGTTTAAGAGGTGCCATACCTGAATTGATAATCAGCAGTGATTTGTCATTCTGAGGTACCAGTGAGGCACTCTTTCCGGGGTAATGCTCTTTGCTTACATAAAAGTCTCTGAACATCTGTCTGATTTGGTTTAAGCCTAGCTTCTCCATGTATTTAATCTCCTCTTGAAATTAATTATTTATATATCTTTTATAATCCGCAATATCTATAAATTGTATCATATAAGCCTTAATTTGTCTATGTTTTTGGGAGTTTTGATATTATTTTCAAACGATGGAATAGGGCTTATATGTATCCGAATTATAAACTTGAGATACTAAAAAATGGACCGGCTTTTTACCGCCGATCCATTGTAAAACTCATGCCTACTTGCAGAATTCAACTGAAATGTAGTAAACATATTTATTTTAAACAGGCGCATTTCCGTTTTCATAATCCTGAATACAACCACTCCTGCATTGTCCATCGCCATAAATCAATGCAACAAGTTCAAGTCAGTCCCAGTTCTTTTCTTTTTTCCGCAATACATCTGCTTCCATAATGTCAAATTCCCCAATAAAGCCTACACTACTGCCTGCCATACAAAATACAGTAGCAGCAGATGTACCGGGTAGAATGCATAGCAGATATACCGGAACACTTTTGAGTGATGACCCTGTCTTCCGCGATATAACCAGATTGGTATCAAAGCCAGCAATGCAAAACCCTGCTGTACAATCTGCAATTCATATTCTCCTATGTTCACAGGATAATAGTATCCACCGAGTATTTCAAGGTTTATGTAAGCAAGACAAACAAACTGTCCAAGAAAGCACCACCATTTCCTGCCATGGAAAAAGTAAAAAACAAGAACAGTAAGTATTCCTGCTCCAAAGTAGTCGACCATTGCAAAAGTGCCAAGCAGGAAATCAAAGCCAACTGTAACAATTGCAGCTGGTGCAAATATCCACCATTTTTTCGTAGCTCTGGCTTTCTCAATTACAACTATGGATAATAACGCAATCAGAAAAGTCCATAGAACGTTCTGGTGAAACGGATAGATAATAGAACTTCCATAAATCAGGTTAAATGGTATTTCCGAGATAACAGCGAACATAAACAGCCTTCTCAAATACTTACGTATATTAGATGTATGAAAATACCCTTCAACAATCATGAATGCAAAAATCGGGAATGCTATTCTTCCTATGCAGGTCAGCCATTCCTGAGCCGGAAATAATGTAGCCCAAAGATGGTCACACAACATCAGGATCATTGCCAAAACGTGTAATGAAAATGAACTTACTCCTTTTGTCTCATTCATACTTAGTCCTCCAAAAATTATATTTTCTTCCTAGACCATTCTATCTTATCTCTGTACCAAAATAAAGCTACAATAGAATAACTCTACTATTTTAGACACTCTGACTGATCAAAAAGTTTCAGTGACTACAAAAACAAATGGGGCGAATTACTCGCCCCGAATTTTTAAAAGGTGTCTTTGATTGTGCCAGCCATTCTGGTCATGTCCTGTCTCACATCACACATGTCTTCCATAGTACGCTTGACATCTCTCGATATCTTACGCTTGTCATCGGGAGACATGCATTTATAGGCACAAAATCCGACAGTTCCAATAGCTGCAAGCATGGCAGCGTCTTTCAAAAAGCTGTTCATCTCACACACTCCTTTCAGGATTATTATGGAGTGTTCACAGATTAAATATTCAGTCGATAAAGCCTCCGCCTATTACATAATCATCCACATAAAAGACTATGGACTGTCCCGGTGTTGCCGCTCTCTGCGGTTCACTGAAACTTGTTAAGATACGACCTTCGCCTGCGACGGTGATAACCGCCTCTGCAGGTTTTGATGTGTAGCGAATCTTCGCCCTGACCTGCAGGCTCTCACCTTCTGCGAGCACTGTGCCGTCAGCAAAAACGTTTTCAATGGAATAAACATCACGTTTGAACAGGTCATCGTTGCTGCCAAGTGTAACCTGATTATTCTCAGGATTAATTTCAGTTACAAACGCCGGCTTTCCAAGGGCAATGCCCAGACCCTTTCTCTGTCCGATGGTGAAATTCATAATGCCCTTGTGTCTGCCTAAAACATTGCCGTCAGCATCGACGAAATCACCTTCCTTACATTTGTAACCTTTTCGAGTCAGGAATTCCTGGTAGCTCTCCTGCGTCTCATCGATAAAGCAGATTTCCTGACTGTCAGCCGTTTCTGCATTTGGAAGTCCGAAGTCTCTTGCCATTTCTCTGGTCTTCTCCTTGTCATCAAAACCCCCAAGTGGGAAGATCAGCCTGGAAAGGACGTCCTGTCCAAGCCTGTAGAGCATGTACGACTGGTCTTTTCTTTCGTTTGCGCCCTTTCTCACATAATACAGTTCATTCGTCTCATCATGATGTATGCGGGCATAATGTCCCGTTGCAATATAATAGGCTCCCTCTCTGTCTGCAATCTCGATGAGCTTCTTAAACTTGATGTTCGGATTGCATATGACGCATGGATTCGGCGTGTGCCCACAGCTGTATTCGACACAGAAGTTTCTGATAACAATCTGCTCGAACTCACGGGATACATCAGCTTTGATAAACTTTATGCCCAGGCGTTCTGCAAGATCAGCTGCAGCCTGTGCTCCTTCGGCATTGTCACCTGAGACATCGAAATAAAACCCGATGACTTCCATACCTTTTTCTTTTAATAATAAAGCAGCGGTAGAGCTGTCTACCCCACCGCTAAGACCTAAAACTACTTTATTCTTCGATAATCTCGTCATGATCGTCCTCATCTGCATTCGGGTCGAATCCTTCTAACCCTGCATAAGTCTTGCCATTCTTTTCTGCATAGTCATAGATGGCACACTTGATTGCATGGTCAGCAAGAACTGAACAGTGTACTTTAACCGGTGGAAGACCGCCTAATTCATCGATAATCTGCTTGTTGGATATTTCAAGTGCTTCATCGATAGTCTTTCCGATAATCATTTCCGTAGCCATGCTGGATGATGCGATAGCACTTCCGCAGCCGAAAGTCTTAAACTTTGCATCTGTGATTACATCATTCTCAACCTTAATCTGAATCTGCATCATATCACCGCATACAGGGCTGCCATATGTACCCTGTCCATCAGGATTTTCTATTTCTCCAACATTTCTTGGGTTCATGAAATGATCCATTACTTTATCGTTATATAATCCCATTGTTTTTTACCAACCTTTCTCTTCGTTTACAGGTGACAGCTGTCTAAGCTTTTCAACAACTTCCTTCAGGCTGTCTACTACATAGTCTATATCTTCTTTCGTTGTAAAATCTCCAACTGTGAATCTGACAGTTCCGTGAATCATCTCCACAGGAACACCCAGTGCTTCAAGCACGTGGGAAGGCTTCAGTGACTTTGATGAGCAGGCTGAACCTGTTGACACTGAAATACCCTTGTAGTCTAACAGAAGCAGAATGGATTCTCCTTCAATATATTTAAAAGTGATGTTTGCATTTCCCGGATGTCTGTGCTCCATGCTTCCGTTTACGAAAGTATCAGGAATTTCGGATGTTACTCTTTCAACCAGATAGTTTCTCAGCTCGGAGCAGTGTTTGATATGGTTTTCAAGGTTTTCTCTTGCCATTTCTGCAGCCTTACCAAAACCGACAATACCGGCAAGGTTTTCCGTGCCGGCACGTCTGCCCATCTCCTGAGCACCACCGTGAATAAAGCTAGGAAGTCTCAGTCCTTTTCTCATAAACATCGCGCCAACACCCTTAGGTCCGTAAATCTTGTGAGCAGACATGGACATCAAATCTATACCCAGGTCTTTTACATCGATAGGTACGTTAGCCAGTGCCTGAACAGCATCTGTATGGAAAAGAATCTTGTGTTTCTTGGCAATGGCTGCAAGTTCCTTAATGGGTTCGATTGTACCTACTTCATTGTTAACGAACATAACACTGATAAGGATTGTCTTATCTGTAATCGCAGCTTCAAGAGTTTCAGGTCTGACAGTTCCGTCGGCTTCCACATCAAGATATGTAACCTCGTAACCGTTCTTTTCCAGAAATTCGCATGTGTGAAGCATTGCATGATGCTCAATTTTAGTTGTGATAATGTGATTTCCTTTATCTTTTAAAGCATTTGCCACACCGGTAAGTGCCCAGTTGTCAGCTTCACTTCCGCAGCCTGTAAAGAACACTTCCTTCGCATCTGCGTTAATCAAACCTGCAACCTGCTCTCTCGCCTTGTCCAGAGCGGCCTTCGCCTCAAGTCCTAAAGTATATAAGCTTGAAGGGTTTCCGAAGTTCTGTGTGAAGTAAGGAATCATTTCCTGAAGTACTTCATCCTTAACCGGTGTAGTTGCTGAGTAGTCTAAATATACCTTTCTCATCTAAGTTATATCTCCTATGTTTAAAATTCTAACGTTTTATATTATACCATCATTTGTGTGAATTAAAACAATAAAACATAAAAAAGGGTGAATTTTTTAACAAAACCACCCTTCCAGATATCGGTTTATCTAACTTTTTTGTCATCGTCGACAAACTCAATATTATCAAGCTGAGCTCTTAGATTAGCCTTAAAGGAATCAATGTATATCCTACGTAGCATCTGCTGCTCTTCCTTCTCCGCATCTGTCAGACCTTCAGCTGTTTTAGACTTTCTTGCAAGCTCATTGATACGTTTGATCTGTTCCTCAGTAACCATTAAACCTCCTGTTATTCTACAAGTTTGAAATCTTCAGCTCCACGCTTGCATATAGGACATGTAAAGTCAGCAGGAAGCTCTCCGTCACACTCATATTCGTACCCGCAAATCTGGCATACATACTTGTTCTTTGAGGAAGGTGCTGCAGGTTCTGCTTCGCAAACTTCCACGAAATCAGGAACGCTTCTGTGACATACAGGGCAGATATAGTCTTCCGGCAGGTATTCGCCTTCGTATTCGTATCCGCAAATCTGGCATACATATTTCTTCATAGGCTTTGCTTCACCGCATGCACATGCGTTTGCCTGGCACTCTGTACAAAGCTCCTTAGCAAGTGCATCAATTGCAGCTGTGCTCTCATCGTTAAGAGCAGAAAGAATTGTAACTGTAGTATCTGTATATGTAATATTCTTACATGGTTTCAACAGTTTCTTCATTACCTTTGCAGCCATTGGACCCCATGAACCGTTTTCCATAAGACCAATCGTTCTGTTCTTGTATCCACGCTCAACAAGGCAGGCGATGAACTCTCTCATATAAGGGAAAATCTCGCTATTATATGTAGTAGTTGCAAGAACCAGCTTTCCGTATCTGAATGCATCTTCTACTGCCTCAGCCATATCACAGCGAGCCAAATCGTTTACTGCAACCTTAGGGCATCCCATTGCTTCAAGCTTTGCAGCAAGCATTTCAACAGCTTCCTTAGTGTGACCGTATACTGAAGTGTAGCAGATTACGATACCTTCTGATTCAACATCATATGTTGACCATGTCTGATATAGTCCCAGATAATACTCAAGGTTTTCCTTAAGAATAGGACCATGAAGAGGACAAATTGCATTAAGCTCAGCACCTGCAAGCTTTTTTAATAATGCCTGAACCTGATCTCCATACTTACCTACTATACCGAAGTAGTATCTTCTTGCTTCACATGCCCAGTCTTCTTCAACGTCTAACGCACCGAATTTTCCGAATCCGTCAGCTGAGAACAGAACTTTATCAGTTGAATCGTATGTAACTATTACTTCAGGCCAGTGCACCATAGGTGCTGTGAAGAAAGTAAGCTGATGTGAACCTAAAGATAATGTATCCTTGTCTCCTACAACAAGTCTGTTAGCTTCAAAGCTCTCACCAAAGAACTGGCCCATCATTTTAAATGCCTTCGCTGAAGCAACAACAGTAGTTTCAGGATAAACCTCCATGAAATTCATAATATTTGCTGAATGATCCGGTTCCATATGCTGAATAATCAGATAATCAGGTTTGCGGCCTTCCAAAACCGCCGCCACATTGTTCAGCCATTCATCTGTGAAATTTGCATCTACAGTGTCAAAGATTGCAATCTTCTCATCCATAATCACATATGAATTATAGGCCATTCCATTCTCAACCTCGAAATGTCCCTCAAACAGATCTACCTGATGGTCATTTACACCAACATATTTTATGTCTTTTGTTACCATTGTTACCTCACCTCGTACTTAAAATATTACGATTTATTCTAACACAATATAATTTTTTCTTCAACTGCACAGCTACAATTTCAGATATCATTTTTCATACTCTCCTCATTCAGTCGGTTTTGACAGGTTACATATATGTGGCTTGCTCCGAAAAGTACGCCTGCTGCGACAAGGAGCCAGTAGCCCATAGTAATACCGCTAAGCAGGAACAGCAGAGTTGGTATGATGGCCAGCGCCATCCGTTTACTTATGGATGGTCTGATAAAGAACAAAACCCAAAAAATCCAGTATGCCAGTATAAGCAGACCGAAAATATTGATCCATCCCATGCTTTCCGTGTTCATATGGTTTCTCCTTTCTACCGGGTACTGTTCTGCAGAAACTCCAGTACAACTCTGTTAAATTCATCAGAGCATTTTGCTGCAATAAAATGGTCACCTTCAATATAATGAATTTTACTTCCCGGAATACTGTTATGAATCAGTTCCGTATGTTCTTTAGTAATCATATCCCTTGTTCCTGCAATTACCAGGGTGGGAACGGTTATTCTCTTAAGCTCCTCCGGACATATATCGGGCTCGTTTACCATGAGTCCCAGCAGCTCCGCCTTTGCCCTCGCCTTAGGTGAAATGTCTGCAAATGCTGAAACTATTCTGTATCCGATTTCGATTGGCAGCTGAGCACTTCTTTTTACTCCTCCCGGATATATATTCGCACCATTTAATATAAGCTTATTAATATAACCGGGATGCTTTAGGGCAAAATAAAGTGCTGTGTTTCCACCATCAGAGAATCCCAGGATGTTGGTTTTGATAATCTGCTTTTCTTTCAGAAAAGCATAGAGATCATCTGCGAATTGTTCCAGCGTAAAGGGTGCAGTTCCTCTGGGCGAGTCGCCGTGTCCTCTGGTATCGATAGCGATAACCCTGTAGTACCTGCTGAAAAACGCCGTCTGATTACGAAAGTAGCTCTGATTTTCTCCGTTTCCATGAAGAAAAACAAGCGGTTCACCCTTACCTTCTTCTATGTAGTTGAGCCTGATATCCATATATAATCCTCGTTTATGTCCTTACCGCCATGATGTAGGCCACACCCTCAGGTGCCTGCATCCCATGTTCGGGGTTGGCGTTATTGTAATCTGAAAAATACTGTTTTGTCATTTCCCCGTTGTCCAGGTGTTCATAAATCAGAAATCCGCACTCATGCAAAAGGAGTTCCAGCTTCACTTTCCATAAATCTGTGGCAAGATCGCATGGTACATAATTCGCATTGCTTTTGAGGCCTGCCTTTTCTATCCGTTCCCTCTTATCTGACAGGATGTCAGGCAGGTCCAGTTCAAATACGGAAAGCTCTCCATCGTCGTTTCTGATGGAATATGTGTCATACCCTGAGGCAAATAAAATGTATTGCCTGCATCCTAAGCGCCTTTCATTATCAAGCATCTTTTCACAGTAGGCACTTCTTGCCAGTACAGACGGAGAAAGCTGTCTGTCAGCAATCAGCCTCAGTCCTTCTTCAGGCGTTCCCTTAAATTCCGGAAAAAAGAAACTTACACCTCCGGTCATATTCTGTGCAATCTGATCGTATTCTTCCCCTAACAGCTGCTCTGCAGCATAATCATCAAAAATATGCACATCATTATGCTTATGGTGATAAGCCCTTGCGAAGCAGCTTACTTTTGCAGTCATATTTTTCATATTTTTCATATCTCGTATTACCTCCTTCTGTATTACGTGCGTTATCGTCTAATACTTAATACACCTTGACTTGTGATAATACAAGACTTTATTTTTTCTTTAAAATGTGGTAATATAAGAGCATCGGGGAAGGAAATTTCTTCGATTTATTTATGTGCGAGAATAATCTATGCTGGCCTTTTTTGCCTGGCTACATAAATCTTTTATCTGCAACCTATACATTTTCCCGTCTTTAATAAAATGTGTGCCGCACTGTCTGAATTCAAAGGACACATTTTGTCTTATGCACTGCTCCCTTATATCCAGTACCCAGTCATAATCAAGAGGTCTTCCGTAATAGTCCGACTCACCTCCGACAACTACAAGTTCAATATCATCAAGATACTTCTCAATGTCTATATGTTCAATCAGCGGCTGTGCCGTTATGCACTTATGCCTGATCGGCAGGGTCTGAAACAGAGAAAGTCTTCTGTCTGCATTAGACTGATTCTCTATGGTACAGCACACAACTACATTGTCATATCCATCATTCCAGTCATCAGGAATACAGAACATAAACCGCTCTATGCGTTTTGTCAGGAAAAGAAATGTGCAGTCCTGACGTTCACGAATCATTTGCCAGCACTCATTTCTCCATTCATCCGCTTCTTCGATGAGAAAGTCCGAGGAGAAGCACAAGTACACGAGACCTGATTTCATTTTGTAATTTCCGTTTTTCAGTTTCTCAACAGGTTTACGGAAATCTTTCGTCATAATAATATTGCCGGTATCCACGTTTCTTTTGGCATCACCCTTGTGTATGTAGCAATGAAGGCAGCCCTCACTGCATTTTTTACAGCCTCTCCATGGGTTCCACATTGCCATAGCTCTGTCCCCCTGTATATTGCCTGTTATTCCGGTCTGTAAGCATAGTTTTCCGCAAAGCATGTCAGATGGCTTTCTATTTTAGTCATTACCTCTGCTTCCCTCTCAGGCTGCCTGTCGTATACATGAATCAGCAGTGATACAGGCGCAGTAAACTCCAGCGCAGTCAGTTCCGGATCGCAGGATTTCATTACATTATTATCAATCATCTTTTTAAATATTCTGCTGAACATATTCTGAAGTCCATCCGCATGGTGCCATGAAGTCAATTGTGCAATTGTTGGATTTCTGAACTGCTCCATAGCAAGAATTCTCCTTGTTTTCTGAAGTATTTCATCATGCATTGTAAAATTTATTTTCTCAAAGGATATTTCTACAAGTTCCTGCATTGACTCCGGAATTTTACCCGGATTACTTCCCGAACCGAAATTGGTCTGGTAATATGCTTCTACCTTTTCAATCATGGAGTTGAGAATATCCTCCTTACCCTTAAAATGCCTGTACAGCGACGGGCCTTTGATTCCTGCAGTCTCTGCAATCAGGTCTACTCCTACTCCGTCATAACCCTTCTGTGAAAATAAGTCTATTGCAGCCTCCAGAATTCTTTCTTTTGTTGATGTTTTACTCATGGAAATCTCCACCTTTCATACTATTTTCCGCTATAGGCTAACGACCGTTTTCGTTTATTATATCTGTTTAATTTCAGTTCGTCAAGTATATACAAATGGTTTACGATTCAGTGCACATTAAAAAACGGCAGAATCTTATCCGCCGTTCCCTTGTTCAAATACGCAATCATGTATTGCCTTTCGTCTTCTGTTCCATTCCCTCCAGCATATTCACTATGAAAATACCATATCCTCTCGTCGGATCATTAACCATCACATGAGTTACGGCACCCACGAGCCTGTCGTTCTGAATAATGGGAGATCCGCTCATTCCCTGTACAATTCCGCCGCTTATGGCAAGAAGCCTTTCATCAGTCACCTGAAATTCCATACTTTTGCTCGTTGCACTGCGCTGATGTCTTACCCTGGTGATTTTAATATCAAAACGCTCAACTCTGGTTCCGTCCACAGTGGTCAGGATATATGCATCACCCTTTTTGACCTGACGGGGAGTTGCCATTACCATAGGGTTATTTATGTTTATTTCGCCATCATCATTTGCCGTGCAGAAGACTCCAAACTCAGTGTTCTTAATTACATTGCCAAGAGGATGTTCAAAGTTATATATTGTCCCCCCAATCTCTCCCGGTTCACCTTTTTTGCCGACTTTCACCTGATCCACATTTGTATTAAGCAGTTTTCCTTCCTCCACCTCAAGGAGAGTACCGGTTTCAGGCTCATAAATCCCGTGCCCCAGGGCCACAAAACGATCAGTTCTGGGATCATAGAAGGTCAGAGTTCCGATTCCTGCGATTTTTTCTTTTATCCAGAGCCCCAGCTTGTATTCTGAGCTTCCCTCATCATAGTATGGCGTCAAAGCATACTGGATCCGGTCACCATCTCTCACTGCTTCCACCTTGACAGTCTGCTCAGATTCAGAAACAATTTCGGCAACTTCCTCCGGGCTGTTAACCCTCTGGTTGTTGACTCTGATAATCATGTCTCCAATCTGAGCATCACAATCCTGAGTTGTACCAACCACCAGTGCGCCTTTTACATCCATCTGTATTCCTACAGAATTACCACAGGGAACAAGAATGCGTTCTGAAACGACATTTTCTGACTCTGTTGTTATCACTGTATTCTCAGGAAACAATATACCTGCACACACTATAAAAATAACCAGAAGTACAAAAACACTCAGACACTTTACAATTCTTCTTTTCACAGCCTTACCTAACTTTCATAATCCATAATCAGTTTGTTGAGCTGTTCCCGTGTAGAAAGACGAATGCCTTCATCAAGCCTTTTCTGATCGGATTCCGAAAGAATTTCGTACATAATGTCCGTTTCCTCAAGCTCAACTGATTGACCATGGGTATCATAAAAATATACTCTGACTACATTATTATCGTTTTTTACCAGATAATATGACTCCTGAGTTATTTTAGACGCCGGCGCAGACAGTTCCTCTCCATTACCGTCATTATCGGTATTTGCATCATCCTCCTGATCAGACTGCACATTCTGCTGCGGCATATTGTTGTTTTCACCTTCCTGCGGATCAGAATCATCGGTCAAAGCAGCAAAAATCATAAGAAAACCGAAGGCTGCGAGTACAATTACTATGGCAATCCATCCCCAGGGAACTCTCTTCTTTTGACTAAACATATAATTCACCTCAAGGATATTCTTGCCATTTTCAGCTGAAATATACAATTACACAGTAATCATATCTTTAATTTTATCAAAGGTTTTCTGGCCGATTCCGCTTACATTCATCAGATCCTCCTTACTTTTGAAGCTTCCGTTGCTGTTTCTGTAGGCTATAATTTTCTCTGCTGTTGCAGGGCCGACACCAGGTATTTCCTGCAGTCCGTCAAGGTCGGCAATATTTATATTGACAAGACCGTTATCCATAAGGCCTTTACTTCCCTGGTTCTGACCGGATCCGGCTGTTACGAAATCGTCTTTATTTGGTACAATTATTTTCTGTCCATCTGTCACAACTTCAGCCTGGTTTATGCTTTCTATGCTTGCATTGGAAGTCAGCCCACCGGCTTTTTCTATTACCTCAAACAGCCTGGTTCCGTCTGCAACCTGGTATACTCCCTGGTTCTTAACCTCACCGCTTATATCAACGTATATTATCTTTGCAGAAACAGCAGTATCCCGGCTGTCAGCTACCTGCAGAGTGTCCTCCTCAGGTGAAGTGATGACCAGCTTTTCATTTTCCCCATAGTTTCCAAAAAACAGAACAGCGACTATCAGGACTATTGCTGATGCCGCTGCTATCCATATTCTTTTATCCCTCTTGCTTCTGTCAATTACTGCATTTACAGCAACCTTCAGATTTTCCATGTTAAACTTGTCCATATTATGCCTTTCATAATAAAATAATTGTGTGGATTGCTACCATTATTTTACATCTACATCAAGGCGTCGTCAAGTAAAAAAAGACATAAATGGCTAAATATGTAATTTTCTGTCGAAGCTGATCTTTGTTCTCTCTACCTCAACATCGTATCTTTCCACATTAAGCTTCGCGAAATCAATAAAAGATGCGATGACCTGTTCAGGACTTAAGTTTGAAGTACTTCCGCAATCGAGAATCATTTTCAGTGTAAGATATTCTCCATCAACAAGCTGTATATCTCTGATTTTACTCCTGATATCGACTTCGACCATCGTCTTGGTTTTTTTCTGTCTCTTGTAAGCTTTGATACTGCTCTGAGCAAGATAATCTGCCAGCACCTGTCTGAAATCACCACTGTCGCTCTCAACCGGCATGGTTACAACATACTCCGCCTCATCAACGATTGCAGCAAGAGATTTCACATCGTCGTTCAGACGGCTGCAGGCTTTGATTGTCAGTCCCTGAGGCATAATTTCGCTGATTGATGCCTTAATATCAGCAGGAAGAAGATCCTCTACAGTTTCAAACTCCAGGATTTCATCTGCGGCGGTATACCCCAGCGAAAGCGGCTGGGCAAAACCCATTTTCGGATGCGGATTGAATCCCTGCGAGTGTTCGAGG
>JALENF010000064.1 GCA_022767945.1 Bacillota bacterium
GGGAGAGTCAGTCGTTGCAAGAATAGACCAGAACGTGGTTTACAGGTCTCTCAGTGAAGAACCGGCCAATGTATACAGCCTGTTGCTGGAGGCAGGATATCTGAAAGCACTGCAGAAGGAGCTTCAGGCAGACGGAACTTATCTTTGCCAGATTTCCATTCCGAACAGAGAGATGGCGGCCGTTACTATATGGAAATGCAGAATGAAGGTGTCGAAACAATCATTAGACTGGGCATAGCCTTTTCAGGGAAAAGAGTGAGAATTGCGAAAAGTATGTAGGATAAGTCAAACGTGTCTCGTCGCGAATTGTCGGTTTGGCGGAACGAAATGTAAAGAAATGTCGTTGAGGTTTGGAGCGAAATTAAATATAATTAAATATATTCAATCAGATAAAAGAAACAGGAGAGGAAAATGATTAAAATATCAATTTGTGATGATGATGCCCTCTGCCTTCAAAATATAAACGAAGCCGTGTCCAGGTGGGCACTTCAGAATAAGGTGCAGGTCTGCGCTGAAAGTTTTGATAACGGGGACCGCCTGCTGGAACACTGCAAGCGTGAGCACACAGACATTATTCTGCTTGACATCATAATGCCCCTGCTAAACGGCATGGATGTGGCTCGGGAGATACGCGAAAGTGACCGGAATACGAAGATTGTTTTTCTGACATCATCTTCGGAGTTTGCCATTGAATCCTATGACGTGAAGGCGTCCGGATATATTCTGAAGCCCGTGTCCTATGAGAAGCTGTGCGCTGTACTGAACGACTGCGTGGAGTCTGTTAACGAAAAGCCGGATTCGATTACGATTCGAACAGCGTCCGGATATCAGAACATCTATCTTCATCAGATAGAATGTGTGGAGGCACAGAACAAGAAGGTGATGTTCACCCTCAGCAACGGAAGCATCCATGAGGCATACGGAACACTGTCGTCCTTCGAGAAGATACTGGACTGTGAAAAAGGATTTTTCAAATGCCACCGCAGTTACCTGGTCTACATCCCTGCAGTGGATTATTTTACCGCGTCGGAGATACTGACCAAAAGCGGATGTCGTATTCCGGTGGCAAGGGGAATGGGGAAAAGCTTCGAAGAATTTTATTTTTCCTATATGTTTAAAGAGGTATAGTTAATATGAGCAGCGTGTTATTACAAGCAATCCGATACACATTGATACTGTTGTTTGGTGTATCAGTGTCAGCTGCAATTGCAGACGTCAGATGTACCAGAAAGAATGTTATTATACTGGCTCTTTTCTGCATATGTGATTCTATATTTCAGGCAGCGCTTATCAGGGCGGGGAGTCTGGAACAGGTTGTCTCCCTCTACCCTCTGGTTACACATCTTCCGCTCCTGCTGATGCTTGTCTTGATTTTTCACAAGGATATGCTGAAGTCGATTATGGCAATAACAACGGCATATCTGTGCTGCCAGGTAAGCAACTGGATGTCAACCATACCCGATTATCTGTATGCACCGGCGTGGGCGGTGGACCTCACCTACATTATAACGGTTGTTCTGGTTTTTCCTCTTGTCATTCGTTATATTGTGCCGTATATATCAAAACTTTATGACCGGGAAAACAAAAGCGCCATGCTGATGTTCGGTATAGTTCCTGTATTCTATTATGTGTTTGACTACATTGCCACAGTATATACAGATCTCCTGTATGAAGGAAATATAATCATCTCGGAGTTCGTTCCTTTCCTGCTGTGTATTTACTACGTGTCTTTCTGCGTCATATATTACCGGCAGTACGAGGAGAAGCAGGAGATTGAATCACGTAACATGCTTATGCGCCTGAGACAGGAACAGTCAGAGCGAGAGGTGAAGGCACTGCAGCAGAATGAAAGGACAGCAGCTCTGCTTCGGCATGACATGCTGCACTTTTTAAATAATGTATCCATTTTTATTGAAAAGGGTGAGCTGACTGAAGCACAGGAATATATTCAGACGGTCATACAGACCACGCGAAATACTACTGCCAAGAAATACTGCAGCAACAAGATGGTCAATATGATACTTACCTCTTATGGGGAGACTTTTGAGGAAAATGAGATTAATTTTTCCTGTACAGTGAATATTCCGGAGGAACTTTCTATCTCGGATGTGGATATCACTTCGATTCTGTCTAACGCACTGGAAAATTCTCTTCACGCTGTTATGTCTCCGGACAGTGCCTCACGCATTATAGAACTGAGCATAATGCAGAAAGGGGAAAAACTTCTGATTCGTCTGGCCAATTCCTACGGAAAGAAGCCGCAGATGAAGGAGGGATTTCCTGTAACAGAACAAAAAGGACACGGCTTTGGCAC
>JALENF010000069.1 GCA_022767945.1 Bacillota bacterium
AAGAGCCTCATCTTCTTCAGCAGCTTCAGTCGGTGCATCTGCCGCATCAACAGCTTCTGCTTCTTCTTCCGCTTCCTTAGCTTCAGCCTTTACCTTTTCCTCAGCTTCAGCATCTGTATTAATTTCGTCTTTCTTTAATTCTTCGTTCACTATACTTCTCCTTTATTCGTCCTTACATTCAAGTTGAAATGTCTCATTCAGATTTTCTGTAAGATATTCCATAATTGATGTAATTTCGTCATATTTCATTCTTGTCGGTCCGATAACTCCGATTTTGCCGACCATCTTGCCGTCTATATGGTAGGTTGCCGTAATCAGTGAACAATCATTCATCGAATCATCAGCATTTTCTCCACCGATAGTAACGATTACCCCGTCTTCTCTTTCAAGAAGCTTTCTTGTAAGATCTTCTTTCTTATCAAGCATAGTCAGGAAATTTTTTGCCTTTTCAAGATCGTTGTACTCCGGTATATCGAAAATATTTGTAAGACCATCCATATAAAGGTTTACATTCAGCATATCCTCAAGGGTCTTCATAAAGTTCGGCATGATGTCTTCCTGAAGCTTGCTCATTGCCTCTATGTCGGACTCGAAATGGGATATCATCCTGTTGGTCAGCACATCGGAAATCTTCTTTCCGTTATACGTGTAAGTCATGTTCTTTGCAAGCAGCTGCAGACCTTCTTCAGTATAAGGAACTCTTATCCTTAATGCCGTATTGCTGATTTTGCCGCTCTCAGCCACAATCATCAGAACAACCGTAGACTGATCTACCGGAAGCAGATTTACGAATCTTACCGTATCTTCGCTCTGACTGGGTGTCAGTGCAAAGGATGTCAGATTGGTAATCTCTGAAAGAATTCTGGCCGCGTGTTTGATAGTCTCATCAAACTCTTGAACATCACTTCTCAGCTTCTCCGCGATTATATTTTTCTCCCTCTGGGAAAGCTCATGCTTCTCCATCAGGTTGTTTACATATAATCTGTAAGCTTTATCTGAAGGAACTCTTCCGGCCGACGTATGAGGATGAGTAAGGTATCCCATGTCTTCAAGGTCACTCATTTCATTTCTTATCGTCGCCGGGCTTATTCCAAGGTCAAACTTCTTGGAGAGTGTTCTGGACCCAACAGGTTCAGCAGATGTTACATAGTCAGTGATTATGGCCTGTAAAATCTTCAGCTTTCTCTCTGTTAATTCCATACGTTCACCTCTCTTCTGCAACTGGTTTATTATAATCTTTCTTTGCTTTTGTCTGTTAGCACTCATTTACATCGAGTGCTAATCACTACATATAAGATACTACTGCATGCCTATAATGTCAACAGTTTTTTCAAATTTTTTCTTTTTATTTTAGGTTACTTTTATTGACTAATCCAGCCCCAAAATATACACTAGTCACGTGGAAAAAAATTGTTATAGACAGAGGTGATTTAATGGGTAAAGTTAGATTAGGAAAAACAGAAATAGTAACCAGTAAAAACGGGTTCGGTGCGTTACCGATTCAGAGAATATCTTTTGAGGAAGCTGACCGCATTATAATGGCAGCCTATGACAGCGGAATTACCTTTTACGATACAGCAAGGTTCTACACAGACAGCGAACAGAAGCTTGGTGCTTCTATCTGTGACAGAGGTCTTCGCGACAAGGTCTTCATCGCCAGCAAAACAATGTGCAATAATACGGATGACTTCTGGGCTCATCTGGAGAAGAGTCTGACCGACCTGAAGACAGACTACCTGGATCTCTACCAGTTCCATAATCCTGCCTTCTGTCCTAAGCCCGGGGACGGCACCGGCTTATATGAGGCGATGCTGGAGGCAAAGGCTCAGGGAAAAATCAGACATATCGGAATAACCAACCACAGACTTGCTGTTGCAAGAGAAGCCGTTGAAAGCGGACTCTATGAAACTCTCCAGTTCCCTTTCTGTTACCTGAGCGGCGAGCAGGAGCTTGAACTTGTTCAGATGTGTAAGGAAAAGGATATGGGCTTCATCGCAATGAAAGCCATGAGCGGCGGACTGATTACAAGAGCTGATGCTGCATACGCATTCCTTAATCAGTATGACAATGTCCTTCCTATCTGGGGAGTTCAGAGACTGGAGGAAATGAATCAGTTCATTGAATGTGCAAAAAATCCTCCGGAAATGACTGCTGAAATGATCGATTTCATCGAATCCGAACGAGCAGAGCTGTGCGGCGACTTCTGTCGCGGCTGCGGATACTGCATGCCTTGTCCTGCCGGCATCAAAATCAACGACTGCGCGCGCATGTCCCTTATGATAAGACGTGCACCGATTGACTCCTATATGAGTAAGGAGTACCAGGCAGAAATGGAAAAGATCGACAGCTGCATCGACTGTGGCCATTGCAAAGAAATGTGCCCATACTCACTGGATACACCGAACCTTCTTAAGAAAAACCTGATTGACTACAGAGAGCAGGTCAAGCTGATGGGCAGATAAAAATTTGAGCAGAATGCGCAGACTGATTATAAGCCTCCCGGATTAGTATAATAATCAAGGAGGCTTTTTCTTTTTTTAAGGGTTAATCTGCAGAGCAGCTCAGTCCGAAGGCTCATCCAAGCTCATAATCCCCGGATGCCACTGCCGTTATCTTATAGCTTAAGAAGGTCGGGCCATTAGTGGTATCAGCATATATTTCTTCCTCTTCAAATGATATCCTCACGTCCTCTGAGCCGCCGCGCCTGATGTTTTCCTCTCTCGCCTTCTCTGAGACAAGCTCCTTAGCCCGTTCCTTTGCGTCGCCCAGATATGCGAAGGATTCTCTTATGCCCTTACCAAAGAGAAGGTATACAGCGTTAAGAGGATCAAAGTTTACCTCCAGGGTGGTTCTTGTCACTACATTGCCGACGATTGCTCCCAGAGCATTAGCTACACCGGCATATTCAGGCATTATAACTCTTGCACCAAGTTTTTTGCCTACATCAGGGAGGAACACATGAGTAGGCGCACCGACTCCGATCAGTGCGGCGCTGCATCCCAGCTGCAGTCTAAGGAAATCCCGCATACCGGTCTGAGGAGATACACCGGCCTCTTCGCCGTCAAAACCCCCTGCACGTTCAGATTCTTCAAACAGATCTCCCATAATCTGCATCAGCTGATCCGATATTCCCGTGTTTCTCCACTCCTTATATCTTTCCTCAAGCAGAATACGTCCTATATTAATGAACAGTTTCTTTTCAACAGCCCTGTAAATTTCACGGGCAAAGGATTCCACGTCCATGCCTGTCATACGGGCAAGTCTGTATATCCCGCTGTATGCGGCCTCCTTACTGTACATTTCGAAGTCGCCCAGAATATGCATTGCATCCGTAGGAGTCACGCCGCAGCGCATGATGATTCCCTCACGCACAAGTCTCTGAATAGAAGCTGATGATACATTGCGGTTCAGTTCAATTCCCAGTCGCCCTAGATTCATAGGGTGATTGTGCAGTGTCTGCCATACCTCAACCTCACGGTCTGTATACCTGTCTGCAGATTGAGCATCCGGATCAACGGGCTTCAGTGCAACATAGATTTCTTCTCTCTGGTTAAATGACAGAGAAACGCTTGATTTGCTCTCCTCCAGCATAGGAAGAATCTCCGGGTACCTGTCTGCTGTCATGCAGAGAGGTATTGCTCTCTCGCCGGACAGAACCATGCGTCCGCTTTCATTCACCGTTATCAGACTGTCTCCCCCGAGACCGAAGGTGTCAACAAAAAGACCTTTTACAAATGTATCCCAGCCTCCGATATGTACACCGGTTTCCGCTCTCCTTGGTATTCCGTCCTGAACAAAGGCTATATCAGTTGTGGTTCCACCCATATCGACGATCAGAGCGTTCTGTTCACGGGTAAGCTCACCTGCTCCCATAACACTGGCTACAGGTCCGCATAAAAGAGTTTCAACAGGATAAAGTCGTGCGAATTCCTCACTCATCAGACTACCGTCACTTCTGACAATCACGAAAGGAACATCAAGGCCAAGTCTTCCCATAGCCGCCTTTACCGCAGCGATAAATTCGTCAATAGTAGTCAGCAGTCTTGCATTCAGCAGTGTGCTGGCGCCCCTCTTTACTATATTATATTCATCAAAGAGCTCGTGACCGCATACCACAGGTATGTCGAACTCCTCCTTTATTATTTCTCTTGCCTTCTTTTCCAGTACAGCTCCGGTTCTGCGCGCAAAGAATTCCACAACGCCTACCGCATCAGTATTAACAAGCTGCACCTTCAGCTGTTTCCGGAACTCGTCCCAGTCCGGCTGCTTCTCAATAAACCCGTTTGGACAGGTTCTGCTTTCCACAAAAAACAGATTCTCGTCGACAGTCAGACCGTACTGCGCACCCGTCTGTCTGACAATTTCCGGATTTGCGCCGAAGAAGAAAAGCTTGCCTCTGCCGCCTTTGTTCTCCACACATGCGTTGGTCGCAAGTGTTGTTGAAAGGGCAACTGCTTCCGCCTGAGCCCTCAAAGACTCAGGGAGTTTTGATATTGCCTCCTCTATGCCGACTGAGAGATCCTCCCGCGTGGTCGACGCCTTCGCACTGGCCAGAATGCGTTTTTCTTCAAAGTTATACACCACGGCGTCAGTACATGTGCCGCCTGTGTCGATTCCTATGCCGATCCTCATTTTATCTGAAACCTCCTGAGACTAAAATAAAACATCACTAAAAAGCCTGACGCGGGGCTGCTTAGTGATGTCACCTGCTTTATAAGTTTTTATTGATTGAGTCAACCAGACCGGAAATGTAATCACAGTAGTCGGTCAGTGCGACAGCCCAGTTCCCCAGGCAGGCTCTTCCCTTGTCAGTTATTGTGAAAACTCTTTTCGGTTTTCCGTTTTCGTCTACTGAGCCCATATCCCATTCTGATACGAGCAGCCCTGAGCCCTCCATCTTTTTCAGATACCGGTATACACCGGTAGCGTCCGGAGCCTTGCCGTCAAAGCGTTTATTTTTTGCTATTTCCTTCAGTATTGCAAATCCGTGCATGGAACCGCCTTCTGCAAGAATGCACAGTATAAGCGGCTGCAGAAGCTTATCCAGATTCCGACCCTTGCAGGCACAGTCCATTTCAATATACATATTTCTCTTCCTCTCTTAATCTTTTCTGCACTTTTCCGTCGTCTACTTGTGCAGCAGGTCACTTCCGTAGTGTGAATCGAAGAAGGTCTTAGAATACTTTTCCAGCTTCCATTCAGGCACCTTGCATTTCTTGCACGGAGTTACCGCCCATTTGTTTCTCAGCCATCTGGCTGCCCTGGAATTTCTTGAATTGTATATCTGTATCTGCTCGCCGCAGTGAGTGGTTATAAAAGCGTGGTTTCCATGCTTTTCTATGGTTTTGATACCGTGGAGTATTCCGCTTCTTGCCGGCCAGAGCTTCATCTTGTCAAGAAGAATGAAAAGTTCCACATTCTTTCTGTAGTAACGTTTTTTGCTATCTCCCATCAGATGTATAACCTTCCTTCCATTATCTCTCCGGAATACTTCGTAATCAGGCTGAGCATCCGTATGCCAACCGCGGAAATAACGACGATTTCTGTCTTTTCATCGCCCTCCCACGGAGTGTATATAATGTGTGTAGATACACCGCTCACCTCTAGGGTTCCCTCTGTAGTTACAGCAAAACCTTTTATGCGGTAGCTGTCTCCGGCGATTGCCTCCAGGAACTGTTCCAGCTTTTCCCTTTCAACAGGTTCATCAGCGTGAACTATGAAGGTGTTCGGTCTGGACTCATATGTATTGGTTGTATCCTCGCTCCCCACAATCGCAGGAGCAAGCTCGTCAACAAGCTTCTTAATATCTACGTCACAGTGACTGGCTGCATATACCTTGACTGCAGGGTTGATTTCCTCAATCTTTTCACAGATTTCACTGAATGTCTCGTCATCGATCAGATCCATCTTGTTAAGAATTACACCGTTTGCATGTCGCACCTGTCTGGAAAGTGCAGGAAGCATTTCAACCAGATCCAGAAAGCTTACTCCGTCAACGACACAGATATTTCCCTTCAGAATATAGTTGTCGTTGGTATCACGCCTGATTCCGGCAACAATATCCTCCATATTGGAAGGATCCGCAAGACCGGATGCTTCAATAAACAGATACTCTATATCCTTCTTCGACATTGCAACGAGTCCGTCAACAAATTTGTCCTTGATGCAGGCACAGAAAATAGAGCCGTTGGACAGCTCAGCCATCTCGATTCCATCCCGGCTTACCAGCCTGGCATCGATGTTTATCTCACCGAATTCGTTGATAATAACACCTATCTTGTGATCCTCGTAGCTGCTGAGAAGTCTCTGCATCAGAGTGGTTTTTCCCGCTCCGAGAAATCCGCTTAAAAGAACAATCTGTATCATTTTTACCATCTCCATTCAAACAATCTGCATCTGAAAGTTCCGGATAATTCCGGATAAAAAAATGGCGAGGTGCCCGGGAGTCTCACCCGGCTGCATAGATTTAGAGTCTATGTGATCCATCTGATCCGCACCCCGTATTTCCTATTCTGAAAGAGCCTCGCCAAGCATAACTGCTGTGCCAATTTCCAGATTGTCATATACCGCTCTGTCTCCAAGAAGCTCTCTGGCATCCTCGGTTAAAGAGCATGGCACCCCCGGGCTGGCATAGCATGCATCCTCTGCAAGCTGATCAGCACTCAGCCAGTCTCCTTCATTAGTGAAATCCAATATGTACTTGAAGTCAGCAATTGCAAGATTCTCCGGCAAAGGATGCTTAGCCCCTGCCTGAACCTCGGGATTCCTGTCATAGACGTAATACTCAGTACCCATCTCGTCAAGAATCTCTGTCGCCTCACTGCCGACCAGCCCGTGTCCGATTACCAGAACAGGACACTTGATGTTTTTCTCATAATCCTTCCCCATCTCCTTCATGGCCTCCAGCACCTTAATGTATCCCAGTGCCGTGGCATAATTGTTGTCAGAAGTCTTATGTCTGTTGGTGTTTACTGCAAGATACCTGTCGTCGTCTGCCATGAACAGCACGTCGCAGTTCCTGCCGTAAGCTTCATATATTCCATCAACGTCAGTGTGTGTCATCACTTCTGCACTGAAACCCATAGAGCCCACAATTGCGGCAATGGATTCGCTGAAACATCCGATGATGCCCTCTCCCTGTGTAACAGGAACGACACCAACCCTGATTTCCTTCTTCATCCGGTCAACGTATTCACATGAAAAGTTAAAGGTTCTCTTCATCAGCTCGCAAAGATTCATACCTGTTCTGAACTTCAGAACTCTGTTATAGTCCTCCATGCCTGTCAGCATGGGCTCTACCCACTCAGTCGTCAGTCTTGTCATGTGTCCGTACCCAATCCTAATAATTCTATCTGCTGAAATATCTGCCCGATATCTGCTTAAACGTTCAAAGGCTGTCCGTCGATAAAAGCAATGCTCTTGCCGTATCTCTTAATGGTGTGACCTTTGTTTAACGCCATTGTAAGTCTCTCAATTCCGAATCCGATTCCGACCCAGGTGTCAAATACTCCCCAGGCAGGATCCAGATCATGTGGCCCGTAAGCACCGGACGCAACCTCCATGCCGTTTATTTCAATATCGAAGGTGAATCCGTATACAGTAGATTCCTCCACTACAATTTCGTACTCTTCCTCGGAGACTCCAAGAACCTCCATAGCCTTCTTCGCAAGACGCTCCAGTTCCTGTTTCTGCTCGCCGTCCTTAACCTGCGCAAGCTCCACGCAGTTCAGCATGGTAAATTCATTCATATGCTGTGCTCCCTGTGATTCCTTTCGGAAGCAGGAGCCGATTTCGAAAATTTTCACCGGTTCCTTGGAAATCCTGTGAAGCTCTCTCATCATAACGTACAGGTTCGGTGCAAGCATAGGTCTAAGACACTTCTTGCCGTCCAGCCAGAAAACCTGCTCAGACAGATGATGGAAATCATCTATGCTCATCTTTGCAAGCATTTCCCTGGAAATGATAGTCGGAGTTACGACCTTGGTGAACCCCTCATCCATCAGCCACTGTTCGAGAATCCTGCCGGTTTCAACCGTTCTGGTCATATGCTTCTCGTTCACCAGCTTACTGATTTCAGCCCTGCACTCCCTTACCAGCTTCTTTTCCAGCTCTCTGAAAGCCTTATTTCTTTCTTCGCTGCTTTCAAAGGTCTGCTCCATCAGCTCCGGGCCGCCGCCAAGCTCACTTATTCTCTCTTTTTGGGTTACTGTAAAGCTCTCCATATAAGAAAATTCCTCCATCTGTCTTTACCAATATTATACCATTGCCAATATTGTGCTGATAAAAATATTTATACCATTTATGGTAACATCTTTAGCTTTTCTCTGATGGCATCTCTCCGTGCCTCAAGCTGCGCCTCTGTAGCGCCTTTTACGATAAAAATTGAAGAAAAATCCTGTCCTGCGACTCCGCCGTAGTCCCATACGAACTCCAGATTATCGCCTATGAACAGCTTACCTGCCTCTGTCAGGTATCCCTCTCCGCCCTGGAAAAGGCGTCCGTCTCTGCGCATGTAGTGCTCATAGGACGCAGGCAGAAAATCACGTTTTTCCGGTGTATCAAAGCTTGATTTTTCAACAATAGAAGCCAGTTCCTCCATGTAATTCACTCCGCTGCTGGCAAGGACCGCCAGTGGTGTCTGGCTCGGAAGTCTTGCGTCTATCTCAAGTACACGCATCTGTCCCTTATGGTGAATTACCTCCACGTCCATGATGCCTCTGAGACCTAGCACCTCTGCAATCTTAACTCCGATGTCGCCCAGTTCCTTTTCCTCTTCAGCCGTAATGTCTACAGGTGCGCTCACTCTGCAGCAGTCGTAGGCATCGTCCATGTGGATTTTTGTAACCTCGTAAGTCCTGTAATTTCCCGGACATCCGATAACCTCAATTGAATATGAAGGTCCGGTCAGGTATTCCTGAATCACCCAGATGTCCGGATTATCGCAGACTGCAAGGAACTTTTCCACATCCTCAGCGGTTTCCGCATACTGCACATGCTTGGATCCGCTTTCGCCTGAAGGCTTGATTATGTAAGGTGCCTCACCTTCCGGATAATACCGCGGTGCAGGTATGTTATGCTCTGCAAAGAGCCTGTCAGATTTAATTTTACTGCAGCTGATCTCGTATGCATTCCTGTCAAAAGCCAGCTTCAGGTTTCTCTCATCACAGATTGAGCATATTGCCTTCAGAAGCTCCGCATTCTCATTTGCAGGCAGCACAAAATCCGCCTCTTCCATGGCCTCAATCGCCTCTCTGTCCCGTCTGATAACGTCAGAAACAACGAACCGGTCGGCTAATGAGCCGGCCAGCGCGTCAGGATTAATATCTATCAGAAGGCTTTCGTAGCCGCACTGGGAGCACAGGAGGACAGCCTCCAGTCCCTGCAGCTTGCCGCCTATAATAGCAACTTTCTTCCTCATATTCTTCTCCTATTTTTCCAGAAATGCCTTGTACTCGTCAGTGGTTGCGATTCTCAGTCCCATACCGTTCAGAATGGAGGCAGCTTCCTCAACGGTTCTTCCGCCCTCATCAACGTCCATGGTGTTGTGGGCAACCCCCATAAATCCGGATCTTGGCGGGATTATTGATGTGATCAGGTTTGCACCTGCATTGATACGATCCTTAAGACCGGAAATTCCGTCAACATCCAGAGAAGCGGGTATCAGTGCATTTGGATAAAGATGTCTCATCAGTGCTATGATAACCAGTTCCTTCAGGCGGTCAGGTTCTGCGTGATTTTCCATAGGGCTTCCCTCCTGCGGAACAAAACTCATTACTCTCACCTGTCTGGCACCTATCTCTCCCATAATCATCAGAGAATCAGCGATATCCTCATCGCTTTCACCTACACCGGCAAGAAGGCCTTCTTCAATATACATGCCCTTTTCCCTTGCATACAGCTTTGCATGCATTCTCTCATCGTATGACTGCCCTACTCTCAGCCTGTCAAACAGTTCCCTGTTATGGGTCTCCTGATACAGAGCAAAGAAGTCACAGCCCGCATCTGCCAGATTATCGATTACCCGGTCAGCAACCACACCCGGTGAAATCATCACCGGTGTGTCTTTACCTGTTTTGATCTCGCGGATGAGAGAGCATACAGAGGCGAAATCCTCCCTGATGTACTCCGGATCCTCACCCATGGTCAGATCTATAAGGTTTACTCCTGACTGTATGAGAGCCTCAGCTGTGGCGATTATCTCGTCGTGGTTCTTCCTGTATCTTTCAATATTGTTTGAATTCCTGTAATAACAGAAGTTGCAGTTGTTCCTGCAGTAGGTTGTGAAATACACAAATCCGTAGGCAAAAATCTTGTCCCCCTGTATTTCAGTTCTGATATTTCTTGCACTTTCAAAGAGCTTATCCAGCTTGTCCCGATCATTAGTGCTTAGGTATTCCAGTATCTCTTCTCGATTCATAGATGTCTTTTCCTTTAATGTCGCTTTTCTTAAATTTGTGTCTCATTCCGATTTTTTAAAATGACATTGCAAGCATGTATTCATCCTGGAAATCGCTTCGGCTTGCAAGTTCAATATGCTGAATATCTCTGGCTGCCGCCTCTGATATCTCTACTGATTTTTCAGACAGCAGCATCATGGATGCTCCGATTCCTGCGGAATTACCCAGAGAATATATTTTCTCCTCTGGAACTGCAGGAAGAAGTCCAAGGGATATAGCACTACTGTTTCTTATATAGCTTCCGAAGGCACCTGCAATGGAAACCTTCTCAAGAGTCTCCTCGGTCAGCCCAAGCTCCTTCATCATAATCCGGATTCCAGCAGAAATTGCAGCCTTTGCCAGTTGAACCTCTCTTATATCCTTCTGTGTAATCAGCACATCACTCTTTCCGTCAGGACTCTCATACAGAACGAAATCGTTTACTCTGTCACTTGTTCTGATATGCTTAAGAACATTTTCTGACACGCCCTT
>JALENF010000081.1 GCA_022767945.1 Bacillota bacterium
GGAATTGCATACTGGATTAACGATCACTACGGACTGAAGGGAATCGACATGATGTCCAAGGACAGTCCGATAGTTGCAGAACTTAAGGAATGGGTTGATGAAATGTATGCTGACGGAAGAACGACAGCACTTGCAAATATAGAATTGGAAGCAAAGATAGATGAGCTGACAGGAGGCAAACTTAAATGATAGAATACAAAAGCATGTCTTTAGCAAACCAGATCTATGATGAGCTGGAAAGAAGAATATTAACAGGCGTATATGCACCCGGTGAAACAATCTCAGAGAAGAGACTGGTGGAGGAACTTAATGTCAGCCGCACTCCAATCAGAGAAGCTCTGACAAGGCTGAATCAGGAACGACTTATTAAGGATGCACCGGGCGGAAACATGGTTGTAGGGGTATCCAGAAAGGATGCGTATGATATGTTTCTCGTAAAGAGTCAGCTTGAGAATCTGGCTGTGCGCAGAGCTGCAGAAAACATCAGTCTGGAAGAAATGGAAAAGCTGGAAATGATTTATGATAAACAGGAATTCTATGCCCAGAAGAGAGACTATAAGACAGTTCTTGAACTGGATAATGAGTTTCACGAGGTGCTGTACAGAGCCAGCAGAAGCATAACCCTGGAAACTATACTCGAAGGTGTGCACCGCAAGCTGTTTAAGTTCAGAATGAATTCAATAGAGCATGAAAACAGAATCGATGCATCTGTAGCAGAGCACAAGGCCATTCTGGAGGCAATCAGGGAAAGAGATCCGAATGCTGCAGAGGCTGCATTGCTTACACACGTGAACAACGCATGCGAATACTTTGTCGGAGGTGAAAAATAAAATGGGATTAACTATTGCGCAGAAAATTATTAAGGAACACCTGATTAGCGGTGATATGACAGTAGGAAGCGAAGTAGCTTTGAAAATAGACCAGACACTTACTCAGGATGCTACAGGAACTATGGCGTACCTGGAGTTTGAGACTATGGGGATTCCCCGGGTAAGAACAGAACTGTCTGTAGCTTACATCGACCATAACACTCTTCAGTCAGGCTTTATGAATGCTGACGACCACAGATTCATCCAGTCAATGGCGAAAAAATACGGTTTGTACTTCTCCAGACCGGGCAACGGAATATGTCACCAGGTTCATCTGGAAAGATTCGGCAAACCGGGCAAGACACTGATAGGTTCTGACAGCCATACACCTACAGGTGGCGGTATAGGAATGCTTGCCTTCGGTGCAGGCGGACTGGATGTTGCAGTGGCAATGGGTGGAGGCGCATATTACATCACAATGCCAAAGATGTACAAAGTAAATCTCACAGGAAAGCTGCAGGATTTTGTAACAGCAAAGGATGTCAGCCTGGAAATTCTTAGAATCCTGTCGGTAAAGGGCGGAGTAGGTGCTATCATCGAATGGGGTGGCCCGGGAGCAGCAACATTGTCTGTACCAGAAAGAGCAACTATCACAAATATGGGAACAGAGCTTGGAGCGACAACTTCAATTTTCCCTTCAGACGAGGTAACTTGTGCATTCCTTGCAGCAGAAGGAAGAGAAGAAGATTACAGACCTCTTGCAAGTGACGAGGACGCAGTTTACGACAGAGTTATAGATATTGATCTGTCCACTCTTGAACCGCTGATTGCATGTCCTCACAGCCCTGATAACATCGTAAAGGTTTCCGAGCTTAAGGGAACCAAGGTTGACCAGGTATGCATCGGTTCATGCACAAACTCATCCCTGATGGATATGCTTAAGGTTGCAGCCCTCCTAAAGGGAAAAACAATTCGCCCGGATGTCAGCCTTTCAATTTCACCGGGATCAAAACAGGTTCTTGCAATGCTTGCAGACTGCGGCGCATTGTCAGATATTCTGGCAAGCGGTGCACGTGTACTTGAATGTGCATGTGGACCATGTATCGGTATGGGCTTCTCGCCTAACTCCGGAGGGGTTTCACTGAGAACCTTCAACAGAAACTTCGAGGGCAGATCAGGAACTAAAGACGGTCAGGTTTACCTGGTTTCTCCTGAAACCGCAGTTGCGGCAGCTTTGACCGGGGAAATCAGTGATCCGAGACTTCTGGGAGAAGACAGCACCGGAATGCCGGAAATCGTAATGCCTGAAGCCTTCAAGATTGACGACAGTGCAATCATTCCTCCGGCAGATATCGAAGAGGCAAAGGAGCTTCCGATTCTTCGCGGACCGAATATCAAAGCTTTCCCGGACAGCAGGCCTCAGGAGGACAAGCTAACTGCAAACCTGACATTAAAGGTAGGCGACAACATTACAACTGACCACATCATGCCGGCCGGTTCAAAGATTCTTCCGTACCGTTCAAATATTCCTCACCTTTCACAGTATTGCTTCGAGGTATGTGACGAAACCTTTGCAGAAAGAGCAAAGGCAGCAGGTGAAAGCATTATCGTAGGCGGAAACAACTACGGACAGGGCTCATCCAGAGAACACGCAGCACTGGTACCTCTGTACCTGGGAGTTCGTGCGGTAGTAGCAAAGAGCTTCGCGCGTATCCACATAGCAAATCTGATTAATGCAGGAATTATGCCTCTTACATTCAAGAACCCTGATGATTACGACAAGCTGAAACAGGATGACAAGCTTACTATTAATAACATCTATGCCGGTATGGACAGCGGAAGCTTCATCATGACTGTTGAAGGTTCAGGTGAACAGATTGAGCTTGAGGGAAGCTTCACTGACAGACAGAAGGATATTCTGAAGTCGGGCGGTCTGCTTAAGTATGTAGCAAGAGGATAAGAGTATAATCGAAAGAAAAGAGGATACAGAAATGACTGAATACATAGAAAAAGCCTGCGAGCAGTTCCGCACATTACTTGAGGAACAGCTTGCAAGGGTAGAAAACATGGAAAAGGGTGCAGCCGCAAAGGACTTTTCCAAAATGAAGACAATCACTGTCGGGCTTGTCGGCGGCGACGGCATCGGTCCAATCATTATGAAGCAGGCTGAAGCAGTAGTCAGAAAACTGCTGGCAGAGGAGATTGAATCAGGGAAAATCGTGCTGAAGACTATCGATGGTCTGACAATAGAAAACAGAATGGCACTGGGACAGTCTGTTCCGGATGACGTTCTTGCTGAAATAAAAAGCTGCGACGTTCTGCTTAAAGGCCCTACAACGACTCCTAAGGGCGGCACTATGGAAAGTGCCAACGTTACACTTCGCAGAGAGCTGGATCTTTACGCAAACGTTCGTCCTGTACAGGTTCCTTCAGAGGGAATCGACTGGATGTTCTATCGTGAAAACACAGAAGGAGAATACGTTCTTGGAAGCAAGGGTGTCGAAGTACCAGGCAAGCTTTCCATGGACTTCAAGGTTACAACTGAACCGGGAACCAGGAGAATAGCAAGAGCGGCTTTCGAATACGCAAAGGCTGCAGGCAAGACGAGAGTTTCCGTTGTAACAAAAGCAAATATAATGAAGAAAACTGACGGAAACTTCAGCAGAATATTCCACGAGGTTGCCGCAGAATATCCTGACATCCAGACAGATGAATGGTATATAGACATTATGACTGCGAACCTTGTGAACACAAAGATCAGAAATCAGTTCCAGGTATTCGTGCTTCCTAATCTTTACGGTGACATCATCACTGATGAGGCTGCTGAGATTCAGGGCGGTGTAGGTACTGCGGGAAGTGCCAACATGGGTGACCGGTATGCGATGTTCGAGGCAATTCACGGCAGCGCGCCAAGAATGATAGAAGACGGATTAGGCGAGTATGCCAACCCGTCAAGCATCTTCAAGGCTGCAGAGATGATGGTTCGCCACATCGGCCTGACTGACAAAGCCGACAGACTGGCAGCAGTTCTTGCCGACAGCATGGAAAACGGTCCTCAGGTGACAGGACTTGCAGACGGTGCCAAAGGCAGCGAGCTTGC
>JALENF010000175.1 GCA_022767945.1 Bacillota bacterium
TACATAGTTTCTTTTCTAATTTCAAGATAGATTTTATTCTTGAAAACATCTGTGGACCAAAGAAGTAACGCACATTAGGCTGTAACAGTCTATGCATTACTGCTTTTCCTTCATCCTCAAATACTTTCAATTCATCATTTAAGACCGGTGTAAAAAAAGTTCTTTGTGACGTAACTGAAGTGTTCTGTAAAAACTACTCTAAAACTGAGATGAATGCATATCTGAACACAAAGGAACCATACGACAAGGCCGGAGCCTACGGGATCCAGGGAATCTTCGGAAAGTACATCGATCACTATGAAGGCTCCTTCGATACTGTCGTAGGCTTTCCGTGGTCTATTATTGAACCGGAACTTAAGGCCGCATTGTCTCAGTAAGGTTTTCAGCACGCTCCAGTTTGCTGCGCCCGTTTGCCATGCTCCCCAGGACTTTAGCCGTAGATCAGCCATTGCCTTAGCCAAGGACTTTAGCCGGAGCTTAGCCATTGCTTAGCATGCTGTGCAGTTTGTGCTGCATTTCTTTTTTTGTTCCGTCTTCTGACGGACATACTACCTCATGGAACATGCGATTGTTTACAGGACGGTCTGCGAACCGTCTATAAACAAAGGCAGCTCCGGTTTGATATAAGTAAAAACAATCAGAAAAACAAGCACTGCCGCAAAAGCTGCAAGACCCGATTTCCTCAGAAAAGCCTCCCCATATATCGCCTTCAGCTGTTCATTTCTTTCCAGCCTGTCACTGACTATGAAAATCAGTGCAAGAAATACAAAATATCCCCCTATGTCAATTACAGGATTTGGCGGAATAAGCGCCGTGTATGCGTAAAAAAATATGATTTGCATAACGATAACAATCAAAACAGCTGTCGCCCTGTTCCCTATCCGTTCTGCCAGGGACACACGTTCCTTCGGGTATTCCTGTGCCTTCCGGGGCTCCCGCTCTCTCATGAATTCCTGCACATTCCGGTTTTCTCCCGTCTGGGGGTTTTGATGCTTTCGCCGATCCTGTCTGCGGGCATAATACTCGACAAGAGTAACAATCATAACCGGGAAGAAATAAAGCTTAAGATGTTCAAACACTGACTCATCCGTAGCGACGAGAAATCTCAGAACTCCCGGCACAGTCACCAGGTCATTCAAAAAATGCAGAAGTACCCCCAGTCCTCCTGCAATCAGATAACATACTGCTCTCAATCTCCCACGACCTTTCAAGATATTCTCTACCTATAGTATGCGTCCTGTGGCGTTTTTGATATTCCGCACCAAAAAAACACATCCTTATGGCGAAGGTTTCTTTGTCGCCGTTGATTGTGCTGACTTTAGACATAGTTCATTTTATAAAGATTTCTTAAGCTGCTTCATCTGTCAAGCGAGAGATGAAGCTTTCAGGTATTGCTTTTTTTATCACTTTTGGCACAAATCGCTTTTTTTAAGACAAAAAGGATAAAACTCGCTGTGAAGGTGCCCTGTATTTTAAAATTTCCCGATAAAACGGGCATTCTGGAGCAATGTCCTGGATTATGCTGATTACAGGTTTACCCACATCTCGATTAAAAAAGATATTAATGTTACTAAATCTAAGGTGATTTCCATATGTGTTATCAATTTAGATGGGTTAGAGATTAATGATTTTGGTACTGGCGGCTGAAAAAAGGCCATTTGTGCCATCAGCGATAAATCTTCGCCCGCCTGAATCATCAAAACCCACAATCCCGGCACCGTACAAGTGCCGATATACATTCCGGGGCGCACAAAAGACCAGCCCGACCCGGCGCGCGCGCAAAGGGTGAGCGAAGGATCCGCCCCGACCTGGCGCGCACAAAAAGCGGCGCGCCCCAAAAATGCCGGGCCGCGCCGCCTGTCAGTTATGTCACCATATTTATCCAGCTTTTCTTCCGGAAGTGCGGTATGTTGGTCACCACTCGGAACAGGTCGCTTACCTCAACCAGCAGGAAGGCAGTCGGAAGGCTAACCTTGAGCACCATTACGGCAAAGAATGCCATAGGAACCTGCAGGCACCAGGTTGCGATTAATTCGATTATCATGCAGTAGAAGGTATCCCCTCCTGCACGGAAAATACCACAGATGTAAATGTAGCCCAGCATCTTAGGCATGATTGTCAGAGACATGGCAAGCAGAGTTCGGATGAGCAGAGTATTAGTAGGCTCATCGAATCCGTAAATCATGGCAACAGGCTTGGATAGTGCCGCCATAAACAGCGTCATGACTACTATCAGGACACATACCACCCGGATGGATCGTCTGCCGTACTCGTAGGCCATGTCAGGATTGTGCTGACCCAGCTTTTCACCTATCATCATGGCAGATGCGTTGCCAACTCCGAAGAAGACAGACTGAAGCAGATCGCAGACCACATTTGCTATCTGAGAAACTGCAAGAGCCGCCGTGCCCAGCCGCCCAAAAGCCGCAAATGTCAGAGACATTGTGGTTGCCCAGGAGCCCTCGGTAAGCACAACCGGCATAGCGGTTTTCATAACCTTTATGAAGAAAGCCCCGTCAAAATTGAACAGCTCCTTAAGTGACGCCTTAAGATAATGATTTCTGCGGCCGTAAACCAGAGAAACCATTGCAGTAAATTCAATTACACGTGCAATGAGAGTTGCAATTGCTGCACCCTCCACACCCAGTCTCGGAAATCCCAGCGCACCGAATATCAGCAGGAAGTTCAGGACTCCGTTTATCGCAATAGCCACAGCGTTTACCGCAGTAGGAGCCTTCAGATCCTGAATTGCTCTTGAATTGTACAGCACAGCAAAGGATACTGCAGCAAAAGGATAAGTTTTGTTCGCTATACGAAGATATGCCGCACCGAAATCGATTACAGCAGGGTCATCCGAAAAAAGTCCGATGATACCTTCAGCAAAAATTCCGGTAAAGACCATGACACTGAAGGCCAGAATCAGACCCATCAAATAGCAGATGCCCATCATCTTATGAACACCTTCCCTGTCCCCTGCTCCGAAAAACTGTGCCGTATATACGGCCATGCCGCTGAACAGTCCGAAAAGGACAACGGTAAAAATAAAATATACCTGGTTTGCCGCTCCCACCGCAGCCAGCTCCTCTTCACCCAGCCGTCCTATCATCAGCGTGTCCAGGAGGTTAAGGCACATGCCTACAAGGTTCTGAAACAGTATGGGAATCCCGATTGCGATAAGCTTTTTGTAATACTCACGCCTGTCATCCATACTGTCTATGTCATTTCCGTTAAAATTGTTTCCCATTTCCATTTACAGCTCTTTCACCCCAATTATAGCTTCCACATTAAGATTACCGTCCACGAAAGTCTGGAAGCAGTATTCGTTTTCCGATTTCTTCGCCATCTGAATCTCCATCTCGCAGCCAAGAGGCGCCTCGTGATGGAAGTGGAGATTGATTCCCGTAACCCTCTTGTTAATAACATCCGGAATATAGCTCCACAAAACATCCGCATAATAAGTATTATTCAGATGCATATTTGTGTCCACCTCACTGTACAGAACCTTTTTTCTGCCCACCGTCTCATACTTCAGCTCCTTCGGAAGCTTGAACCTTATCGGCAGGTCAAGCTTCAGCACGTCATCATGCTCGTAGGCGGAAATATCGATTGCAGAAGGTCTGCACACCTTTCCCGTCTCAGTATCTATCAAAGCCCACAGGCTGTGAGCTCTTGCCACAATTTCTCCGTTCCTGCACAGATTAAAGCATCTTCTGAAGGATGCAGCCTTCGGGTCGCAGCTCCACGTCTGACCCTCAAACCTGTCATAGGTATGCAGGTCATCCAGTACCTCAATAGTAATTCTGGTCATAATAAAGGCTTTTTTCATTTCCAGAAGATCATCGGCTGAAGGTCTTCTCACTCTCATCTGTTCGTGAGCGGTATCCATCATGTATCTCTGAATTAACGAAGGCTTCATATTCTTATTCACATCAACTTCATGACTTCCAACTTCAAAATTCTTGCTAAATATCATAATTACCCAATTCCTTTCATCCAAAATTACAGAATTTAATTATAACACTTTTTTTCCTTATTATCCAGCCACTTTTCTTATAGCACCCTTTCTTATATGGTGGTATAATTGGATTTATACAATCACAAACTCACCGACAGAAAAAGGGGATGAATTATGAGTGCTTATGTTGAACTTAAGAATGTAAGAAAAGTATATAAAATGGGAGAGGTTGAAATCGAAGCGCTTAAGGACGCAACCTTTGATATAGAAAAGGGCGAGATATGTGTAATCGTCGGAGCTTCAGGTGCAGGAAAAACCACACTTCTTAATATACTTGGAGGAATGGACACCTTAACTTCAGGAACTGTAACTCTGGATGGAAATGAAATCTCAGGCTATTCAAAAAAACAGCTGACAGACTACAGGCGTTACGATATCGGTTTTGTTTTCCAGTTCTACAACCTTGTACAGAACCTTACTGCTCTGGAAAACGTGTCTCTTGCAACACAGATATGCAAGGACCCTCTGGACAGTGCAGAAGTTCTTAAAGAGGTTGGTCTGTCTCACCGTCTGAACAACTTTCCTGCCCAGCTTTCTGGAGGAGAGCAGCAGAGAGTTGCAATAGCAAGAGCCCTGGCCAAGAATCCTAAGCTTCTGCTGTGCGACGAACCGACAGGAGCTCTTGATTACAATACAGGCAAGGCCATACTCAAGCTGCTGCAGGATACCAGCCGCAATACGGGCATGACGGTTGTAATAATAACTCACAACAGTGCTCTGACAGCTATGGCGGACAGAGTTGTACACATCAAAAACGGGCACGTTTCTTCAGTGGAAAAGAACGAGTCACCAATGCCTGTGGAAAGCATAGAGTGGTAGTGCTATGCTGAAAAAATCCACTTTTAGAGAAATACGGTCGAGTTTGGGCCGTTATATAGCAATCCTTGCAATAGTAGCCCTGGGGGTCGGATTCTTCTCCGGCCTGAAGGTCACCAAGGAGGCAATGGTTACCACTACAGACAGTTACCTTGCGGACCACAAACTCTACGACTATCGCCTGGTCTCCACACTGGGTTTCGAGGATGAGGATGTCCGCCAGCTGTCAAAACTTGAAGACGCCGAGGCGGTGGAGCCTTCCATCAGTACAGATATGCTCTATCATACAGACGACAGTGACGAGGATAAGGTTCTGAGCATTCACTCAGTAACTGAAAAGATTAATACTCTTGAACTCGCGGAGGGACGCATGCCTGAAGCGGCAGACGAATGCGTAATAGACCATAAGCTGGGTAATGAGCTCATCGGAAAGACAATCATTCTTTCTGAAAAGAACGACGATGATTCCCTGAATATGTTCAAACACAAAAAACTTAAGATCGTGGGTACAGTAGTTTCTCCTATTTACCTGAACTTTGAAAGAGGAACCACCACTTTAGGAAACGGTACGGTAAACGGTTTCGCTTACCTGAACTCTGACGGTTTTGATACCGACTACTACACCGAGGTGTACATCGCGCTTAAGGAAAAATATCCTATCTACTCCGATGAATACAACGACTATATTGACGAAACCGAAGACCGAATCGACGAGGCACTGACCGCGGCCGGAGAGGCCCGCCATAAGAGAATCGTCAAAAAAGCTATGAATGAATGGAAGGACGGAAAGAAGGAGTACGATGACGGTCTGGCTGAATACGAGTCTGAACGTGCAGACGCGTACGCTAAGCTGGCGGATGCTCGCAGCAAGCTTGACAACGGCCGGGCGGAAATAGAGAAGTCGGAAAAAGACCTTGACTCTAAGGAAAAAGAGCTAAAAGACGGAATTGCTGAACTGAAAGACGGCATCTCACAGGTTGAACAGGGAATCGCCGCTTCTCAGGCCTACGGTCAGCCTACAGACGAGCTGGAAGCGCAGAAGGCAGGTCTGGAGGCAAAGCTTGCAGAGGCTCAGGCCGGTCTTGCCCGGATAAAAGAAGGTCGCGCCACTATTAAAGAAAAGAGGGCAGAGCTGAATGAGGGCGAGTCAGAATATGCTTCGAATTATGCCAAGGCGGAGCGGGAATTCGCCGACGCAAAGGCGGAGCTTGACGATGCAAAGGCGGAGCTGAAAAAATCATATAAAAAGATTAAGGATATAAAAAAGGCGGACACTTATCTGCTTGACAGGAACACCAACGTGGGGTATGCATGTTTTGAAAGTGATTCCCAGATAGTTGACGGAATTGCGAAGGTCTTCCCTGTCTTCTTCTTCCTGGTCGCGGCTCTTGTATGCATGACAACCATGACCAGAATGGTTGATGAGCAAAGAACCCAGATCGGTGTGCTTAAAGCTCTTGGTTACAGCAATTCAGCTGTTATGGGCAAGTATCTGTTTTACTCGGGAAGCGCATCACTTATCGGAGCACTTATTGGATTTTTCACAGGCTCATATATCTTCCCTGCTGTCATCTGGAAAGCCTACGGAATGATGTATGACTTCAGTGCGGACATTCAGTATATAATCAACTGGAAGCTTGGACTTGCGACAACTGCTGTTGCGCTGATATGCTCCATGGGTGCAACTCTGATTTCAATTATGGGTGAGATCAGAGAAACTCCTGCTCAGATGATCAGACCTAAGGCTCCTAAGAGCGGCAAGAGAATTCTCCTTGAGAGAGTTTCATTTATCTGGAACAGATTGAGTTTCCTGAGAAAGGTTTCTCTGAGAAATGTATTCAGATATAAGAAGAGATTTCTTATGATGATTCTTGGAATCAGCGGATGTACCGCACTTCTGGTTGCAGGCTTCGGTATCCGTGATTCCATACAGAACATTGTAAACTATCAGTTTGATGAGATTCAGACCTTCGAATATTCAATAACCTTCGACAAGAATATGACTGAATCGCGTCGGGCAGACTTTGATAAGAATACGTCAGGATACTATGACGATATCCTTTATCTGAGTCAGAGCAGTGCTGATGTTCTGGTGGGAAATAAAGTGAAATCCATTTCGCTTCTTGCCCTGGATTCATCTGATTATGAGAAGGCCGGAGGTTTTGTTGACCTTCACACCGGCACCGGTGAGAGAATCAGCTTCCCTGATAAGGGTGAAGCTGTCATCTGCAAAAAGCTGTCCAGGCAGTACGACATCAATGTGGGAGATACCATCATCCTTCGCGACAGTGAAATGCACGAAATGGAAGTAAAAGTCAGCGGAATCTGTGAAAACTTCATATACAACTATATATACATCTCACAGGCTACATACGTGAACGGCTTTGGCACCGATCCCGCAGTCAAATCAGCATACGTGAAATACGACAGGGAAGTCGAAGATATTCAGGCCTCAGCTGCGAAAGTTCTGGATCAGGAAAGAGTAGCAGCAGTATCGGTGAATGAGGACATGCGCGAACGTATTAATAATATGATGCAGAGTCTGAACTATATCGTAATTCTGGTTATTGCATCTGCAGGTGCCCTTGCATTTATCGTTCTGTATAACCTGACCAATATCAATATAACAGAGCGAATCAGGGAGATTGCCACAATAAAGGTTCTGGGCTTCAGGCCTCATGAAACATCAGCCTATGTTTTCCGCGAAAATGTTCTGCTTACGGCTGTAAGTTCAATCGTGGGGCTGCTGATGGGCCGTGCCCTGCTTGAATTTATCATTAACCAGATTAACGTGGATATGATTTCCTTCGATGTAAGGATCACGGTGCTCAGCTACTGTCTATCAGTTATATTCACCTTCCTCTTTGCATTTTTCGTAAATCTTGTGATGAGGCGCAAGCTGGAAAGCATCAGCATGACTGAGTCATTGAAGAGCATAGAGTAGGCAGACTGCAGATAAAAAAACAGAGGATTGTCATTTATGATACTTGCGCGTATCATCTGATGATAATCCTCTTTTTTCTCTTTATTCTTAAGCATTTCTATCTGCCGCATATGCATTCGAGTATACTCTGTATACTCGTGTCTTCAGGCTCTATAAAGTGTATAGGCTCCTGAATGTCATTCAGTGTATGTGCATCTGAACTGGTAAGGATATTGCAGCTTCTGAGATACGGATGTTCCTCAGCAAGCTCTTCCACATCAGTACCGACAGTAACCTCTGCACAGGTGAACTCGCTGTCTTCCGGAATCATACCCAGGTTAGAAATTATGCTTGTGGAGGTTTTGTTAATGTGTGCCGGAACCATAATTCCGTTATATTCCTTCAGCAAACCGGCAACCTCCCCTAACGGGATGTCGGTGGCAGAGACCAGAAGCGTCTCTTCCTCGTAAATCACGTTGTCATTTACATCTACCGCATACTGGTGTCCGAATATGGAGGTTTTGTTCCTGATCGGAAGAATATGATCGTGAACATAGTCACTGAACCTCATAGCATCTGTAAGGGTATGGAAATAGCAAAGCACATGCACCTCCTCAGCCGTGGTAAGCTCCATCCCGCAGATTGCAGTAATTCCATAGTATTTCGAAGCCTGAACCATTGCGGGACAGTTTGCACAGCTGTTATGATCAGTCAGTGCAATGACATCCAGCCCTATAACCTTCGCCAGACCACATATCATGGCCGGTGTCATATCGTCGTCCCCACAGGGAGACAGACATGAATGCAGATGCAGGTCATAAGCCAGTTTAGCCATAACCAGTCTCCTTTTTTACTCTCCTATTGCCTTATGAATTGTAAGCGCAGCCTCAAAAACAGGCATCTCAGTTGCAAAAACAGTTATGCCTTCTGCTTTTGCCTTCATCAGCATATTGTCATCACACCTTACATTACAGCAGAGAACGATGCATGCGCAATCTGTCAGTGATGCCACAGCCAGAGTATTCATATTAGCCATAACTGTGCACCAGCAGCTTCCTGAAGGTGCATTTCCCATTGCCACACTCAAGAGATCACAGCAGTACAATCCACTGATTTCTCTATCCATAGCTTCGCCTTCTATTACTACGCTGAAGCCCTCTAAATCTGCTATTTTATTAACGACCATCCTGAAGGTCACCTCTTTCCATTTCTCTCTGTTTTTCCTTATCCTCTGCCTTCTTTTTGTTTACAAGCTGGCTTCTTTTGATAAGTTCCTTATATTCGTCTCGCATTAAATATATGCAGTCCTCTCTCCTGGCTATGCCCTTGACCACATCCTCTGCAAAGGTTTTGCAGGTCGGTGCTCCGCATGATCCGCAGTCCAGCTTCGGCAGTTCCTCAAGAAGAGCCTCTCTTTCCAGCATTTTTGCCATGCTGTCGCTTATATTCTCACTCAGCTGATAAACCGGAATATACTCTATCGGAGTTTTCCACGTCAGGTCAAGATTATAGTCCTTTTCATAATCTTCTTTGCAGGCCACGGAAATCGGCAGATCCTTGTGAATGTAATGGTTCTTGGATGTTGCAATATACGGGTTTTCAACATTTAGAGTTCCGCCTACGCAGCCTCCGCTGCAGGCAGCAAGCTCGATAAACTTCAGGTTACCTGAAATTTTCTCGTCCTCCAGATCCTCCAGTACATTTATTACATTCTCGATTCCGTCAGCGGCAAGATAGTCAAAGGTAAACAGCCCGGATGATTCTCCTCCGCTTATACCCCAGCCTACCCCGATTCTTCCTGAAATGGCAAGCTCTTCAATGTCATCTTCCTCCAGCGATTTCATAGCTGTGAGAAGCTTCGGATAAATATCCTTAATCGCAAGAGCTCCGTCAATCTGACTTTCTTCCAGACCCAGAGGGTCAACTACATTTGCAATTTTTGAAGCACAGGGTGAAAGGAAGAATATTCCTATATCCTCTGCCGGAAGTCCAGTCTCTTTCATTGCCTTCTGTCTTGCAATATCTGCAGCTACATCCTGAGGAGAAAGCACAGGAAGCAGATGTTCAACCAGTGCCGGAAAGCGTACCCTGATCAGTCTGGTTACGCTCGGACAGTTAGTGCTGATAACCGGCCATTTATCCTTATTGTTTTTGATGTAGTTTCTGGTTTCCTCAGACACAAGTTCAGCTGCGGCGCTTACCTCGAAAACATCATCAAAACCTATTTTTTTCAAAGCTGTCAGTATGAGATTTGTATCCGTTATATTATTGAACTGGCTGTAAAGCTCCGGAGGCGGAAGTGCCACCTTATACTTGAAACCATCCAGCATCTCGAAACCTTTGCGTCTCGTTTTCTTTGCGTTGTACGGACAGTGTCTTACGCATTCACCACAGTCGATACAGTACTGCGGTATTACTCTGGACATTCCGTTGCGAACTCTCAAAGCTCTGGTCGGGCATCGCTTGATGCAGTTTATGCAGCCCTCGCACAGCTTGGGTTCCAGATATACTGAGTGATAAAATTGTGTACTTGTTTTCATTTCGTCTCCCTAACAATTACCTAATATATATTCGATAATCAATTAATAATTAACCGTCATTGTAATCTTAGTTCCGACTCCCACTTCTGTTTCTATCGTCATTTCGTCGGAGGATTTTTTCATGTTGGGCAGACCCATACCTGCACCGAATCCAAGGCTTCTTACCTCCTGTGATGCGGTTGAGTATCCCTCCTGTATTGCCAGGCTGACATCACTGATACCCGGGCCCACATCATTCAGCACCATAGTCAGCTTGTCTGCATAGATATCCACATCTATCACACCACCATCGGCATGGGCAACCATATTGATTTCACCCTCATACATTGCTATGGCAATTCTTCTGATCGCATCTGAAGGTACATTCAGTTTCTTAAGCTTGTGCTTTACATCACTGCTTGCCTCCCCGGCTCTTGTGAAGTCGTCTCCGTCCACCTCATAATGAAGATGAATACTATTTTCCATATCCTCTACCTCCTATAAGGCCTGCACTGTGCAGTATTCCGCAGCAGTTAAACATGCTGTGATTAGTCGTCATAATATGTATGCCTGTTTTCTTTGCCATATTAACCATTTCATCGCTTGGTTCCTTTGCTCTTACAAAAACTATAAGAGGTATATCCATCATCTCGCTGGTTCTTACCACCTGCGGGTTATTCAGACCGGTTACCAGAACAGCATTTTCGAGAGTATATGCAAGAACCTCACTCATCAGATCCGACGCATACGCTCTTGTTATCACATGTTCCATTATTTCCTCTGTTTCCTCTGTAAGGAATCGTCCATCCAGCATTTCTTTAATATCGCTGACTTTCATTGTGTCCTCCGTAATACACAAATACCCACTGTCTCCCCGGCAGGGAAACAGTGGATTTGCTGCATAGTATATTTTTTATTTGTTGATTGTACGTTTAACATAAGTTGTGTGAAGCAGTTCGTGAGCTCTGTGACTTCCCGGTTCACCAAGATATGTATCATACAGCTCGATGATTGCAGGATTTTCATGTGACTTACGAATTGGGTTGTTCTTGTCAATATTGTAAAGAACCTCCGCACGCTTAGCTCTAAGGTCAACAAAGTTTCTTACACGACCAGGCTGCTGTGGCTGTCCTCCGCCGTTTACACAGCCGCCGGGACATCCCATGATTTCGATGAAGTGGTAATCAGCCTCTCCATTCTTGACCATATTCAGAAGTGTTCTTGCATTGCCAAGGCCTGATGCAACTGCAACCTTTACTTCCATGCCTGCCACATTATAGGTTGCTTCCTTGATGCCCTGAACTCCTCTTACATCTGTGAAGTCAGGAGCAGGAAGTTCTTCACCTGTCAGCTTCTCAACTGCAGTACGAAGAGCAGCTTCCATAACACCGCCTGTTGCACCGAAGATAACTGCAGCTCCTGTTCCAAGTCCAAGAGGAAGATCGAACTCTTCATCTTCAAGGTTTCTGAAGTCGATTCCTACACGCTTGATCATGCGAGCAAGTTCACGAGTTGTAATTGCAATATCTACATCAGGAACTCCGTTTGCGTCCTGATCGTCTCTTCCGATTTCAAACTTTTTGGCTGTACAAGGCATTACGCTGACAACAACCATATCTTCCTTAGGAATTCCTTCCTTTTCAGCGTAGTATGATTTAGCTGTTGCACCGAACATCTGCTGAGGCGATTTGCAGCTTGACAAATTCTCAATCATATCAGGGAAGTAATGTTCACAGTACTTAATCCATCCAGGCGAGCAGGAAGTAATCATTGGAAGCTTTCCGCCGTTCTGAACTCTGTGAACGAACTCTGTTGCCTCTTCCATGATGGTAAGGTCAGCTGAGAAGTTTGTATCAAATACCTTGTCAAATCCAAGTCTTCTCAGTGAAGCCGCCAGCTTTCCTTCAACGTCTGTTCCTATTTCATATCCGAATTCTTCACCCAGTGCAGCACGAACAGCAGGTGCTACCTGAACGACAACGTGCTTCTTAGGATCAGCGATAGCATCGAAGATTTCCTGAGTTCTGTCCTTTTCATAGATTGCGCCTACAGGACATACAGCGATACACTGTCCGCAGGAAACGCATGAAGTTTCTCCAAGTCCCATTGCGAACTGTGATCCGATGTGAGTTTTGAATCCTCTACCATTTGCTCCGATAACCCCGATTCCCTGAATCTTTTCACATGTTGAAGTGCAGCGACGGCAAAGAATACACTTTGCATTGTCACGAACCATATGAGCGGCTGAGCAGTCAAGCTCGCTTACAGTGCGTTCACCGTCATAATAGGATTCATCATCTACCCCATATGCACGGCAAAGCTGCTGAAGCTCGCAGTTTCCGCTTCTCACACATGACAGACACTTTCTGTCGTGATTGGAAAGAAGCAGCTGAAGAGTTTTCTTTCTTGATTCCAGTACCTTAGGAGAGGAAGTCCATACTTCCATTCCCTCGTTAATCGGATATACACAGGATGTTACCAGAGTTCTTGCACCCTTAACCTCTACTACACAGATTCTGCAAGCACCGATTTCGTTTATTTCTTTCAGGAAACATAATGTCGGAATTTCGATATTGTTAAGTCTTGCAGCTTCCAGAATGGTTGAACCTGCAGGTGCCTGTACATCCACACCGTTTATTTTCAAATTAATCATTTCCATTGCCCATTCCTCCATTATTTCTTATAGATTGCATCGAAGCTACAGTTATCCAGACAAGCACCGCACTTGATACACTTATCATGATCGATAGTGTGTACTTCCTTAACCTTGCCGCTGATAGCATTTGCAGGACAGTTTCTTGCACACTTTGTACATCCCTTACACTTGTCAGGATCAATGTTGAACTGAAGAAGCTCCTTACATACTCCTGCAGGGCATCTCTTTTCCTTAACATGAGCGATGTACTCATCCTTGAAATAACGCAGAGTCGACAGTACCGGGTTAGGAGCTGTCTGACCAAGACCACAAAGAGCATTGTCCTTGATATAGTAAGCCAGTTCTTCCAGCTTGTCGATATCTTCCATAGTTCCTTCGCCCTTGGTGATTTTATCAAGAATTTCGTACATTCTCTTAGTACCTACACGGCAAGGTGTACATTTACCGCATGATTCATCAACTGTGAACTCAAGGAAGAACTTGGCGATATCAACCATACAGTTGTCTTCATCCATTACGATAAGACCACCGGAACCCATCATTGATCCGATAGCAATCAGATTATCGTAGTCGATTGGGATATCAAAGTGTTCAGCAGGGATACATCCGCCGGAAGGACCGCCTGTCTGAGCAGCTTTGAACTTCTTTCCGTTTGGAATTCCTCCGCCGATCTCGTCAATAACAGTTCTTAGAGTTGTTCCCATAGGGATTTCAACCAGACCTGTGTTATTAATCTTTCCTCCCAGAGCGAATACCTTGGTTCCCTTGGACTTTTCAGTACCCATAGAAGCGAACCATTCAGCACCGTTCAGGATGATACGAGGAATATTTGCATATGTTTCTACATTGTTCAGGATTGTAGGGCTCTCAAACAGACCCTTAACTGCAGGGAACGGAGGTCTTGGTCTCGGCTCACCACGGTTACCTTCGATTGATGTCATAAGTGCAGTTTCTTCACCGCATACAAATGCTCCTGCACCAAGTCTCAGGTCGATATCGAAATCAAAACCTGTTCCGAAAATATCCTTGCCCAACAGTCCGTATTCCCTTGCCTGTGCAATAGCAGTTCTCAGACGTTCAACCGCAATCGGGTACTCTGCACGAACATAGATGTAGCCCTGATTAGCTCCTATTGCATAGCCGGCGATTGCCATAGCCTCAAGTACAACATGAGGGTCACCTTCAAGAACGGATCTGTCCATGAATGCACCGGGGTCACCTTCGTCAGCGTTACAGCATACGTACTTCTGAACGTTTCCTCTGTTTCCGGAAGCAAACTTCCACTTCAGACCTGTAGGGAAGCCTGCGCCTCCACGACCTCTCAGACCGCTGTCCAGAATTACCTGAATAACCTCATCAGGCGTCATCTCAGTAAGAACCCTACCCAGTGCCTCGTATCCGTCTGTTCCTATGTATTCATCAATTGACTCTGGGTCAATGATACCGCAGTTTCTAAGCGCGATTCTTTTCTGCTTCTTGTAGAATGCTGTCTCATTAAGTGATGTAACCTTGCTGTCAAGAGTCTGTTCAACATAAACCAGACGATCAACAACTCTTCCCTTCAGCAGGTGTTCCTCCACTATTTCAGCAATGTCGTTAACTGTAACTCTTGCATAGCTTACAGCGTCAGGATATACGACCATGATGGGACCCTGTGCACAAAGTCCGTGACATCCTGTCTCTACAACGCTTACCTCATTCTGAAGTTCATTCTTCTTTAATTCTTCTTTCAGTTTCTGGATGATTTCTTTACTGCCACCGGAGTTGCAGCCTGTACCTCCACAAACTAACACATGTGCTCGATACATCTAAAAACCCTCCTTTAACGATACTCTGATTCCAGCATATATTCAGCAACAGGTGTTCCACCCATCAGATGCTTTTCTACAACAACTGCCGCCTTATCTGCATCCATTTTGATATATGTAATTTTATCCTTGCCCGGTTCATAAACCTCTACGATAGGCTCGAACTGGCAAAGTCCGATGCATCCTGTCTGGGAAACAGTAACATTTTCCAGCTTACGATCGTGAACCTCTTCAACCAGTCTGTTCAAAACAGGTCTTGCACCGCTTGCAATACCACAGGTAGCCATACCGACAACAACACGTGTATCCTCGGAACTGTCCGCACGAACACCGATGTGTCCCTGCATTCTTTCCTTTATCGCTCTTAATTCTTCAAGTGATTTCATCGTTTCCTCCGTTTTTTCTCCTTACTCTTTGCTATCAACACATTGTTTGTTCTCATCCAGATAACTGCGAATAAAATCGCTGACCTCAGGTGTGGAAAAAGGCACATCGCCTATGATTTCCCTCATTTCCCGTGTGTCCAGAACAAACTCCTTCTCGTCGCATCTGTAGGTATAAACGAAATCCAGACTGTCATTCATTGTTACAATACTCCAAATAGTCTCCGTTATATCTCCGAGCGGCATGCAGTCAATGTGGTCCGTATGAAACAATGCTCTCATGGTTGTCCCAACTCCCACCTCGGACCGGATATCAAAACTTCCTCCTGTTCCTTCAGCAGCCTGCTTCAGGAACGGTATCCCCAGTCCCACTTTTCTCGTGGTTCTTGAGGTAAAGAACGGGTCTACAACATTTGCGACCTGTTCCTCGTCCATTCCACATCCATTGTCCTTAATCTCAAACAGCAGTTCACTTGCTCCGGTGTCAATTTCCACCAGCAGCTCCACCAGCGTTGCTCCTGCCTTAATTGAATTCTGACTTATATCCAGTATGTTGAGCGAAATTTCCGGTAACATTATTCGTACTTCGCAAGGATCATATCAATGTCGTTCACATTCACCTTGCCATATACCTCTCCATTAATCATCATTACAGGTGCCAGTCCGCAGGCGCCTACACATCTGCACGCATCAAGTGAGAATTTGCCGTCCGGCGTGCACTGTCCGTTGTCAATGCCCAGCTTTTCCTTAAGCTTTTCAAGAATAAGACCTGAACCCTTAACATAACATGCAGTTCCCAGGCATACTGAGATCTGGTATTTTCCCTTAGGTTCCAAGTTGAACATTGAATAGAAGGTTGCAACTCCGTAAATCTTTTCCATAGGCACGCCCATGTCATCAGATATGATCTTCTGAACCTCGTATGGAAGATAACCGTAAATGTCCTGAGCCTTCTGCATAATCGGCATCAACGCACCCTTTTCGTCTTTCATTTCAGCAATGATCTGACGCAGCTGCATCTCTTGCTCTTTAGTTCCCTCGAAAGGAACGGTCGTCTTAGTTTCCAAAACATTACCTCCTTAATATGCTGATCAATTGAAAATCAATCCATACTTACATACATTTTACACACATTGCTGTTGTCAAATTAGTTTAATAATACCATTTTTATACATTGTTTTCAATATCATATTGATAGCCGAAACCGTTAATTTTCTAACAATGGCAGCTATTTTTGGAATTTCAACATTCGTTTTTTTTTTTAACGTTTGAAAAAATTTATGCATGCCCCTCAGATCAGCAGAAAAGGCGCGATAATTTACCGGTAAATGTAAACCCGCGCCTCTGATTTATGTTATTTAATAATGCTGTCTCTTACTAAACCGGTCAGTCTTACAGAAGACCCTCCACTGTGTCAGACATATCAGCAACCTCTATTACTCCGCTGTGTCTGATTTCCTTCTTGTCCAGATTCTGAAGACCCCTCGGGATTTTCACTCCTGTCTGTTCTGATAGAACCTCCAGCAGACCGAAGCAGTCAGTTTCCGCCTGAACACCGATTGCATCAGCAACGCTCTCTGCAAACTTAAAGGCACTTGCTGTTGAAGCAATAACAGTTACAGTTTCATCACCTGTAGCCTTTCTGTAATCTTCATACACCTTATATGCCACTGCAGTATGAGTATCCATCAGATATCCGTTTTCTCTGTACATGCGGCCGATAGTCTCGTTCGTATCCTTCTGGTCTGCGTAACCTCCGTAGAAATCGCTTAATCCGGCTCTGATGCTGTCGCTGACGCTGTACACCTTCTCTGATTCCAGTCTGTTCATCAGCTCTCTCACTTCCTCACCGTTTCCGCCGCTCAGGTGATAAAGCAGTCTCTCAAGGTTGCTTGAAATCAGAATATCCATGGACGGTGAGTTTGTCAGGAAGAAATCTCTTCTGATGTCATACACTCCTGTATTTATGAAATCTGTAAGAACCTTGTTTTCGTTGGATGCACAGATGAACCTGTTAACCGGAATGCCAAGCTGCTTGGCATAGTAACCTGCAAGAATGTTTCCGAAATTTCCTGTAGGCACTACAATGTTAATCTTGTCACCCATCTTAACAGTGCCCTCTTCAACCAGCTTAACATAGCTGTATACATAGTATGCAACCTGCGGAACGAGGCGTCCGATGTTTATTGAGTTTGCGGAAGAAAGCTTCACGCCCTTTGCAGCAAGTCTCTCTGCCAGTTCGTCGTCGTTGAATATTTTCTTCACGCCGGTCTGAGCATCGTCAAAGTTTCCTTCGATAGCGAATACGTGGGTATTTGATCCCTCCTGTGTGATCATCTGTCTTTCCTGAACAGTGCTTACTCCCTTGTTCGGGTAGAAAACTATGATTTCTGTTCCCTCTACGTCAGCAAAACCTTCTAAGGCGGCCTTGCCTGTATCTCCTGAGGTTGCTGTCAGGATGCAGATTTTCTTATCCTCATTTTCCTTCTTCAGTGATGTAGTAAGCAGATAAGGCAGAATTGAAAGTGCCATATCTTTAAAGGCCGCAGTCTTTCCATGGTAAAGCTCAAGGAAGTGTGCATCTCCCGCTTTAACAATAGGCGCGATTTCCTCTGCCTCGAATTTTTCATCGTAGGCACTGTCTACGCAGTATGCCATTTCCTCAGCTGTAAAGTCATCCAGAAATGCCCCGATTACTGTCTTAGCAATCTCCTGATATGTCTTTCCCTCTAAATCCTCTATTCTGCATGGCAGCTTTGGAAACTCAGCCGGAACATACAGGCCTTTATCCTCAGCGATTCCCTGAATAATTGCCTGCGCTCCCCTCAAGATTCTTTCACTGCCTCGAGTGCTTCTGTAATTACCCATCGGTCTGTTCTCCTTCCATATATCTGTCACTTCTTTTTCATATTTTAAAAATAATCCTAGACAAAACTTTATTTACAGTATATAATATCCATTGTGATATTTCAATAATATCTGAAATTAAATATGTGTCGCCTTGGTCAAGTGGTCAAGACGTAGCCCTCTCACGGCTGAATCAGGGGTTCGACTCCCCTAGGCGATACCAGATTTTCAAGCAAAGGCGCTTCGGATACACCCGAAGTGTCTTTTTT
>JALENF010000004.1 GCA_022767945.1 Bacillota bacterium
CATACGATGCTATGACTTTAGGCCGTGGCATGGAAAGTGCGACAGGCTGTGCCGCTGTGGACGGAGCCTATGTGCGCGAGGAAAACGATGAGTTCGTCAAGCCGACGGTTATTTCCGGCGTAAACGGCACTGTAAACTCCGGCGATGCAATGGTAATGTTCAACTTCAGGCCTGACAGAGCAAGAGAAATCACGAGAGCGTTCGTGGACCCTGACTTTAATGGTTTTGACAGAGAAAAGAAGATTGAGAACCTGAAATACGTCTGCATGACAAGATATGATGCGACTATGCCGAACGTCCTGGTGGCATTCCCGCCTCATAAGCTGACAAACACCTTCGGTGACTACATTTCATCTCTCGGCCTGAAGCAGCTGAGAATTGCAGAGACCGAGAAGTATGCTCACGTTACCTTTTTCTTCAACGGCGGCGTGGAGGAGCCGTGTGAGGGTGAGGACAGAATTCTTGTTCCTTCTCCAAGCGTTGCGACTTACGACCTGCAGCCTGAGATGAGTGCTTACACCGTAACTGAGAAAGTTCTTGAACAGATCAAAGCTGACAAATACGACTGCATCATCTTGAATTTTGCCAACGCTGATATGGTTGGACACACCGGTGTTCTTGGTGCGGCTGTATCTGCTATCGAGGCTCTTGACAAGTGTGTGCCTCAGATTGTGGATGCTGTAATCGCTCAGGGCGGCCAGATTCTTCTTACTGCCGACCACGGCAATGCTGACTGCATGATTGACAGTGAGGGCAACACAGTAACGGCTCACTCGCTGAACCAGGTGCCTCTCGTATGGATTTCATCAGACTCTGAAGGGCGCAAGGGCTCAGATGTTCTGGCTGACGGCGGCAAGCTTGCCGACATCGCCCCTACCATGCTCACCCTTATGGGCCTGAAAATTCCTGCAGAGATGGACGGCACAAGCCTGCTGAAATAGGCTTTGGCAGCACGCCGGCATAGGCGATAACCCGTCTGCCGGCGCAGGCGAAAATACTTTCGGTTAAAAAATAAGATGTGTGGCTTCGCAAAAGTCCTCGTCGCATTGCGCGACTGCGGGAAAATTGCGATACCACACATCTTTTGTTTTCTGTATTTTTCTATTTAACAGGCTCAGTATGTGCGTCTCTGCCTGGCTTTTGCAATGACAGGCTGTCCCTGTTCAGCAGGATTCTGTGTCAGCAGGATTCTGCATTATTGCAACGCGCCCGTTTAATGCTGGATGAGGCTCGAATCGGGCAAAATGCTCACTTTTGAGCATCAAAAGTCGCGAAATCGGGCGCGCGGCGTAACCAGGACCCGCCCCCGGTCTTAGCTGTCCATTCTCTCGAAAACTTCTTTTTTCAGTTCGCCATTCTGCTTGGCAACGATAGTTGTGCAGACAGCGTCACCTGTGATATTGACAGCAGTTCTTGTCATATCGAGGATTCTGTCGATACCCATGATGAAGGCGATACCTTCAACAGGAAGACCGACAGACGTCAGTACCATTGAAAGAGTAACCAGACCAACTGAAGGAACACCGGCAGTACCGATTGAAGCAAGAGTTGCAGTTGCTACAACAGTAACCAGCTGGCCAAGGCTAAGGTCAATTCCATAGGCCTGAGCGATGAATATTACGGCAACACCCTGCATGATAGATGTACCGTCCATGTTTACAGTGGCGCCAAGAGGCACTGTAAATGAGGAAATCTTGCGGGAAACACCCATCTTCTTCTCCAGAGTATCAATTGACATAGGAATTGTCGCATTTGATGTAGCTGTAGTGAAGGCAAACATCATTACCGGGAAGAACTTCTTGATAAACTTGACCGGATTCAGTCTTGTGAACACGAACAGCAGAATCTGGTACACTCCAAGACACTGGATGATCAGCGCAAGGAAAACGGCCAGCATGTACTTCAGCATAGGCACGAAAGCATCAAAGCCGATTTCGGCGAAGGTCTTCGCAATCAGGCAGAATACTCCCACAGGCGCCAGCTTCATAACAGTCATAGTCATTTCCATCATGATGTCGTTGAACTGAGAGAAGAAGTTGGAAACAGTGGAAACCTTCGTACCGAGTTTTGCCAGCATAACACCTACGAACAGTGCAAACACGATGATCGGCAGCATATCTCCATTAGCCATGGAGCCGATCGGGTTCTTAGGGATTATGTTAAGCAGAGTGTCAACCATTGCAGTCGGCTCAGCTGCTGTCACGTCCTTCTGTTCAACAGCACTCAGATTAACGCCGATGCCCGGATTGATAAGCTGCGCAACGGTCAGTGCCAGAGTAACCGCCATCATGGTAGTAACCAGATAGAAGCCGATAGTTTTTACGCCGACCTTTCCCAGAGTCTTCGTATCACCGATGGCCATGCTTCCGCACACCAGCGAGCAGAAAACCAGCGGAACTACGAGCATCTGCATAAGTCTGATAAAACCCTGTCCCACAACATAGAAGATACCGCCGACGATGATTTCATCCTTCAGGTATCCCGCAGGAAGAGCATAGTGTATTATTACGCCCAGCACCGCACCACTTATCAAAGCGATAAAAATGGTTGTGCTCAGGCTGAGTTTTTTCTTAGTCTGTAGATTATTTTCCATTTGCCACCTCCGGATGTTCCTTTATGTATTCTGCAAGGACTTCCTTCTAGTCCTTCATGTTTCCGATTCCGTCAATTCTCAGCATCAGGTTGTCCAGCAGGGTGAACTCCTCGCCAAAGCCTTCTGCCTCTCCCACAGGAACCACCTTTTCGTCAAAACCGTCAACGCCCAGGTTCTTCAGTATTTCCAGGGCAAATTCATATCTTGTGGCACTGCCGTTACAGGAAACGTGGTAGGTTCCATACTTTTCGTTGTCGATGAAGTATGCAACAGCGCGGGCAACTGCTGTGGCGCTTGTCGGTGATGCAATCTGGTTTCTCGGAGCCTTAATAGTTTCTCCTGATCTGTAGGTTTTGATAACCTGGTTCATATAATCGCGACCGATGCCGTACATCCATGAGCTTCTGATAATCACGTAGCGAGTGCACAGAGAGCGCACCAGCTCCTCACCTGCAAGCTTTGATTTTCCGTAAACTGTTGCAGGGTGCGGCATGTCGAACTCGGTGAATGCCTCTGACCTGCCGTCCAGCTGCTTGTTGCCGCCGAAGACGTCGTCAGTTGACAGGTGAATCAGCTTACCGGAGTAGGCCTGACATGCGTAGGCCAGGTTTCTTGCACCCAGAGCGTTAACCTTGTATGCCATGTCTGAGTCAACGCTGCCGTCCTCCGGTACGTGGTAGGCTGCACAGTTGATTACCACGTCGGGCCTGCTGATCTGCATATACTGATTTACGGCGTCTGCATCGGTTACGTCAACCTCATCAATATCTGTAGGAAAGATTTCGTAGTCCATTGCGTTAAGCATCCTGGTAAGCTCTCTGCCCACATGTCCGGATGCTCCTGTTATCCATACTTTTACCATTTTCTAAAACCTCTTCTTTCTAGACAAAAAATGAGCGGCTCTTGAAATGAGTCGCATACAATTTTCATATTTGTTTTTATATTGTATCAAAAATACACGTATTTGTGAAGCGTTATTTCCTATTCTTCGTAAACGTGATAGCGGTTTTTCCCCATTTTCTTTGCAGCATACAGAGCATTGTCCGCGCAGTGGAACAGGTCTCGGTATTCATGATCGTCACTGTTGAAAAAGGCCGCGCCGATACTGATTCCCATTGTATTTCCTGCATCAGGCAATACCACGTCCTGTTTGATTCTTTCCATCAGCTGATCCATCAGTCCGGTCAGTTCCTCTCTTGTAATCTCAGGGAGAAATACTACATACTCGTCGCCACCGAACCGGGCATAGAGGTCTGTAATCTGAAATGTTTCCTGAATGCACCTGGCGGTACGCTGAAGAATCACATCTCCGTAGTCATGACCGTATGAGTCATTTATACCTTTGAAGTCATCTATATCCATGACAAGCAGAGCTCCGTCTTCTGTGTGATGAAGCCTGTCCTGGACTTTTTCCACGAAGGCTGTTTTGTTCAGGAGCATGGTCAGCCGGTCTATGTCCCTTTCTCTTTGCAGCTGCCGGGCATGAGACATTTCGCGAAGCTTAACCTTGTTCAGCATCGTGTAGATTACCGCACCCAGAAAAACACAGCACAGTACGTTGACTGAATCCGCGAAAGCCAGGTAGGACGACTTTGCGTTTACTGCACATATTATAAAAACAAGTGACAAAGCGAAGGTATATGTGAACACCCGGATCGGCCGGTCAATAATGAGCAATGGCCCCGCCACCAGAAATACACAGATAGTAGTAGCACTCAGTGAAGGTCTCAGAAACGTGTTCAGCATTACTCCATAGGCACTGAAGGCAATGAACAGCATGTACCACATAGGCAGCACAAGGTTTGGCTTTTTCGGTGTCACAGTTTTCGACATCACAAAGATCACAGCGCTTGCCAGCAGCA
>JALENF010000054.1 GCA_022767945.1 Bacillota bacterium
CCAAGAAGTAGCATCCTCCTGCAACAACGATTGCGAAGAATGTGGAAATAACTGTTCCTTTCTTTATGGAGTCTTCATTCTTGATAGCATAGAACTTGCCGACCATCTGAGGCAGTCCCCATGTTCCAAGTGAAGTCAGCATTACTACGAACAGCAGGAATACGGGATCAGGTCCGAGGAATGAAGTATACGCCCAGCCGCCGTTGTCGCTTGTTGCGATACCTTCCATTGCAGCCATAAGACCGCCGTTGTCATTCAGTACTGCAAGAATTACCATTACAATACCGCCCAGCATGATCATTCCCTGAATGAAGTCATTGATAGCTGTAGCCATGTATCCTCCGATAAGAACATAGATGCCTGTTAAGACAGCCATTACGATTACACATACAGAATAGTCCACATTGTTGAAGGCCATTGAGAACAGTCTGGACAGGCCGTTGTAAAGAGATGCTGTATATGGAATCAGGAAGATGCAGGTGATAGCCGAAGCTGCAATCTTCAGAGCCTGTGAATCAAAACGTGCACCGAAGAAGTCAGGCATTGTTTTGCTTGAAAGATGCTGTGTCATGATTCTTGTTCTTCTGCCAAGCACTGTCCATGCAAGCAGTGAACCGATGAACGCGTTACCGAGACCGATCCATGTGGATGAAAGACCGAAGGTCCAGCCGAACTGGCCTGCATATCCTACAAAGATTACGGCGGAGAAATAAGAAGTACCAAATGCAAAAGCACTCAGCCATGGTCCAACAGAACGTGAACCTAATACGAATCCGTTAACATCTGTTGCGTGTTTTCTGGATCTTATACCGATTATAATCATTACAGCAAAGAAACAGACGATCAGTACAGATGTGATAGCCATTGTTGTAGTCATTTGTATAATCACCTTTCCTTATATTCAGTTTTCTAAGTCCTTAATCACTAGCCTCTGTTCTGTTCCGCAACAAGATTTTCCGCGCCGTACATCTTGCGAAGCTTTGGCTTTTCAATCTTGCCTGTAGGGTTTCTTGGAACGTCGGCAAAAATAATCTTTCTCGGACGCTTATATCTAGGCAGAGCCTTGCAGAAGGCGTTTACTTCGTCTTCAGTGCACGTATAGCCGTCCTTTATCTGTATAATTGCAGCCGCGATTTCTCCCAGTCTTTCGTCAGGGAGTCCGATAACCGCAACGTCATGTACTTTATCAAAACCTCTAATGAAGTCTTCAATCTGAACCGGATACAGATTTTCTCCTCCGGTGATGATAACGTCCTTCTTACGGTCTACAAGGAAGATGAAACCATCCTCATCCCTTGTCGCCATATCGCCTGTGTAAAGCCATCCGTCCTTAAGAACCTTGGCAGTGGCTTCCGGGTCGTTGTAGTAGCAGTCCATTACGCCTGCACCCTTCAGACAAAGTTCACCAACGCCGCCGTCTTCAACAGGCTCGCCGTTCTCATCAACGATTTTGACTTCCCATCCGTAGCCGGGAACACCGATTGCTCCGACCTTATGGATATTTTCCACACCAAGATGAACAGCACCCGGTCCGATAGATTCAGACAGACCGTAGTTAGTGTCATACTGGTGGTTAGGGAAGTATTCCATCCAGTGCTTGATCAGGCTCTGAGGGACAGGCTGTGCACCGATGTGCATCAGTCTCCACTGATCCAGATCATAGTCTTCCTTCTTAAGTCTTCCTGAATCAAGGGCGTTAAGAATATCCTGTGCCCATGGAACAAGAAGCCATACAATTGTGCATTTTTCCTTCGAAACCGCTTCAAGAATGAACTCCGGCTGGGTACCCTTCAGCAGAACTGCCTTTGAACCGCTGATGAGTGAACCGAACCAGTGCATCTTTGCGCCTGTGTGATACAGAGGCGGAATGCAAAGGAACACGTCGTCATGTGTCTGCGAGTGATGTTTCTGCTCAACTCTGCATGAATGAATCAATGACCTGTGTCTGTGCAGGATCGCCTTAGGGAATCCTGTAGTACCTGATGAGAAGTAGATTGCAGCGTAGTCGTCCTCGTTGATGTAGATTCCCGGATTTCCGCTTGCACAGTCAGCTGTCAGATTAGAGTAGCTTTCTGCGAAGGACGGACATCCGTCACCTACGTAAACAAGAAGACGGTTCTCGCTGATGTCATCGGCAACTTCTTCCACACGTCCGATAAACTCTTCGCCGAATACCAGCATGTCCGCCTCTGCCAGGTCGAGACAGTACTTGATTTCGTCAGAGGAGTATCGGAAGTTCAGGGGTACTGCCATAGCTCCGGTCTTCAGTATACCGAAGTATATCGGCAGCCATTCAAGGCAGTTCATCAAAAGAATCGCAACCTTGTCACCCTTGCCGATTCCGCAGTCGATCAAAGCGTTGGCGAAGCGGTTAGCCTTCTCGTTGAAGACCATCCAGCTTATTTCGCGACGATAGCCTGTACGTACGGTTGACTGTACCAGCTCGTACTCACGCCATGTCAGTCTGCGTTTCCCATCGAAGGCAGGATTGATTTCCACGAGAGCAGTTTCGTTGCCTAGCTCGCGACTGTTTTTTTCCAGTAAGTCGATAATTGTCATTTTGTTTGTCACCTTCGTTTTTAAAATATTTTCTTCCAATATTCTGAAATAACTTCAGATAAGTGCATTGTACCATAATTGTGAAAAAATATAAAGAAAAAACATTGAATTTATTTACAAACCCCAAAAGCAAAAAGAACACCCGCGGCGTTTTGCATTTGTACGGGTTGCCGCGGGTGTTCCTGGTATAATTAGTTTTTAGGGAAAGCAGATTAATCAACCTTTGGAAGTTTTGATATGCTTGCAGCAAGCTCTTCGTCGGTTGGGATATAGTCTGACATTGTGCCGTCGTTAAATGCGCCGTAAGCGTACATATCGATGTATCCTGTTCCTGTCAGACCAAACAGTATGGTCTTCTCTTCGCCTGTCTCTATGCATTTCTTTGCCTCGTCCATGGCAACCTTGATAGCGTGACCGGATTCCGGAGCCGGAAGGATACCTTCAATTCTTGCGAATTCCTGAACTGCTTCAAACACTGAAGTCTGTTCAACTGCCCTTGCTTCCATCAGACCCTGATGATACAGCTCAGACAGAGTGCTGCTCATGCCGTGGAATCTCAGACCGCCGGCGCAGCCGATAATCATATCAGGTTATTTATCGGCGGATTCGAGCCGTAAAATGCATAGTTATTTTTTATCCGGCGCGAGAGCGAACAACAGCCCAAAACAAAGGAAAAGCCCCTTGTATAATGATAACTCCAAGAGACTTTGTCAACAGTTTGAAGACTCCCTGACAGTTTGAAGATTCCCTGACGGGAATCCTGAATCAGACTTCATAGGAAGCTTTGCACTTATTCTGCTATATCACCCACACCCTTTAGAATCAGGCGCGGTCTGTAAGGATATCTTCTGCATTCCTCTTCAGTGGTCACACCGGAAAGAACCAGCACTGTGTCAAGTCCGGACTCAATTCCCGCTACAATATCAGTATCCATGCGGTCTCCTATGATAGCAGCCTCTTCCGAATGAACACCAAGCATTCTGAGTCCTGTTCTCATCATCAGCGGGTTGGGTTTTCCTACATAATATGCCTGCTTGCCGGTTACCATCTCG
>JALENF010000061.1 GCA_022767945.1 Bacillota bacterium
ACTTCATCAAGGATGGGGTAGATCCTATGGAAGCTATTGAAAAAGCAAGCGGTGTATACGGAAGATTTAACGAAGCGGTTAAAACTATCGATCCGCGTAAGGAATAGGAGGGCGACACATGGATTTATTTGAAAACTATGACAGAAGAATCGGCGGAATTGAAGCCGCAATGAAAGAATACGGAATTGAGAGCCTGGAAGCTGCAAGACAGATGTGCGTGGACAAGGGTTTTGACCCATATGAAATCGTTAAAGGTATTCAGCCAATCTGCTTTGAAGACGCATGCTGGGCGTATGTTCTAGGAGCAGCAATTGCCATGAAAAAGGGTGCAACTACTGCTGTAGAGGCAGCAAAGGCAATCGGGGAAGGTCTTCAGGCTTTCTGTATCCCGGGATCAGTAGCTGACGACAGAAAGGTTGGTATCGGACACGGAAATCTTGCATCCATGCTTTTAAGTGAAGAAACTGAATGCTTTGCATTCCTTGCAGGACACGAATCATTTGCTGCTGCAGAAGGTGCAATCGGTATCGCAAACTCTGCAAACAAAGTAAGAAAGAATCCTCTTCGCGTTATCCTTAACGGACTTGGAAAGGACGCTGCTCTGATCATTTCAAGAATCAACGGATTCACTTATGTTCAGACTGAATTTGATCTTCACAGCGGTGAGCTGAAGATTGTAAAGGAAACTCCTTACTCAAAGGGAGACAGAGCAAAGGTTAAGTGCTACGGTGCCTTCGACGTACGTGAAGGTGTTGCTATCATGCATCACGAGAACGTTGATGTTTCCATTACAGGTAACTCAACCAACCCTACAAGATTCCAGCACCCTGTTGCAGGAACATACAAGAAGGAAAGAACTCTTGAAGGAAAAAACTACTTCTCAGTGGCATCCGGCGGCGGTACAGGAAGAACACTTCATCCTGACAACATGGCAGCAGGTCCTTCATCCTACGGTATGACTGATACTATGGGAAGAATGCACTCTGATGCTCAGTTTGCAGGATCATCATCAGTTCCCGCTCATGTAGAGATGATGGGATTTATCGGAGCAGGCAACAACCCTATGGTTGGAATGAGCGTAGCGGTAGCTGTTGCTGTTCAGGAAGCAGGCAAATAATAAACAGTAAATATAAATAATTATACTCCGGCCGAGCGATTTTGAATGATTTAATGTTGCCAATCTGAAACGGGTGTGGTAATATTGAAACAGATAATTATTGCTTTAAAAGGCAAAAAATGTGGAGGACGAAAAGATGAAGAAATTTATTTCATTAGTCCTGGCTGCAGCAATGGTTCTGTCAATGACATTTGTATTGGCAGGCTGCGGGGACAAGGACGATGCAGGCGCAGACGGTCTGAAAATTGTTGGTGTTGTTGCAACAGCTTTAGGCGACAAGTCATTTAATGACTCAGCTAAAGAAGGTCTTGACAGACTTAAGGATGAAGGATATGACACCAGCATCGTTGAATGTAACGGAGATTCAGGATTATGGGAACAGAACCTGAGAAATGCTGCTGATACTGCTGATATGGTATTTGCAGTAGGTTCAGAGCTGAACATGATCGAAGACGTTGCTAAGGACTACCCTGATGTAAAGTTTGTATGGGTTGATAACGTATCAGATCATCTTTCAGATTATGACAACCTGACTTGTGTATCATACAAGCAGAATGAAGGTTCATATCTGGTTGGCTACATTGCCGGTAAGATGTCAAAGAGCGGCGTAGTTGGTTTCGTAGGTGGAGCTGACATCCCTGTAATCAACGACTTCTATGTAGGTTATGCTCAGGGTGCTAAGGATGCTAATGCAGACGTTAAGGTTGTTAAGAACTACACAGGCGACTGGTCAGATACTGACAAGGGCGCACAGTGTGCTCAGGATCTTAAGGCTCAGGGCGCAGACATTATCTTCTGTGCAGCAGGCGGATCCGGTAACGGTGTAATTCTGAAGGCTAAGGAACTGGGAATCAAGGCTATCGGAGTTGACCAGGATCAGAGAATCACAATGTCAGACTATGCTGACGAAATTCTGTGCTCAATGGTTAAGAACGTTGGTAACTCAGTAGTTGATATCGTTGAAGCTTATGCTAAGGACGGTACTTGGACAGGCGGAGAAGTATTCTCTGCAGGTATGGAAGGTAACTACATCGGCGTTGCTTACGGTGCAGAAGATCAGGAAGTACTTGTACCACAGGACATCATCGACGAACTTGATCAGAAGATTGCTGACATCCAGGCTGGAAAGATTGTAGTTGATACAGTACTTTAATTAAAAGAAAAAACTGTTAATAGTCTTATAGAGCGTAGCCTGAGGCTACGCTCTAGCTATATTGGAGTGTATACACAATAAAGGAAATGTGAGGTACGAGCTTTGCAAGACACAATAGTAAGATTTGAAAACGTGACAATGCAGTTCCCGGGCGTGCTGGCAAATGACAACGTATCTTTTGATATCAGGCAGGGTGAAGTATTTGCCCTGGTAGGAGAGAACGGAGCCGGAAAGAGTACACTGATGAACGTTCTTTACGGAATCAATACTCCGACTGCCGGTAATGTTTATATCAAAGGCAACAAGATGGAAAAGTTCAATCCGAGCGAGGCCATTGCAAACGGCGTCGGAATGGTACACCAGCATTTTATGCTGGTTCCGTCATTTACAGTTGCTCAGAACATTGCACTGAGTAAGGAACCAAGAAAAGGAAAGGTTTTCTACGATATAAAGGCTGCCGAAAAAGCGACGATGGATCTTGTGGAGGACTACGGACTTGTGGTTGACCCAAAGGCAGTTGTCGAGGAAATAAGTGTAGGCCTGCAGCAGAGAGTGGAAATACTTAAGACCCTGTACAGAGGGGCAGATATTCTTATTCTTGACGAGCCTACTGCGGTTCTGACACCGCAGGAGACAGACGAGCTGTTCAACGTAATAAGAAGAATTGTAAAAGAAAAAAACATGACTGTAATAATCATTACACATAAGCTGTATGAAGTAATGGCTATTTCAGACAGAGTTGGAGTTATGAGAAAAGGCCAGCTGGTAGGCGTAGAGGAGACAAAGAATGTAAACGAGAGAATCCTGGCATCCATGATGGTTGGTCGTGACGTACTGCTTGACAAGGTTGAAAAGACAGGTTCTCCGGGGGACGTAAAGATAGAGGTTAAGGATCTTCATGTTACTGATAACAGAGGTCTTCTCGCCGTAAGGGGCGTTGACCTTAAAGTAAGAGCCGGGGAGGTTCTTGGCATTGCTGCTATTGAAGGAAATGGACAGAGCGAGCTTCTGGAGGCTATAACAGGTCTCAGACCTATTGAAGCCGGAGAGGTCTATGTTGAAGGAACTAAAATCAACGGAATGGATCCGGGAAAAATCAGAAGTCTTGGACTGGCTCATATTCCTGAGGACAGAATTGCCACAGGTGTTTCCGTACAGTCCGATATTACTGATAACCTGATTATCGGCAAGGAAACAAGACCGGAGTTTTCAAAATACAAGATTCATCTGAAGAGATCATCGATCGTAAGATATGCAAATGAGCTGTTCACAAAGTTTGATATGCGTGGTGCCGGTGTAGATACAAAGGTAGGATCACTTTCAGGCGGTAACATGCAGAAGGTTGTTGTTGCAAGAGAGTTCTCTTTCGACACGCCTATACTTATTATCGCTCAGCCAACAAGAGGTGTGGACGTAGGTGCAATCGAGTTCATACATCAGTGCATTATTGACAAGAGAAATGAAGGCTGTGCAATCATCCTGGTAAGTGCCGATCTGGATGAGGTGTTCCGCTTAAGTGACAGAATAATTACAATGTATGAAGGTAAGGTTACCGGAGAGTTCGCGGAAGGCGAAATTGACAAGATGGGAATAAGTTACTACATGACCGGTGACAGAAGCGGAGAAGCTGCAGGAGGTGAAGCATAATGAAATTATTAAATAAAATTGATAAGAAATATGTGCTTACTCTTGTTATCTGTATAGTTGTTGCACTGCTGTGCGGAGCTCTGATTATGCTTATTACGGGTTTCAATCCTATCAAAGCATATCAGACTATTATTACCGGAGCTTTAGGCCGTCCTAGACTTATCGGTAATACTCTGGAGAAGTTTATGACTCTGTGTCTGCTGGGACTGGCAACTGCAATAGGTGCCAAGGGCGGACTGTTTAACGTCGGCGGTGAGGGACAGCTGTTTGTTGGAGCACTTGTTTCAACTATGGTAGGTCTGCAGCTTTCATCATTGCCTGCACCGATTGTAATCGTAATCGCATTTATCTGTGCAGTAGTTGTAGGCGGATTCTATGCATGGATTCCTGCAATGCTTAAGGTTAAGCTTAACGTAAGTGAAGTAATCACTACGATTATGCTGAACACAGTGGCTATCAAGGTAGTTACATATCTGGTCAACGGACCATGGTGTTCAGACCTTGTATCTGTATCCAAGGGAACAGACTATCTTCCTGATTCTCTGAGACTGACAAAGCTTATCGCAGCCTCCAACTTAAGTACAAGCTTTATTGTAGGTGCAATATTTACATTTTTAATCTGGTATTTTATGAAGATGACCACAGCCGGTCTGCAGATGAGAATGACAGGTGAAAATGCGAGATTCGCAAGATTTGCAGGACTGAAGAGCGATAGAATCATGGTTGCCTCCATGGTTGCTTCAGGTGCAATATGCGGATTTGTAGGCATGACACTTGTTTATGGCTACAACGGTCAGATGGTTGATACAATCAGTACAGAGTTCTATTTCGACGGAATGCTTGTAGCTATGATTATGAACTACAATCCTATAGGAATCATTATTATGAGCGGATTCTTTGCTATTCTGAATACAGGAGCAACAATGATGGATATGACTATGGGTATTTCTACACAGATTTACGACATCATATTCTCAATTCTTATCTTCCTGATGGCGGCAAACAAAGGATTCGCAGAGTGGTTTAACAACAGGAAGATGAGACAGCAGGCGAGAGCCATTGCAAAGAAAAAAGCAGGAAAGGAGAGCATATAAATGTGGGATCAGATTTTATCGTTTTTCAGCATTGGATTATTCCAGAACACAATTCGTAATGCGACTCCTGTAATCCTTGCGGCATTAGGCGGACTGTTCACTGAGCATGCCGGCATTATGAATATCGGTATGGAAGGTATGATACTTACAGGCGCATTTGTTGCAGTAGTATTCAGCTTCACATTTGCAAGTGCACCGATGGGAGTGCTTTTCGCAGTCCTTATCGGAATACTGATCGGACTGTTCTTTGCACTGTTTGTTGTAAAGCTTAAGAGCGACGAATTTATCATTGGTATGACTCTGAATACCTTCGCATCCGGTGTTACAGTTTATTTACTTCGTTCTGTATTTCACCAGACAGGATCATGGGTATCCAAGGACATCAAAGGTCTGCCTCCTATAGATATTCCGATAATAAAGGACATTCCGTTCATCGGGGATATTCTGAGCGGTTATTCCATATTCGTATACATTTCATGGCTGCTTGTATTTGCAGTATGGATCTTCCTGTACAGAACACCATACGGATTCTGGATGAGAGCTTCCGGAGAGCATCCTGAGGCACTTGAAACGGCAGGTATCAATCCTGTTAAGATGAAGGTTCTTGCCAGTGTTCTGTGTGGAATTTTCTGCGGTCTTGCAGGAGCACATCTGTCACTGGGTTATCTGAACTGCTTCACAGAAGGAATGAGTGCAAGCAGAGGATTTATCGCATTTGCATGCGTAGTATTCGGTATGGCAAATCCTCCTAAGGTATTTGGGGCAGCACTACTGTTCGGATTCCTGCAGGCGATGGGTATCAGACTGCAGTCTGTGGGTATACCGTCAGACCTGACAGAAGCGGTACCTTATCTGGCAACTGTTCTGATGCTTGTTTACATTACTGTAAGAGGTGCAAGCAAGAAGCGTAGCAGAGCAAAGAAGGCTATGGCTGTTGAAGCTACAGCTGACCAATAGATATATTAAAGAAGATTGAGAGGTATGGAGATGAGAAAGAAGATTATAAAGTGCATTTCGCTGGCGGCAGCTACAGTTCTGACACTTTCAGTTCTGACAGGATGCGGCGGAGATAAGGCGTATGATTATGACCTGTCCGAATACGTAAAAGTAGGAGAGTATAAGGGACTGACATACGATAAAATAAAGGTATCCGTAAGCGAGGCAGAGATCAAGTCGGAAATTAAAGACAGATGTAAAGCTGCTGCAACGACAGAAGAGGTCAAGGAAGGCACTGTTAAGGACGGCGATACAATAAATGTATCATACGAAGGACGTATCGATGGAGAAACCTTTGAAGGAGGTACATCGGAAAGTTCTGACATTACAATCGGAACTACATCCATGATTGACGGCTTTGTTGAAGGTCTTATCGGTAAGGAAATCGGCAAGACTGTAACGCTGAACCTTAAGTTCCCTGATGATTACGAAAATGAAGATGTTGCAGGCAAGGACGTTGTGTTCGACGTGAAGATCAATTCAAAGAAGGTTACAGTTGTACCTGAATATGATCTTGATTTTGTAAAAAACAACAGTGACTGCAAGTCTCTGGAAGAATACGAAAAGTCAGTTAAGGCTGATCTGAAGGCAGAGAAGGAAGAGACTGCAAAAGAAGCTGTTATGCAGGCCCTGTGGAGCGAGCTTGTTGACAAGTCGGAAGTAATCAAATATCCTGAAGAAGAGCTGAATGCTATTCAGGCTGCTATGAAGGATTCACTGGTTGAGCAGATTGAATCCACGGGTTCAACTCTGGAGGACTATCTGGAAAGCCAGAAAACTGATGAGAAGACTATCGACAAGCAGATTAAGGACTATGCTGAGGGAAGAGTATTCAATGAAATGATCATATATACAATTGCCAGAGCTGAAAACCTTGAGGTTACTGACAAGGAGTATAACGATTATATTGATAACATGCTTGAATCTTCCGGTATCGACGAAAAGACTTTCGAGGACACTTATGGAGTAACAATCGACGACTACTGTGAAAGAGAAGGCCTCAGACCTGCACTTCTGTATAACAAGGTAATGGAAAAGGTTTTCGAATACGGTAAAGCTAAATAAGCCTTATGGGCACGGAGAAGAAGGGACTTTATGAAGAGTCCCTTCTTTTTTTCGTATGGAAACATATAATGTTAACAAATACTGAAAAAGGAACCTGGAGAATGAATATGTTAAGTACGGACAAATTAAGAGATAAAGAGGTAATTAATATATGCGACGGAAGAAGCATCGGATTTGTGAGCGATATAGAGGTGAATCTGGAAAGCGGCACAATTGAGGGAATTGTTATACCTGCCCAGAGGAGAATATTCAGAATACTTGCAAATCAGGAAAACGACCTGGTAATTAAATGGGATAAAGTAAAAACTGTCGGAGAGGACGTTATTCTGGTAGAAATGGAACCATATTGAGGTTTTAGTGGAAAAGAACCTCCGAATGTAGTAAAATTGACATATATCAAGTCGAAATGAGAGGAAATAATATGAAGTGCCCTTTTTGTGATAATCTAGACACTAAGGTGATAGATTCCAGACCTAAAGAAGACGGACATGCTATCCGCAGAAGAAGAGAATGCGAGGTATGCGGAAAACGTTTCACAACCTATGAAAAAATTGAAGAAAACATCGTAATGGTCATTAAGAAGGACGGCAGAAGAGAAGCCTTTGACAGGAACAAGCTTATTAACGGAATCGTCAAGGCGTGCGAGAAGCGGCCTGTGGCAGTGGCAGACATGGAGAGAGTTGTTGATGAAATCGAAAAGCAGATCAACAATGAGATGTCCAAGGAGATTGAGAGCACCCGCATCGGCGAAATGCTTATGGAGGCTCTGAAGGAACTGGATGAGGTTGCATACGTGAGATTTGCATCTGTGTACAGGCAGTTTACGGATGTTAACACTTTCATTAAAGAAATAGAAAAACTGATTGGAAACAAGTAGGAGGAACTTTATGGGAAAAATTTTTCAGATTGCAATTGACGGGCCAAGCGGAGCAGGAAAGAGCACAATTGCAAAGGCAATTGCGAGAAGGCTTGGAATTGATTATATAGATACAGGCGCAATGTACAGAGCTCTTGGCTACAAAATGCTTCAGCTCGGCATTACAGAGGACGAGACTGATAAGGTTGCTGAGCTTCTGGAGACCACTGAGATTGATTTCTCACATGGTGATATCATTCTCGACGGACAGGTAATAAATAATCTTATAAGAACTCCTGAAATATCGATGAAGGCGTCCGCCTGCTCAGCTCTTGGAATCGTGAGAAAACATCTTGTGAAGGTGCAGCAGGAAATGGGTGCGAAAAAAAGTGTGATTATGGACGGCCGTGACATAGGCACAGATGTATTCCCGAACGCCCGGTACAAGTTCTTCATAACCGCCACAGCAGAGGAGAGAGCAAAGCGCAGATATAGAGAGCTTATGGAGAAGGGCGAAAATGTAAGCTATGAGGAGACTCTCGAAAGTATTATTCAGAGAGACTACAATGATTCTCACAGAGAAGTGAGTCCGCTGAGAAAGGCTGAGGACGCTGAAGAGGTGGATACAACGGACATGACCATTGATGAGGTAATCAGCTACATCTGCGATAAAATTGAAAAATAAATCTGCGACGAATAATAAAAGACTCCCGGGGAAGATTAACCTTGGGAGTTTTTATGTTAATAAAATTGCGGGAGTAAAAGGAAAAATGTCCAGAGTGATAACTATCAGAGGCTTCAACCGGATAAGAATGATAAGAAGAGTTACTATTCTGCTGATTGTACTTCTTCTGTGCAGACTGTATATGATACAGCTGGTTCAGGGTGAGGAACTGCATCTCTACGCGATGAAACAGCAGGCGGCATCTCAGGAATTCAGGGATGCATATCCTGATGCATCAAAGCCGACTTAAGTCGTGACAGTGCCTTCTTTTCAATTCGGGATACGTAGGAACGTGAAATATCCAGCTGCTCAGCAATTTCTCGCTGTGCTCTGCAACCGTTGCCATCCAGACCATATCGCAAAATGACGATATGACGTTCGCGAGGCGAAAGGGCTGTCTCCAGAGCCCGATAGAGCTCTTTGACCTGAATTTTTAAGTAAAGATTGTCAAAGATTTCATCGGGTGATGTTCCGATAATGTCGTTGAGACTTATTTCGTTGCCGTCTTTATCTGTGCCGATAGGAAGACTTATGGAAACCTCAGATTTGTTTTTTTTATTTGACCTGATGCTCATCAGTATTTCGTTCTCTATGCAGCGGGAAGCATATGTGGCAAGTCTTGCCGATTTTCTGCTTGTATATGTATCCACTGCTTTTATTAATCCTATAGTGCCTATGGAAATAAGATCCTCCTGAGGCGTTTGCCCTGTATATTTCCTTGCAATGTGTGCCACCAGTCTGAGATTCTTCTGAATCAGCATGTCTCTTGCATAGGGGTCTCCGGCTTCCAATGCTGAGACATACTCTCTCTCTTCCTGTGCTGAAAGTGGTCTGGGAAAAGAATTACTCATGTATATGTAAACCCCCTCTATGACTACAGAATATGCGTCATGAGGGGGCTAAGTGCCTGGCTAAATTAAAATTGGACTATTCTGTATTATCTCAGATCGAAGGACATACAGTCTGTACATTTGCTTTCTGATGGATTAGCCTCGTGAGTGCCTACGGTAATTGATTCCAGAGAGCAGTGAATACCGTCACTCGCATTGTGTCTGCACTGAACAACATCGCAGTGAATGTTTGGATTATACTTGTCTTTCATGTTCCTACCTCCTATCTTTCACGGTATTATATTGCCCTGCGCAGCACAAAATTATTAGTCTCTTTTGCTTGTATGCAAAAGAAATTAATGCTATAATTTAAGTTGAAATTTTGCGTTTTGAGTCACTTTCTCCCACGGGAGGTCAACATGCAAATCAAGTTATTACCTGAAAATGAGAGGCCGGTTGAGAAGGCCTGGTTAAACGGAGTGGAGAGTCTGTCGAACACGGAGCTGCTGGCTTTGATAATCCACACCGGAACGAGAGACAAGTCGGCACTCAGACTTGCGGAGGATATTCTTTCCACCCTGACCGGAGGAATAGGAGACCTTGGGCGATGCTGCAAAGAGGAACTGACAGAAATTGACGGAATCGGCAGAACCAAGGCATGTGCGCTTATGGCGGCGGTTGAACTTGGAAAACGTATTTCAACTGATCCTGCGAAAAGAAAGATATCCGCCACGAATAGTGATGATGTCGCTGCGCTCTTTATGGAGGAACTGAGATATCTGCAGAAGGAGCATTTCCGCAGTATTCTTGTTAATGCCAAAGGAGAGATAATTTCTGTAGATAAGGTTTCTGTGGGTGAGCTTTCAAGTACGGTGGTTCATCCCAGAGAAGTTTTTACGATGGCGGTGAGGAAAAGTGCCGCAGCAGTAATATTCGTACATAATCATCCCAGTGGAGATCCAAGTCCCAGCAAGGAGGATATTGACACTACAAAGAGGCTGGTGGAGGCAGGAAATGTTCTGGGAATAAGAGTTTTAGATCACATTATTATTGGAGATGGGAAATACGAGAGCCTGAGAGGAAGAGGCGTGATAATATAGAATTCCCGTTGAATGGAGGTATGAAAATGTTTAAGTTTAAGTTAGGATTTTTCGCAACAAAAGACATCGGAATTGACCTGGGAACAGCAAATACTCTGATATACATAAAGGACAAGGGTATCGTTCTTAACGAGCCGTCTGTGATCGCAAGAGATAACAAGCGTGGAGTGACTATTGCGGTTGGACATGAAGCAAAGAATATGATGGGCAAGTCACCTGCACATATTGACGTTGTAAGACCTCTGAAGGATGGTGTAATCTCTGATTTTGACAGGGCTGCCGACATGCTGAAGGCATTCCTGGATCAGGCAGTGTCTGATAACAAGCTGAAGAACTACAGAGCGGTAGTAGGTGTGCCAAGTGGTGTTACAGAAGTAGAAAAAAGAGCCGTTGAGCAGATTGTCAGAGGAATGGGTGCGACAGAGGTTTATGTTCTGGATGAGCCTATGGCAGCTGCAATCGGTGCAGGTCTGGATGTTGACAGCTCAACTGCATGTATGATCGCTGATATAGGCGGCGGTACGACAGATATCGCTATCATCGCTCTGGGAGGTATCGTAGTAAGCACTTCTATCAGAAATGCCGGAGACAAGTTCAGCGAAGCGATTATCCAGTATATGAGAAAGAGACATGCACTTCTTATCGGAGAGAAGACGGCAGAGGAACTGAAAATCAACATAGGTACAGCCTGTCTGGATGTGGATGAGAACGGAGATGATGTAATCGTAACTATGGAAGCTAGAGGAAGGGACATTATTTCAGGACTTCCAAGAATTCTTGAGGTGTCCAACGTGGATATCATGGCGGCACTGCAGGAATCTGTGGATATGATTATTGACGGAATTAAAAATACTATTGAACTGGCACCTCCTGAAATCGCTGCGGATATCGCATCAAACGGCATGATTCTGTCAGGTGGCGGCGGCAACATTCATAATCTGGACAAGATGATAGAGAAGAGAACCGGCATCAAGGCTGTAGTTGCAGATAATTATTACGAGGCAGTGGCTGAAGGAACAGGTCTAAGTCTTAATGACGTTGAAAAGCTGAAGATTTACGCATCCAGTGTAGTAAGAAGATAGGAATAAACAGATATGAAATGGATTAGAAATCACAAGTTAATATGTTTTTTAATCTTGGTAATTGTTATCTGTACTGTAATTCTCGTATCTTCCATAGCGACAATGGGAAAGAGCAATCCGGTGAGCAAGGCTGTTAACAGTGTGTGCATGACTGTGCTCAAGCCGATAAATGCAGTAACTGACCGCATTGGCGGAGCTGTTTCCCGGGTTGTTAATGTCAAGGAGATTTCTGCGGAAAATGAAGCATTGAAGCAGGAGAATGAACAGCTCAGGGAAGAACTGGCTCAGGCGACGCTTACCAGTCACGAGCTTTCAGAGCTTAAGAACCTGTCAGATGCTTTGAGCTATAAGGGGATTGCGGGCAGCGACGGAATGGTTACAGGGGATATCATTTCAATGAGCGACAGCCGCTGGATGAACAACTTTACAATTAATATCGGTAGCGAGGATGGCATCGAAGAAGGGGACATCGTCGTCAGCGGGCGCGGACTTGTCGGAACAGTCTATTCTGTAAGCAGAAACTGGGCCAAGGTTAAGGCTCTTGTAGATGAAAACAGTAAGGTCAGCTTCAAGATTGCCGGAAATATGCAGCTTATAGGTATAATTGACAGCTTTTCCAATGGTGAGCTATCCGGTTTCATGCTGGACAGCAATGCCAAGGTTGAAAAAGGGGATAAAATTATTACCTCCGGAATGGGTGTGTATCCGACCGGACTTGAAATAGGAAAGATTACCAAGGTGAAGTATGACAGCGATTCACAGCTACAGAGAGTAACAGTCAAGTCGACAGTTGACTTTTCATCATTACAGAAGGTAACGGTGATAATATGAACAGAGGAGCAGTAATTCTGACGTATCTTGCCGCCTTCATTCTCAAGCCGGCTGCTGATGCTGTTCTGCCCGGACATATAGGCAATGGCAATCTTGTTCTGTGCCTGACAATCGTACTTGTATTTCTGTATGACGAATATGTACCGATTATTACGACAGGTACTCTTTTCGCACTTTTGAACGATCTGGTGTACGGACTTTACTGTGGACCGGAGGCGGTGGCAACCTTTGCTGTATGTGTTGCAATAATAGCGGCAAAGTATTTTTTCAACAATGAGAACTATGTAAATGCTTCAGTTGTTCTGATAGTATCGACGTGGCTGGAATATACGGTGGAATGGGCGGTTTACTATGCTGCCGGATCAACCTATACCTACGGCTACGCTCTCAGAGGACTGCCCGGTTCTGCTGCGGTAAATACCGCTGTCGGAATGATAGTTTATTTTGTGTTATACAATCGTATCAGAAAGAAACGGTACGAGAGATTATATAGATAGGAAAAGGGATGAATAGAAACTCAAGGTTATTTAATACAAGATATCAGCAAATTGTTGTGGTATGTATTTTTCTGATGTTCATACTATGCGTGAAGCTGTTCATGGTTACTGTGCTGCAGCATGACAGATGGACTGCGGAAGCTTCTGAGCAGAATACAAAGGCTGTGTACACATCAGCACCGAGAGGAAACATCTATGATCGCAATGGTAATGTACTTGCCTCATCGAAGCAGGTATTCACAGTCAACTTCAATGCAAGTGCCCTGAAAACAGAAGAAATCAACGATTCTGCCCTTAAGCTGATTAACACGCTGATTAAGAACGGTGAAAAGTATACGGACAGGTTTCCGATAAAAATCAGAAAAGACGGAACTTTTTACTACACATATAAGCAGCAGATAAAGGACTGGCTCAAGGATGAGGGTTTTGATACTGACCTGACCGCAGAGCAGGCGTTCAAGGCTCTGAGAGCAAAGTACAACATAGAAAAAAGCCTGGACAGATATGATGCCATGGATGTACTGCAGGAGAAGTACAACCTTGATCCGCCGATTAGTGTAAAGAAAATGGAGTACACATACGATCAGGAGCTGGTGCTTTTCCTGGGAAAGTTTGCTTTTACGGAAACAGAGATTGAAGAGGGAATAGACGCGAAGAAATGCTTCGAGACCCTTAGAAAAAACTACAGCATCGATAAGAAGCTGTCGGATAAAGATGCAAGAAAAATTTTTATTATCAGAAACGAGATTGCAACTAACGGATTTACAAGATATATGCCTATCAAGATAGCATCAGGTATTGGTGCCAAAACTATTTCTTATCTTGAGGAGGCAAATCTTCCGGGAATAGAAATCTCATCGGAAACCGAAAGATATTATCCTAACGGAAGTACGGCATGTCACATACTCGGTTATATGGGTGCCATTTCAGAGGGAGAAAAAGAATACTATGTGGATGAAAGAGGCTACAGTGCGTCTGACCTTGTAGGAAAGGCCGGAATAGAAGCTGCTCTTGAGAGCAAGCTGCACGGAACGGCAGGGGTAAAACAGGTCAGGGTAAACTCGGGAGGACAGTATGTAGAGACACTGAGTGAGACAGAGGCAGAGAAAGGCTCGGATGTGTATCTGACTATCGACCTGAATCTTCAGAAGGCTGCGGAAAAATCTCTGAAGGAAAATATCAGAAAGAATGCCAACAGCAGAAGTGGTGCTGTGGTTGCCCTGGATGTTGAAACAGGAGATGTTCTGGCCATGGCAAGTTATCCTACTTATGACCCGAACATCTTTGCAAAGGGAATTTCCACCAAGGCGTGGAAATCCGTGCAGGCTGAGAATCCGAGAGACGTGTTTTCGCCTGCACCGTTATATAACAACGCGACCAGAGCGGCTATTCAGCCGGGCTCCACATTCAAACCCGCGACAAGTCTGGCTGCACTGGGACAGGGACTCGATCCTTCCCGCAGCATTCTGGATGTCGGACACATCGAACTGGGTGGTCATACATTTGGATGTGATAACTGGAATCAGGGCTGGGGTACTCATGGAAGCGAGAATCTGACAGATGGTATCGGGAACTCCTGCAACTACTACTTCTACTGTATAGCAACAGGCAAGGACTGGGGTACAGGTGCATCACTCGGATATTCTATAACTGTTGATGACATACTGGAGACGGCCAAGAAATTCGGACTGGGAGAAGCTACGGGAATAGAACTGGATGAAGTTGTGGCGCCACTGCCGTCTGCCGAGACCAAGCTTGCCACCACGGAACTGGGCGTGAGGGAGTATCTGTACAACAACGCACACACATATTTTCCTGAAAATGTTGCTAACGACAAAGAAAAGCTTAAGGAAAACCTGTATACTATTGCAGGATGGACAAAAGATAATCCCGAGTATGGAGAGCTTATTGAATTATTGAAAAAAAACACCGATGTAAAGGAAAAGTATATTGAACAGGTGGCATCTGACATTAAGTTTGACTATTTCATTCAGGCCGAATGGAGTGTAGGCGATCAGTTCAATATTTCCATCGGTCAGGGTGATAACGCGTATACTCCTTTGCAGATGGCGAGATATCTTGCAACAATCGGAAACAAGGGGAAAAGAAACGAAGTAAGTGTCATTTCCGCTATTGAAGGCGAGGGTGCAAAGGTTAAGGCGAAAGCATCGAAAATTGACATCAGCGAGGCCAATTTTGATGCGGTGCTGAGTGGCATGAGAAAGGTATGTACCGGAGGTACTCTGGCAGGATTCTTTGGAAACTATCCCGTAGAGGTTGTAGGTAAAACGGGAACGGCAGAGAATCAGTCCATCAAACAGCCGAAGAGTGAAGTGAACTACATCAGGAATCAGCTCAGTTACCTGAACAGTGCTGCAGGGACAAGCGTAACCTGGAGCAAGGTAAAGAAGATTATGGAAGAGCTGATGGAGGAGGATCCTGATAATTATCCTACCAGAGACAGTGCTGTAGACGAGGCTGTAAGAAAAGCCAGCAAGTATAAGATAACCATGGATATGATTAACCGCAATAAGGGATCCTATGAGGATTTTGCATGGACAATGGCTATGGCACCTGCTGATAATCCTCAGATTGCAGTAGTTGTAATGCTTGTGGAAGGCGGATATTCTTCTAATGCGGCTCCTGTGGCAAAGGATGTAATCTCTGCGTATCTGGACGTTAATGAGGAAACAGAAAAAAGCGGTCCTACTTATAACTCAATTGGAAAGAATGAGAGGAACTAAATGGGCAAGGTACATTTAATAGCATCAGGAAAAGGTGGAACGGGAAAGACCATGTTTGCCGTGAACTACGGCGCAACTCTGGCAATGAAGGGTCACAGTGTGGTAATAATAGACATGGATCTTGGAATGAGAAACCTGGATCTGTACTGTGGACTGGAAAACAACGTTGTGTATGATGTTTTCGATGTAATGACCGGAGTATGCAGAATAAGACAGGCACTTATAAGAGACAGACGCTTTGAGAATCTCTGCGTTATGGCTGCTCCTCCATCTAAGGATGATGGAACGCTGACACCGCTGCATATGAAAGTTCTCTGCAGCCGGCTGAGAGAGATGTTTGACTATGTTATCATCGATGCGCCTTCAGGAATGGAGGATGGTCTTGTACTGGCTGCGGCCGGTGCTGATGACTGCATTATCGTAACAACTCCGGAGTATTCGTCGCTGAGGGATGCAGATACTCTGGACAGGGAAATAGTCAGACTTGGAATAGAAAAGCGATACCTTATTCTCAATAAGGTTGTTGCTGAAATGATGTCAGCCGGATACGTTCCAAGACTCAAGGAAATCACAACCATGATGAGACCTCTCCTTGCAGGTGTAATCCAGCAGGATGAGAACATACACATTTCCACTAATCTGGGAGTACCGATTGTAATGAAGAATGATACATATATTCAGCATAATTTTGAGAATATAGTGGAAAGAATCGAAAAGTAAAAAAAGAAAAACAGAGCTGCCTACTAAGGGAGGGCGATTTGCTTCCCGTCAGTAAGCAGCTCTTTTGTTTAGAAATTGATGGACTTGCTGCGCATTCCAACGTTCAGAACCAGACCAAGGACGATCACGTTGGACAGAATTGAAGATCCGCCGTAGCTGATAAACGGCAGAGTAATTCCTGTTACAGGCATAAGACCTATAGTCATTGCAATATTTTCGAAAATCTGGAACATAAACATTCCGATTGCACCGGCTACGATCAGGGCACCGTGAAAATCGATGGCATCCCTGACGATTCCAGCCATACGTACCAGAAGAATTGTAAACAGTCCGATGACCGCCATGCCTCCGATCAGTCCTGTTTCCTCGCCTATTACTGAGAATACAAAGTCAGAGGTCTGTACCGGTATGAAGTCAAGCTCTTTCTGTGTTCCACGGAACAGTCCCTTTCCGAAGAATCCGCCGGAACCTATTGCAACCTTTGACTGCCATACCTGATAGTTGCCTGAAAGATTCAGATTTTCCGGATGAAGAAAGGCTTCGATTCGCTCTCTCTGATAGTCGGCCATAAATACATATGCTACCGGAACTGCAGCCATAACAAGGGCGAAAAACTTGGCAAACACGCCGATTCTCACACCTGCAAAGAATATCATTACCACCCAGATTGCCGCAAATACCAGGGCACTTCCCAGGTCTTCCTTTAATACTATTACTATTATAGGAGCAGCCACAATGCCTGCCTTGATAAGGCCTTTGAAATTGTACAAATCATCCTTGTGTTCATCCAGATATCCTGCCATTATCAGGATAAACAGGATTTTCACAAGCTCTGACGGCTGAATTGTGGTAAATCCCAGATTAATCCAGGAACGGGCGCTGAACTGCTCGACACCAAGTCCGGGAATGTACACTGACAGTAACAGTATGAGAGAAAGAATGTACAGGTACTTTTCCAGACCCCTGAAAATATTATAATTACGTGTCATCATAATGCATACGGCAATTGTACCGAGAATGTAGGCAGCAGTCTGTACTATAACGTCTCTGCTGATAAGTCCGTTGGCATAGTTGGCACTGGCAATGATTACAATGCTGATGGCCGCAAGCAGAACAGCGACAATCAGAATTACTTTATCTAAATTTTTTAATAATGCTTTAAAATTATTCATAGTTTTCCTTCTTGCTTCTTGACATAGATATAATACAAACATTATAATATAGAATGTGTGAACTTATCAAGATAATATTGAATTTATACTTTATAAAGCTTGAATACAGGTCACTTAATATATAGAAAAGGAGGTGCTTTAATGTCTCCGGTAATTTGCATACTAGTAAGTATTGTAACATTAGTCTTTGGACTATTAGTCGGATATATTTATAGAAAGAATGTTGGAGAAAAGGCGATTGGCAGTGCTGAACAGAAGGCCAAGAACCTTATTCTTGACGCTCAGAATAAATCCGAGACAATAAAGAAAGAGATTACATTAGAAGCAAAAGAAGAAGCCCATCGTTTAAGAACAGATGCGGAACGCGACGCAAAGGAAAGAAGAATGGAAATCCAGCGCGCCGAGAAGAGATTAGCACAGAAAGAGGAATCTGTCGATCGTAAGCTGGAAAACATCGACAGAAAAGTAGAGAACATTTCCAGGCAGGAGAACGAAATCCAGGAAAAGAGAAAAGAACTTGACAGCTTTCTTGCAAAGCAGATCGAGGAACTGGAGAAGATTTCCGGAATGACTGCCGAAGAGGCAAAGCAGCTTCTGCTTGCTGAGGTCGAGAAGGATGTAAGACATGATGCATCAGTGATGATCAAGGATATTGAATCCAAGGCAAAGGAAGAGGCTGACAGAAGAGCAAAGGAGATTATCTCCGGAGCGATTCAGAGATGTGCTGCAGATCATGTTGCAGAAAGCACAGTGTCTGTAGTGGCACTTCCTAATGATGAGATGAAAGGAAGAATCATCGGTCGAGAGGGAAGAAATATCAGAGCGATTGAGACTATGACCGGCGTGGATCTTATCATTGATGATACTCCTGAAGCCGTAATTATTTCAGGCTTTGATCCTGTAAGAAGAGAAGTTGCCAGAGTTGCTCTGGAAAAGCTGATTGTCGATGGAAGAATCCATCCGGCAAGAATCGAAGAAATGGTTGAGAAGGCTCAGAAAGAGGTTAATTCAATCATTAAGGCTGAGGGTGAGCAGGCAACCTTCGAGGTTGGAATACACAATCTTCATCCTGAGCTTGTAAAACTGCTGGGAAGACTGAAGTACAGAACTTCATACGGACAGAACGTCCTTAAACACTCCATAGAGGTGGCACACCTGGCTGGCCTGATGGCCGGTGAACTGGGCATGGATACCAAGCTTGCAAAGAGAGCCGGTCTGCTTCACGATATCGGCAAAGCCCTGGATCACGAGTATGAGGGAACACATGTGGATATCGGTATTCAGGTACTGAAAAAGTACAAGGAGAGCGATGCGGTTATCAACGGTATGGCTGCTCATCACGGTGATTACGAGCCTCAGAGTATGGAGGCCGTTCTGATTGCTGCAGCAGATGCTCTGTCAGCAGCAAGACCGGGAGCAAGAAGAGAAACACTTGACACTTACATCAAGAGACTTGAGAAATTAGAAGAAATTGCAAACACTACACCAGGTGTAGATAAGTCATATGCAATTCAGGCAGGTAGAGAAATCAGAATTATTGCTAAACCTGAAGAGGTAAACGATGAGGGAATAGTATTGCTTGCTAGAGAGATTTCCAAGAAGATTGAGTCTGAGCTTGAATATCCGGGTCAGATCAAAATCAACGTAATCAGAGAGACTAAGGCTGTCGATTACGCAAAATAAATCTAAGCGGTATCTAACTCCCCATATATACAATGGGGAGTTATTTATACTTTTAATGAAGGTGAGAGTATGCTTGTATATTTAGACAACAGCGCAACTACAAGACAATATGACGAAGTTACAGAAACGATGATGAGGGCTATGGAAAACTACTACGGTAATCCCTCGTCACTTCATACACTGGGCTACGAGTCTGAGAAAATCGTAAAGAATGCGAGAAGAATTATCGCGCGGTCACTGGGCGCATCGGATGATGAAATAATCTTCACCTCATGCGGAACAGAGAGTGATAACACCGCCCTGTACGGAATTGCTCACAGCAGGAGAAGACAGGGCAATAAAATAATAACCTCCAGGGTGGAACATCCCGCCGTGCTTGAGGCCTGCAAGGTCCTAGAAAAAGAAGGATTTCAGGTGGAGTATATCGGCGTTGACAGCAAGTGCCGTCTGGATATGGACGCACTGCAGGCTGCAATAGATGAAAACACAATATTAGTGTCAGTTATGAATGTAAACAATGAAACCGGCACCATAATGCCGATTACAGAGATTTCGAAAATCAAGAAAAATGCAGTGCTTCACACCGACGCGGTGCAGGGATACGGCAAGGTTGATCTGAAAAACTGCAGAGCTGATATGATATCGGTAAGTGCACACAAGATTCATGGACCGAAGGGAATGGGTGCTCTGTACGTCAGAAAGGGAATCAATCTTCCAGCTTATCTTTCCGGCGGCGGTCAGGAGAGGGGATACAGATCCGGAACCGAAAACGTTCCGGGAATAGTAGGCTTCGGAAAGGCCGTCGAACTGGCCTTCGGTGATTTCCAGGGTCGTGTCAGCGCTATGGGAAAGGCAAGAAAATATCTTCTTGACGGAATATGCGACGGAATTAAGGATGTAATAATAAACAGTCCTGAGGATGGCGCTGCATCTGTACTGAACGTTTCCTTCCTGGGCACAAGGGGAGAGGTTCTGCTTCACACTCTTGAACAGGACAGAATCTTTGTTTCGACCGGTTCTGCGTGCTCATCAAACAAGAAGGGCAAGGGTCAGAGTCACGTGCTGACTGCAATGGGGCTGAAACCTAAAGAAATAGAAGGCGCCATCAGATTCAGCTTCAGCGAATTCAACACTGTAAAGGAAATGGATTACGTTCTTGACCGTCTGGAAAGCGCGGTATCAAGATTCAGGCGGTTGGGATCATTCAGATAAATTATCTGCGGATACAGCTTTATCTGTGTATACGCATGCATATAGAAAAACAAGTGAGGAAAAAGATGAACGAACAGAATATTTTTATCGTAAGATGCGGAGAGGTTGCCCTGAAGGGAATGAATAAACCATACTTCGAGAGAATGCTGGTTGATAGAATCAAGAAGAATGTCAAACAGTTTGACAATGTTGATGTAAGACGACATGAGGGTCTGATTTTCGTCAGGGCGGATAAATCCAACGACAAGGAAGCTTTGATAAAGGAAATCTCCAAGGTGTTCGGAGTCGCGTCTATCAGCCCGGCCGTGGAAGCGGAGAGTCATCTTGATGCAATCGGTGAGGAAGCGGTGAAGTATATGCTTGACCTTATCGAGACGAGAGGCATCAAAACCTTCAAGGTGGAAGCAAAACGTGCAGACAAGAACTTTCCGGTGAAATCGCCTGATATTGCAAGAATTATAGGAGCCAAGGTTCTGATCGGCTGCAAGGTGCTGAAGGTGGACGTTCACAACCCGGATGTCCATCTCTTTGTAGATGTGAGACATGATAAATCGTATATTTACCAGCAGAAAATTGCCGGCTTCGGAGGACTGCCTCTGGGAACAAACGGCAAGGGCATGGTGCTGCTTTCCGGTGGAATCGACAGTCCTGTTGCGGCATGGATGATGGCAAAGAGAGGAATGGTAATCGAGGCGGTTCATTTCCACTCATATCCTTATACGAGCCCGAGAGCCCAGGAAAAGGTTGAAGAGCTTGCCAGAATCGTTGCTTCATACTGTGGAAATTTCAAAATGCATGTTATTAATCTTCTTCCAATTCAGGAGCAGATTGTATCCAACTGTCCGGAGGAGGAAACCACAATTCTTGTACGCCGTTTCATGATGAGAATTGCGGAAAAGATTGCAGAAAAAAACAGGGCAATGATGCTGATAACCGGTGAGAACCTGGGTCAGGTGGCAAGTCAGACGGCAGAAGCCCTCGTTGTTACAGATAACTGCGTAAAAATGCCGGTAATGAGACCGCTGATTGCAATGGATAAGGTGGATATTATGGATAAGGCAGAGGAGATTGGAACCTACGAAACCTCGATTCAGCCTTACGAGGACTGCTGCACTGTATTTCTGCCTAAGCACCCTACAACCAGACCTAAGCTTGAGCGAATCGAGGAATCCGAAAGCAGACTGGACGTGGAAGGACTTGTCAAGGCTGCCGTTGAATCAGAGGAAATCGTTCATATCAGAGCGTAGGAGCTGTGCAGGTACAGTTCGACAAAACTAGTTCAATAACCCCCTTTTCTCTTAGAGACAGGCAGATGTGCCGGTAATATAATTGAGGAAAGGGGGTTTTGCTATGGATACAAATCTAATATATTCAGACCACGTTCTGACAGTGGAGCTGTGCGGTGAGGTTGATCATCATATCTCATCAGGCATAAGAGAGCAGATTGACTATATGCTCGAGGAATGTAATGTTAAGACAATTGTCTTTGATTTTTCAAGAGTTACTTTTATGGATAGCTCGGGAATCGGAATCGTTCTGGGAAGATACAACAAAATGGCAGTATCAGGAGGACAGGTGATAATAAGGAATGCCCGAGGACTTGTCAGACAGATACTTGAAATGTCAGGTATTTTTTCTCTTATGAAGCACGAAGAAGATAAAGAATAGCAGGAGGAAGACATGGACAGAAACATTATCAAGGTGAGTTTTGATGCTTTACCTGAAAATCAGGGGTTTGCCCGTTCTGTAGTAAGTGGATACCTGGCGATGTCCGACCCTACAGTGGAGGAACTGGCAGAGGTGAAAACCGCCGTATCGGAGGCGGTGAGCAACAGCATAATTCACGGATACAAGGATATGGATGCCGGCAGAATAGATATGGAAATGAAGATGGTCGGTGCAGACAGATGTGTTATCAGAATAACCGACTACGGAAGAGGAATAGAGGATGTTGAGAAGGCACGAGAGCCTATGTTTTCAACGGAATCGGACAGGGAGATGTCCGGAATGGGGTTCACAGTTATGGAAAGCTTTGCAGACAAGGTACAGGTCAGGTCAGAACCAGGCAAGGGAACTGAGGTGGTTTTGATAAAAAACCTGGACCTGTATGATGTCCGCTAGATATGAGCCAATCCCAAAGGAAGATACATACAGACTAATTGCACTTGCACAGGCAGGAGACGAGGAGGCAAAGGAGCTGCTTATGGTTCAGAATGCCGGACTTGTGAGAAAGCTGGCTCACAAGTTTTCGTCTCCGGAATTTGAATTTGAGGATTTTGTACAGATTGGATATGTGGGATTGCTGAAGGCGGTATACAGGTTTGATCCGGAATATAACGTAATGTTCTCCACCTATGCCGTACCTATAATTCTGGGTGAAATGAAGCAGTTTTTTCGGGATAACGGTCGTATCAAAGCCGGCAGAGTACTGAAAACTGAGGTTTATAATCTGAAAAAAATCAGAGAGGAGCATCTGGCTCGTACAGGCCAGGAGATGAGAATCGGTGAGATATCCCGGGCTATGGGAATTTCTGCCGAGCATGTCGTAGAAATACTGTCTGCAGAGAATGCTCTGACAAATGTGGTAAGTCTGGACAACTCTGAGGGCAGCCCCGGGGAAAGGGAAGTGCCTGATGAGAGGTTTTCTGAGACGGCAATCGATGCCATGGCGGTCAGAATGGAAATTGAAAAGCTGCCTGAGCGGCAGCGGACGGTGATGGGACTCCGATACTACAGAGACATGACGCAGACAGAAATATCGAAGCTTCTTGGAATCTCACAGGTTCAGGTATCCAGGATTGAAAAACAGGCGATAGAAAACATCAGACAATGTTTTCGGTTCGAGCAAAACGTTGAAAATATCTGAAAATCGACGCGTGTATACACAAAAAACACTTGCAAAAACTGTCTAAAAATGTTTTACTATATGTGTATGCTGTTACAAGTTTGTCAATGTGACAGTTTGTCCAATTACGGTTAAGAAACATCCTTCTGCAAGGAGGACCGTTATTATTATTTCAAGGAGGCATTTACATGAACTTTCAACTAACGAAGGAACAAGAATTCGTAAGAAAAATGGTTAGAGAATTCGCCACTAACGAAGTTGAAC
>JALENF010000063.1 GCA_022767945.1 Bacillota bacterium
ATAACCTCATCTTCAGGAACCATCCCAACCTCTCTGTGCCGGCTGTCCTTGCTGTTGAGCCTGTTGTCTCCCATGCAGAATACCGTTCCGTCGGGAACTGTAATGCTCCTGACCTCTCCGTTTGTAACGCCATCCTTCAGGTAGTCCTCTTCAAGTATTTCACCATTCAGATACACCTTACCGTCCTTTACGGCAATTTTATCTCCGGCAACAGCAATCACACGCTTGATCAGCCTCTTGTCCGCTCCGTTTTCATCCTTCAGATGACTTTTGAAGACTATTATATCCCCGCGGCATGGCGTCCTGTCGCCGATATATGCCTGCCTGTAGAGAACCACATAGTCCCTGTCCGAAAAATTAGGTTCCATGGAGTTCCCGAAGACAGTGGTCGGAATAATAAACTGAATGATAATCAAAGCTCCGATTGCCGCAGTGGCAACGGTTTTGATAGCTTCAACCGCCTCTCTTTTCATTTCCCTTTTCCCCTTATTCTATCTGCACCTATATGTTGTAATCCGGTGATTCAATCCGTCCGAACTTCTTGAACGGGAAGGCCCTGAGAACTACCTTGCCCAGGAGCTCGTGAGCAGGAACACAGCCTACACTCTCGTCTCTGCTGTCTATGCTGACAAGTCTGTTGTCTCCCATGCAGAAGTATTCATCCTCAGGAACTGTAACGTCAACCTCACCGTTGGTTGTTCCATCCTTGATGTAATCCTCTTCAATCTCTATTCCGTCAATATATACCTTTCCGTCAGTTACCTGAACGTTTTCGCCCGGCAGACCGATTACCCTCTTGATAAGAAGCTTTTCATTTCCCTTTTCGTCGAGAAGTTCTGACTTGAATACCACAACGTCGCCTCTCTTGACCTCACCGAAGGAATACGACTGCTTACTTACTATAAGGTAGTCACCCTCGATAAAGTTGTTCTCCATTGAACTTTCTCTGACAATAACCGGTTTAATAAACTGAATCAGTACAACAGCCACGAGTACTGCTATAATCAAATCCTTAATAAAATCCTTCATCCTAAAACAATTCCCTTCTAATATTTGCAAAATCTTCCGGTAAATCCGCTGTTATCTCCAAATCATTCAGATACTCCAGCGCCCCCGTGCAGCCTCTAAAGGTCAGCTTGTATGCGTGAAGCAGCTGGGTATTCAGATTGAATCTGCGCCTCACCATCTCATTTACCTTTCTGTCACCGTACTTGACATCTCCTATGACAGGATGTCCCGCCTTTGCCAGGTGAGCTCTTATCTGATGAGTTCTTCCCGTGATAAGCTCCACCTCTACAAGAGTGAAGTCCCTTCCCGTCTCAATCGGCCTGACTATGGTCTCCATGTCACGCCCCTCTTCATCCATGGACAAAACCCTGACCTTATTGGTTCTTTCATCCTTTACCATACGGTCCCTGAGATGAAGTTCACCTTTCACCCTGCCCTTAACGATAGTCATGTAATATTTGTTCACCTTGTCCTTCTCGCGAATCATCCGGTTGAGAGTCTGCAGTGCCTCACCGGTCTTCCCGAACAAAACCAGTCCGGTGGTGTTTCTGTCCAGTCTGTTCACAGATGCCGGAGTAAAGGTTCTTTCCAGTCTCGGATTGTAGTCACCCTTCTCAATAAGGTAGTCCACCACCTGATTTGCAAGGTGGTTCTTCTTCTCTGTCCTGTCTCCGTGGGTCAGAAGTCCGAAAGGCTTTTCCACCACGATAATGTTATCGTCCTCATACGCAACCTTAAACTGTCGTTTTACTCTTGTGCTGCGGCGTGTCCTGGTGAGTGCGGACAGCTCTTCATCAGAGATATACAGGGTGATGACATCCCCAAGCTCAAGCATGGTATCTTCCTTTGCCCTCCTGCCGTTCACCTTTACATCCTTGCGGATTGCCTTGTAAATGTATGACAGAGACGCATTTCCCAGGTACTTCCTGAGAAACTTGTCCAGCCTCTGTTTTTGTTCATTTTTACCTATTTCTATATTTACCATAGAGTTTATTATACAACATATTACCAGTATCTTAAAGGAAAATTTATTTGTTCTTTTTTCGAAAATGTGATAAATTATAGATAGTGTAATTTGTCGAATTATAATACATAAAGGGGATTTAGAAATGAAGTTTATCAAAGATTTTATTTACGATAAAAATGATATAGTTATCGCTTTTCTTATTCTTCTGGTTGCGGGGGCTTTGATCGTGTGGAGAATGGATGCGATTATGACATACCCGCAGACCCTTGCGGAAAAGACAGGTCCGACAAAGACGGTTGTCGACGAGGTTGACACTGATGCAGATGCGGACAGCAGCTCAGACGCTGACAGCAATGCCCAGAGTTCAGACGGTGTATGGTCAGGTAATGCACTTGCCGCTGAAGTTAAGGTTACCATCGAACCGGGAGTTGCAAGCGTTGCGGTTCAGTCTCTGGTTGATGCCGGCCTCTTCGAGTCCTATGAGGATTTCGAACAGGTTTGTAAATCAATCGGACGCGAGCCAACCAATATCAAAGCTACCTCATTCACCTTCGGACCGGGCTCAACTAAAGCCGACATCGCCAAGACAGTTACAAATTGATAATTAAGAGTTTTTTTCAAGGAGTTCGATCAGCTTTTGCAGTCGGACTCTTTGTTCTTTATTAAGGGCGGGCATCATGCTTTTCACGAGTTCAATCTGTTTGTCGTACGGTACACCGGAGGCACTCAGCTTGCGTCTTATCTCCTGAATTTCGCGTAGCACTTCCGTTTCACTCTTTTTTTCGTATCCCATAATATCACCTCTTTTCATTCTATATATGATATGCACTTTTTACATCTATTTTCATATAATGTTCATATACGGAGGTGTGATATGGGTCGAAATACATTGCCTATTATTGTGATTTTTTTCCTTCTTCAGGGGAAGTCAGGAGTACATATGCCTCAGATTCCAAGAATTCCAAGGGAAAGCCTTCATGAGCTGGAAGCTTTGATAAATAATGCCCAGAGGATGATGGATGCTATGGATCGAATAAACTCACTTCCTGACCTGAAGAAAATTTCTGAAATCGTTGATAATTTTTCAGCATAGTGTATAATCAAGTTGAGAAAAAAAATGGAGGTACATTATGGCTCTGGTAACAACAAAAGAAATGTTTGCAAAAGCTTATGACGGCGGATATGCCATCGGTGCTTTTAACGTAAACAATATGGAAATCATTCAGGGTATCTGTGAAGCTGCAGGAGAGCTTAGAAGTCCTGTCATTCTACAGGTTTCCAAGGGTGCTCGTTCATACGCAAACCATACATATCTAGTAAAACTGGTGGAGGCTGCCGTTGCAGAGAATCCGGACATTCCGATTGCACTTCACCTGGATCACGGTGATACATTCGAATTATGCAAAAGCTGCATCGACGGCGGATTCACTTCAGTTATGATTGATGCATCATCTAAGCCATTTGAAGAGAATATAGCATTAACCAGACAGGTGGTTGAATATGCCCATGCTCACGGTGCTGTAGTAGAGGCTGAGCTGGGTACTCTTGCCGGCATCGAGGACGAGGTCGTGGTTGAAGCAGGACAGGAATCCTACACCAAGCCTGAGGAGGTTGAGGAATTCGTAGAAAGAACCGGATGCGATTCACTTGCTATTGCAATCGGTACATCCCACGGTGCATACAAATTCACTCCTGAACAGTGTACTGTTAACGAAAACGGCATTCTGGTTCCGCCTCCACTTCGTTTTGACGTACTGGAGGAATGTACAAAGAGACTACCCGGATTCCCTATCGTGCTGCATGGTTCTTCATCCGTACCGCAGGAATTCGTTAAGATGGTTAACGCTTACGGCGGAAATATGCCGGGTGCTATCGGTGTGCCTGAAGAAGAGCTTCGCCATGCTGCAGAGCTGTCAGTATGTAAGATTAACATCGACTCAGATATCCGTCTTGCAATGACAGGTAATATCCGCAAGTATCTGGCTGAACATCCGGATCACTTTGATCCGCGTCAGTACCTGAAACCTGCACGTCAGGCTGTTAAAGATATGGTTGCTCACAAGATCGAGTACGTTCTTGGCAGCGCAAATAAGATCTGATTTTAATTAACCGAATATAAGCCCTTCCGGGCAAAGGGAAAGCTCCGCCGGTATCAGCGGAGCTTTCGTTAACTCACTTGGGATTTTTCCTTATGCAGAATCCTCTTCGTTCATGGCTTTTTTATCTTTTTCAGGTCTGTCAGCGTTAACAGACGGGAATCCCGCTGTTCATCTGGTTTTTTACAAGGCACACCGCCTCGGTTCTGTTTTTCACTCCCAGCTTCCTGTAAGCATGTGAAATATGGGTCTTTACCGTACTCTCCGATATGTAAAGCGTATCGGCAATCTGCGTATTGGTCTTTCCATGACACAGCTGATCCAGTATCTCAAGCTCCCTCTTTGTTAGATCATAACGTTCGAACAGCACGCTGAGTGAATTCTCCAGATCATCAGCAATCTCCGGCTCCTTCCCTGAGTTCATATAGTTCTCAACCATCTCTTTCCCTTTGTATATCTCATAATTCATGTACTTCAGAATAAGTGCGAAAATAAGGATACTTGATGTAAGCCACACTACAAAGATAGTGATAAAAGCCTGTTCAGCCTTCAACAAGCAGGCAATAACCATGCAGACTGCTGAAAAAAGCACATATCCCAGCATCATTAATACCTTTATTATCACTTTAACCACCTTTCCTCTCAGTTTAACCTTTTCTATATGTCTTCTCGTTTTACAAAAAAATTTTATCACATCGAAAAGTAAAAGGCTAGGGTTCTGGCCTAGCCTCTTACAACAGCATGAATTGTTGTAAATTACATTGTTTATGCTAAATTAATTATTTTTATTCACTTAATTTCTCCGACCTTCTATGCTTCCAATGAAGCCAGCGCTTCAAGTCTAACCTTTTCACGCTGCTCCAGAATATGTGCATATTCTTCATCGGTCATCTTCTCCATGGATATTCCTGTAAATCCATAGAAAATTGATACCAGAGGGTTAATCCAGCACAGGAACGCATACGGACCGTAACCCATAGCTCCCCACTGTGAGCATCCCAGGAATGTGCTCATGGTCGCACCACATGTGTTCCAAGGAACAAGGTTGGAAGTGATTGTACCCGAGTCCTCCAGGCAGCGGGACAGGTTCTTTGGAGCAAGCTTTCTGTCTTCGAAAGCTTCCTTGAACATTCTTCCGGGAAGAACGATTGCAAGGTACTGGTCTCCTGCAATAATGTTCATTGCGATACAGCTCAGGATTGTAACAGTTACAAGCATACCTGTGTTCTTTGCAAACTTAAGCATTGCACCTGCCAGAGTTCCAAGCATTCCGGATGAATCAAGAACTCCGCCGAAGCACATAGCACAGATAATCAGATTGATGGTCCACATCATTGAATCCATGCCGCCTCTGCCGTTTATTAAGGAGCCTACGTTATATTCACCGATTACATGGTTTGAGAAGCCAAATTCACTGGCCACAGCATTGAATTCATCTGCACTCATTCCCAGCAGATCGACTGGGCCTACTCCTGCCTGTTCTGCAGCAGCATTAAATATATCTGTGAACTGTCCTATTTCATATCCGTAGTGCAAAAGTGATGGCCAGTCGGCCAGAGATACGCCCTGGAAAATTGATCCGATTACGCATCCCAGAACTATGCCTCCAATTAGACCCGGAAGCGCAGGAAGTTTCAGTGCAACAATAATGATTACCACAATAGGAGGAATCAGCATTGCCGGATTGATATTAAAGTTTACTGTCAAAGCTTCACGCATATCTGATACAATGCTCAGATCAGCATCTGAGGATGCTCGCAGTCCCAAAATGGTGTAAATAATCAGTGCAATTACCAGAGATGGCGTTACTGTCCATATCATGTGTCTTATATGATCAAACAGAGTTGATCCTGCCATAGCCGGAGCCAGGTTTGTCGTATCAGATAATGGTGACATCTTATCTCCAAAGTATGCGCCGGAAACAATTGCACCTGCAGTCATAGGGACAGAAATGCCCAGACCTGTACCAACACCTATGAGGGCAATGCCTATTGTTCCTGCAGTTGTCCACGATGAGCCTGTTGCAAGGCTGACGATACCGCAAAGCAGACAGCTTGCTGCCAGGAAGATGGACGGCTTCAGAATCAATAAACCATAAGAAATCATTGCGGGTACTACACCTGCTGCTATCCATGAACCTATCAGTGAGCCGACGGTCATCAGAATCAGCATGGCCTGCATGGACCTGTTGATTGATGCAATGATTCCGGCTTCAAGATATGCCCATTTGTAGCCGTTGGCTACGGCAATGACAGATGCAAAGATACACGATACCAGTAAGGCAATATGTACTTCGCCATAACCGCAGTAGAAGGAATCTCCGAATATCATTCCGAGTATTCCCAGCACGTACATAAGTACGATAATTGTGAACAGTATCGTAATCAGACACTGCCACATAGGAATCTTCTTTCCCATAAAAATACCTCCTTTTTAAAGTGACACTAAGATCCTAC
>JALENF010000065.1 GCA_022767945.1 Bacillota bacterium
GCAAGAAGAAACGAACTTAAGTCCGCAGCAGAAAGACTCTATGATGTAATCGGCGTTCCTGCCAAAGCATGGGTTGCTTCCATGGACGATGCTGAAAAGGCGGAAGTAACAGGAAACATCCTCCTTGCAGAAGCAGAAAAGATTGCAGATACAAATGAAGATGCTAAATATGTTGTAGAAAACAAAGACATGCTCATCAAGCCATCAATGTGGATCTTCGGCGGTGACGGCTGGGCATACGATATCGGTTACGGCGGCGTCGACCACGTTCTTGCTTCCGGTGAAAACGTAAACATCCTCGTATTCGATACAGAAGTTTACTCCAACACAGGCGGTCAGTCCTCCAAGGCAACCCCTATCGGTGCTGTAGCTAAATTTGCTGCTTCCGGTAAGGCTGTAAAGAAGAAAGACCTTGCTCAGATTGCTATGGCTTACGGCTACGTATATGTAGCACAGATTGCTATGGGTGCAAATCCTGAACAGACTCTGAAGGCTTTCCGCGAAGCTGAGGCTTATAACGGTCCATCCCTCATCATCGCATATGCACCTTGTATCAACCACGGTATCAAGGCCGGCATGAACAAGTCAATGCTTGAGATGAAGAAGGCAGTTCGTTCCGGATACTGGCAGCTTCTCAGATACAACCCTGCTCTGGCAGCTGAAGGCAAGAATCCGCTTTCCATCGACAGTGCTGCTCCTACAGAAAGCTACAGAGACTTCATCATGGGCGAAGTTCGTTACAACTCACTTGGTCTTAAGTTCCCAGAAAGAGCACAGCAGCTTTTCGAAGAAGGCGAAGAAATGGCTCTCGACAGATACAAGACCCTGAAGCACCGTCAGGACAGCTTTGAGAAATAGAAAGGAGGATGATCAGCATGAATAGGTTTGAAGTTACATATAAAAGAAGACTTAACGACAACATGGTGTGGCTTAAGATTTATGCTCCGCTGGTTGCAAGAAAGGCAAGACCTGGTCAGTTTATCATTCTTCGCACAGATGAATACGGTGAGAGAATTCCTCTTACAATGGCAGGTCACAATGAAGAAGACGGCACTATAGATCTTATCTATGCTGCTGTTGGCAGAACTACAATGCTTATGGACCAGTTAGAAGTAGGTGACTGCTTCGCAGATATCGTTGGTCCTTTAGGAAAACCGACTGAAATGGATGGCCTGAAGAAGGTTTGCGTAGTAGGAGGAGGTACAGGTAATGCTTTAGCTTACCCTCTTGCTACAGGTATGCATGACCACGGCATTGAAGTTGATATGATCGAAGGATTCAGAACTAAGGATTTAGTAATTCTTGAAGATGAATTCAGAGAAGGCGTTGACAATCTTTACGTTGTAACAGACGATGGTACTTACGGTGAAAAGATGTTTACTACTGCCAAGCTTGAACAGCTTATCCAGGAAGGACACAAGTACGATGAAATCGTAGCTGTAGGTCCTCCGATCATGATGAAATTCGTATGCGAAATCGCTGCAAAATACGATATCCCATCAGTTGCATCGTTAACTGCTTATATGATCGACGGTACAGGAATGTGCGGTGGATGCAGATGCAAAATCGGTGGAGAAGACAAGTTCGTATGTGTGGACGGTCCTGAATTCGATGGAGCTTTAGTAGACTGGGATGACCTTATTAAGAGATCAAACTACTACAAAGACCAGGAAGCGGAAGACAGAGCACACGTATGCAGATTAACAGGAGGTGTTCGTTACAATGATTAATCTGGTAAGAAAACAGAATCCGATGCCTGAACAGGCTCCTGACGTTCGTAACAAGAACTTCCTGGAGGTTGCTGAAGGATACACAGAAGAAATGGCAATCAACGAAGCAATGCGCTGCTTGAACTGCCGTAAAAAACCATGTGTTTCAGGTTGTCCTGTAAACATTAAGATTCCTGCTTTTATCGCTAAGGTTGCTGAAGGCGATTTTGAAGCAGCTTACAATATTATTTCCGAAGACAGCTCGCTTCCTGCAGTATGCGGACGTGTATGTCCACAGGAAAACCAGTGCCAGGGACAGTGTGTTCACGGCAAGAAGGGCGAGCCGGTTGCTATCGGTCGTCTGGAAAGATTCGTTGCTGACTGGCATGCAGCAAACTTCGGTGATGCAGAAATCCAGCCTGTAGAATCAAACGGCCACAAGGTTGCTATTATCGGTGCAGGTCCTGCAGGTCTTGCATGCGCAGGCGACCTTGTAAACAAAGGATACGAAGTAACTGTTTATGAAGCACTTCACAAGTCCGGCGGTGTATTAGTTTATGGAATTCCTCAGTTCCGTCTTCCAAAGGAGATTGTAGCTGCAGAAGTAGCAAAACTTGAAGCCAAGGGTGTGAATTTCGTAACAGATGCTGTAGTAGGACGTGCAATTACAGTTGACGAACTGATGAAGGAAGAAGGTTTTGAATCTGTATTCATCGGTACAGGCGCAGGTCTTCCATCTTTCATGAACATTCCTGGTGAAAACTACATCGGTGTATGTTCAGCAAATGAATACCTGACTCGTATCAATCTTATGAAGGCTTACCTTCCTGAGTACGATACTCCAATCCAGCATGCTGACAAGATCGCTATCGTAGGTGGCGGTAACGTAGCAATGGACGCTGCAAGATGTGCAAAGCGTATGGGTGCAAGTGAAGTATACGTTATTTATCGTCGTAGCCTTGATGAACTTCCTGCAAGAGCTGAAGAGGTTCACCATGCAATGGAAGAGGGAATCGAATTCAAGGTTCTTAACAATCCTGTTCAGATTCTTGGCGACGAAAACGGCAATGTAAGAGCTATCGAATGCGTTAAGATGGAACTTGGTGAACCTGATGCATCAGGAAGAAGAAGACCTATCGCAATTGAGGGTTCAAACTTTGAAATTCCTGTAGACATGGTTATCATGTCAATCGGAACCAAGCTGAATACTCTTATTCTTGATACTACAGAAAAGCTTGAAGCAAATGCTAAGGGCGGTATCGGAACAGATGCAGCAGCTGCAACAAATCGTGAAGGTATCTTCGCAGGTGGAGATGCAGTAACAGGAGCTGCTACGGTTATCAAAGCCATGGGAGCAGGAAAGACTGCTGCCGCAGGAATTGATGACTACCTGAGCAACAAATAATTCTGACTATATTACAGAATGAATATTCGTGCTTTTGAAATCGGAGGTCCGTCAGGGTCTCCGATTTCAATTTCCTTGACACAGTTATCTGTCGGAATTAGAATTGATTTGTAAGTGTTATTAATAGTAGATATATAATTACGGGAGGATATATGGGATATATTGTTCTATACTTTGGAGCCATGCTTTTGGGGTATGTTGCCGGCAGCAAACAGCGACATCGAGCTGAAAAATTCTCAGTCATTGTGAAGATACAATCTGTATGCATATTTCTGATGGTTTTTATAATGGGCATGCGTATGGGATCAAATGAAGAAATAATCAGAAATCTGGGTACCATTGGACTGAAGGCTCTGGTAATTACAGCAGGCATATTTATTCTGAGTGCACTGTCAATAACAGTTACCAGAAAGATAATGAAGATAGACAAGTGGGGAAGAACGAAGACTGATGCCGGTAAGGAAGAGGGTATTCATGCAGAGTCATTTGAAGAAAACACTGATGAACAGAGCAGCGAAAGCGCGAACCACAAAACGACAATTCTCATCATTGTTGCAGTAATTATCGGATTGACGGCAGGATACTTTATTATACGTCCGACAGTAGATGATATTGAAGCATTCTACAGTATATGTACAACAGTTATGACCTCTGTGTTAACGCTGATGCTTTTTATAATCGGATTAGATATGGGACTTGCGGGAAAAGTTGCCGGTCACCTGAAAGAGGCAGGAGTGAAGGTTATGATCTTCCCGCTTGTGGTGCTGGTCGCAACGACCCTTACAGGTGTGCTTGCAGGTCTGCTTATTCCTGGGCTGTCTGTTAAACTGGGACTGGCTGTCTGCTACGGGTATGGCTGGTATACCTTTGCACCGATTGCAATTGCAAGTGAAGGATATATTACAGCCAGTGCAATATCATTTATGCACAACGTTTTCCGGGAACTTATAGGTATAATCCTTATTCCTCTACTTGCAAAGCGCATAGGATATATTGAGGTGTGCAGTTTTCCCGGAACTGCAGGAGCCGATATAGCGATGCCCGTTGTATCGAGAGCAACGAGACCTGATATTATAGTATATTCCTTTTCTATGGGAATGATTTCGACACTGTTTGTACCAATACTTGTACCGCTTGTAATCGGACTGTAACTATTGGAGGAAAGAAATGTCAAAGAAACAGAGTGACAAACTGATTAAAATGCTTAAGTCGGTTTTGACAGATAAAGAATTTTTAAAGGAAATTGGAATGACGGCTGATGAACTGGCAGAAGTGCTTCCCGAACCTGAGCTTCAGAAGCTGAATCAGGAGCTGCTGGCCACGGTCGAACAAGAGAACGGAATGTCCAGATTTTCTACCCTGAAGGTGGCGGATATTATGTCCGAAACCCTTGAAAAGCTGGGAGAGACGCCAGAAGAAGGATGGGCGGTTTACTCTTACCGGTATGTTCTGAACAGGCTGTTTCCTGAACTGAATCCGGATCTTCAGGTGAAACCCTATGCAAGAGGGCGCATTCTGTACCTGAAGACTCTCCAGCTGCTTTTCAGATACGAGCGAAAGGTGATTCCTTTCGATCCCACTGTGGATATGGCACTTCCGGACACCGGTATTGTCGAAAAGTACGGTTTCAATAAGGAATACAGCCGATTCTACAAGGTTGCCAAAAGCAATTACATTTACGAATTCATGAGGATAGGTGTAGAGATTACGCCTTTCAATACCTTAGGTCATATTGCCGGGGTGCATCATGTTGCAATGTACATGGCAAAGCAGCTGTCAAAACTTTCAGTGCCCTGTGACCTGGGGCTGGTATCAGGTGCTGCCACATGCCATGATATAGGGAAATACGGATGCAGAAAGGGAGAGGAGAGAAGAGTTCCGTATCTGCATTACTATTATACTGATATCTGTACAGAAAGATTCAATCTGCCGATGATCGGACATATTGCAGCCAATCATTCGACATGGGATCTGGAGCTTGAAAACCTGTCAGTTGAATCGCTGCTGCTGATATATGCCGACTTCAGGGTAAAAAGCAGCAGAGATGAGACCAGAAAAGAGGTGGTTCATTTCTACAGCCTGAAGGATGCATTCCAGGTCATTCTGGACAAGCTTGACAACGTGGATGCTGCAAAGGAACTGAGATACCGTAAGGTTTACAACAAGCTGAAGGACTTTGAGGACTATATGGTAAGGCTTGGTGTGTCGACGGAAATAGAGGGAACCGCTTCGGAATATGACGTTCCTCCTGTCAGTAAAAAGCCTGCTCCTTCAATGGCTTCACTCAGCAGAAATCAGATTGTTGATGCGATTAAGCATACCGCTGTAGACCACAACATAAGACTGATGAACACCTTCTACAGAGAGGAGCAGTTTGCAAACCTTCTGGAGGCGGCGCGCAGTGAAAAACAGTGGAGAAGTCTGCGTACATATATTGCAATTCTGGGTGAATACTCCACATATATGACGGAGAAGCAGAAGCTGATGACTCTCCGGTTTCTGTATGAGATGCTGACAAACAGGGAAAGTGATATCAGACACCAGGCAGGAGATATTTACGGCCAGATACTTGCCAACTTCAATATAGAATTCAGGAAAGAACTGCCCGAGGGAGTGACGCTTTCAAAGAAAAGGATAACCAATATCACTCTCTGGAGAAAGACTGTAGAGGCAGTGCTTAATCCTGACCATAAGCTGACTGATGAGCACAAGAAACGTATAAGCTATTCTCTGAAGAACATTGTAAGAACCCTGCTGGCAAACAGCAGTCCGGAAAAGAAGGGAAAATATATTGATGTTATTGTAAGATGCTTTAACAGAAGAGAACTTACCCTCATGAACAAGTCGGCTCTGCTTCGCGTCATTACTGCAACAAATCCGGAGGACTATACCGGAAAGCAGCGCAAGGCTGTAATTGCCTTTGCAAATAAAATGATGAAGGAAGAAGAGATAAGCCTTAGAATAGCCGGTGCAAAGGTCAGAGAGCATATGGGAATTGACAGCGGTGAAGAGTATCTGAAGAAGGTTGCGTTACTGACCGGCAAAAAGAGTCTGGTCTGTGAAGAATCTCTGTCAGATATGTTTCTTGACAACCTGAAGGCCAGAACACACTGGACACTTAAGGCTGCAAATATTACAGCGATGCTGTCATATATAGAAGAAAATCCTGATGAAGGCATGATTCTTCACGTTGCAACGCATCTTGCAAACCTGGTGAAGGTAAGTGAAACCATAACTGTAAGAAGAACTGCAGGGGAAGGTCTGCTTAAGATTATAGACAGACTGCTGCCGGAACAGAGAAACGAAATAGCCGTAGAATTAGGCAAGGGTCTTGAAATAGGAGATTATCAGTTCTCGAAGTATATCCCAAACTATCTTGGACAGATTATGCTTCATCTCTTACCGAGAGAGCTCGATGAACTGATAACAGATCTTGAAGTGTTTCTGAATGAAACCAACGCCATGGTAGCATCATCTGTACTTCATACCTTCGGTGTGATGCTGGAGAATTATGATACCTACAGAATGAACTTCGGCGATGTAGAGAGCGAAGAAACCACATGCGAGAGAAAAATGCGTCTTCTTAATGACCTTATGAAGGGATTGGGTAATTATATTACAGAAATAAGTCAGGAGGCCCTTTGGACCATAGGTGTAAATATTTTCGCATCGCCTAAACTCGATTTAAAGGAAAAATACGATATTTTCAAGGTATGCAGCAAGAAACTGATGACTCTCTATGAAAACAAGACAGAGGGAGAGCTGGACTTCTTCAATAATGCTGCCGCATTCAAGCATATGTATGAGTTCATTTGTTCATATGAAATAGAAGTGGGGAAATTCGATTTACCGGAACCTGGAAAAGCCGCATTTTTCCCGGGAACATTTGACCCGTTCAGCCTGAGTCACAAGGCTATTGCAAAGGAGATATGCAGGAGAGGCTTTGAGGTCTACCTTGCTCTCGACGAATTCAGCTGGTCCAAGAAGACACAGCCGAGACTGCAGCGACGTAAAATAATGAGCATGTCTGTAGCGGACGAGGAAAATATTTTTCTTGTTCCGGACAACATTTCAATAAATATTGCCAATGCAGACGATATTGCTCTGCTTAAGAGAATCTTTCAGGGCAAGGAACTGTACTTCGTTGCGGGAAGTGATGTTATAAAGAATGCATCATGCTATAAGCTTGAGCCTAATGAAAATACGATTCACAGCCTGAATCACCTGATATTCAAAAGAGAGTCAGATGAGGTAAGACAGGGTCTGGCTGTCAAGGCCGATGCTCCTTATCCTATTCAGGGGGATATCATGAACCTGAGTCTGGAAAAGATATATGAAGATATCAGTTCGACAAGGATTCGTGAAAACATTGACCTTAACCGAGACATATCTAATCTGATAGATCCGGTCGCTCAGAACTACATTCTTGACCGTGGTCTTTACATGAGAGAACCTGCATACAAGCACGTGCTTCAGGCAAAGGATATTATACTTGAAGGCCTTGAAAATAAAGATTCATCGGCGATTGACGATATGAAATCCGAGCTGCTCGCAAGAGGATATGATATTGAAAAAATCAAGGAGTACCTGGACAGAGAAGATGTATCGGCACTGGCAATAAGAGACGGCGCGAGGAACAACAGAATCGTGGCACTGGCTGCGGTTAACCGCCTTGACAGTTTTGATCTTCTGAAGGAATTCGGAAATCAGGAGACTGCGGAATATGTGAGATCCCAGGCCGCAGGTGCAATAGCAGTAATCGGAGGTTTTTTCTACAGCAGAAAGACCAAGCTGTCGTGCATCGAACAGACACTGCTGGTAGAAATCGTTTCTGAGTTAATCAGGAGAGACTATACCTACGTGGTGTATCATCCATGCGAAAAGGCAGGCCAAAGCAAACGCACCGCAGAGATAATGACGAAGCAGGGCTTTATCAACATCGGTCTTCCGGGCGGTGAACCGATTCTGGCGGCAAATATGAAGAGACCTGTAATAATCTTTAAGAATGTATCCACTGTTATCAAAGCCCCTCTGAACGAGAATCCCAGAGTTCTGCGAATTGTAGAGGAGGCTCATGACAGGCTTCTTCGTGAAATTAACAAGCTTTATCCGGGTCATCTGATTATTTCATATAATTCCGGAATAATGCACCATAAGATGATAAACCTTATTACAAGGCTTAACAACGTGCCGGTTGAACCTAGGGAAGAGAAGGTATATGGACCGTATATGGCTGTGCCTTTCGGAAAGTTCCTGGAGAACAAGGTTGTTCCGAATACTGTAACCAAATCTCTGCATACTGAAAAGTACTATAACAGAGAAATAACCAACTTCACGGTTGAGGAAAGCAGGCATTACTCGCCGATAGCAGACCAGATAAGGATGATTAAATCCTTTAAGAGACCGGTAATTCTGGTCGATGACCTGCTGTTCAAGGGATACAGAGTAAACAAGATTGACCCTATACTCAAGGAACACAATGTAAATGTAGAGTCTACAGTTGTAGGAGTTCTGACCGGAAGAGGAAAAGACCTCATGACCATAAAGAACCGCAGCGTAGACAGCGCATACTATATCCCTAACATCAGGCTGTGGCTGGACGAGAATTCGCTGTATCCGTACCTGGGAGGCGACAGCATCAAGAATCCTGAGGATGATGTTAATGATAAGAAGGCAATACCTTCAATGAATATGATTCTGCCGTATGCAGTCCCAACATTTATGGGATCGCTGTCAGGAAGCAGTTTGTACGACTATTCTATGACATGTCTGAAAAATGCAAGGAATATACTTCATGTGCTGGAGGAAGAATATCAGAATGTTTTTGAAAAGAAGCTGACACTGAAACGTCTGGGAGAGGTGATAACGTCTCCTAAGATTATCGAGGTGGACAGGCATCTTATCAGTGATGAAAGCGTCGCTCCTTCGATCCATGTGGAGAGAGACATCGAGGCTTTAATAAGATTAAAGGAAATGTTTAAATAATGAATGAGAGATATATAACTGAGTTGTACAGGGATACGGAGGAGCTATGGCTTCCTGAGCCGCTTAAATGCAGAGGCAGCAGAGTGCACCTTCTGGCACTTGGCGACGTGGGGGCGAATCTTCTCCTCGGCCTGAAGCTGCTGGGTGGACATGTAATAGACACCATAGGCATCTTTGATGTAAATGACAGGGTGGCAAGACGATATGAAATGGAGATGAACCAGATAGGTATGCCCTTCAGTGACGATCTGCCTGAGGTGGAAATCGTCACCGAGGAGCAGCTGTTTGACTGTGACATGTTTGTTTTCTGCGCGAGCAGAGGCGTACCGAAGATAGGAGAAAGCGGCGATGTACGCATGATGCAGCTGGAGGCAAACAGAGAAATTGCGGAATACTACGGAAGACTGGCAAAGAAGGCGGACTTCCGTGGAATTTTTGCAGTAGTATCAGACCCTGTAGATCCACTCTGCAAGGAGGCTCTTCTGTCATCAGGTCTGAGACCGGCTCAGATAAAGGGATATGGACTGGGCGTGATGAACCGAAGAGCAGTTTATCATGCAAAGTCGGACGAAAAATATAAATCGTATTTGAACGATGGAAGAGTGTTCGGCCCGCACGGAGCCGATCTGGTCGTTGCAAACAGCATTTCCGGCTATGACGACGAACTTAGTATGGAACTGACGAGGCTGACTATAGAGAGCAACCTGAAAGTAAGAGAGCTTGGTTTCAAACCGTTCATAGCACCGGCAATTTCTTCAGGTGCATATTCTCTTATCGCGACGCTTGCCGGTGAATGGAACTACAGTTCAGTCTGGTTGGGCAGAGATGGTGACGGCGCATTCCTGGGAATTAAGAACCGCATAAGGAACTGCGGTGATAACGGAGCCGTCGGAGCGCGGGTTGAGTTTGAAAATCTGCCGCTTCCGAAAAGGCTGTATGAGAGAATTGAACATGCTTATGAGAATCTCAGGGCATTATAGAGGATTTTAGTATTTTTTAAAGGGGAAAACTATGTGTAAGGGAAGACTGATAGTTGCCTGTTTTCTGGAGCCGGAGAATATCATGGATTCCAGGCTGGCAGGCTGCATAAGAGAGATGAAGGACAGGATAGAGATGCGCCAGAACGGAACAATAATGGATGCTGACGGCGTAATCGACATGATTGAGGGGGATGAGCCTTTTTCGCAGCTGATAGTTGCTGTGGAGCTGGACGAATTCGGCATCAATGAGGATGTGGACCGATTCATAAGGACACTGAGATGGCTGGAGGATGAAAAACCGCTTGACGGTGTGGTGTGCGGAATAATAGTTGACGGTAAAGGGGAGCTTTATACTAAGGATGAGGGCAGAAGAATCGCTTTCGCACTGTCAAGGGCGGGTGGAATTCTGCCTGGAAAGCCTTTCGTAGAGGCCACCGGAAATCTGCGCAACTTCGATATTATGGCTCAGAATCTGAAGGTGAGAAGCAACCTGGAGGCATATAAAAGATGCTGCAGTGATCTGATAATGAAGGTGCGTGACTTCAACGTTGAGGATTACAGGATTAATATGCCGCGTATTCTCGCAGTTCACGCCAGCAGCAGAAAGACCTCAAACAGCCTGGAACTGTGGTCTAAGGTAAGAAGCAACCTTGAGGGCAAGGCTGAAATCGAGGAAATACAGATCAGAAACGGAGAAATCTGGGACTGCAGGGGCTGCAGGTTCGAACAGTGTCTGCATCACGGCGAAAAGGGAACCTGCTTCTATGGCGGACACATGGTTGAAAAGGTATATCCTGCCGTGCTGAAATGTGATGTCATAGTGTTCATATGCCCTAACTACAATGATTCTGTCAGCGCGGACATTATGGCTGTGATAAACAGACTTACAGCACTGTTTCGTACTAATGATTTCAGCAGAAAGAGAGTATATGCAATCGTGGTGTCAGGCTACAGCGGCGGAGATCTGGTTGCGAAGCAGATTCTGGGTGCCATAAATCTGAACAAAAATTTTATGCTGCCCGGTGGCTTTGCTCTACTGGCAACAGCCAATACTCCAGGCAGCATAAATGAGGTTCCCGACATAGATGAGAAGGCATATGCCTTCGCTAAAAGGATTTTACTGGAAAGCTAGGTAGCTTTCCATTTCTTCTTTCGGCACCATGCTTCCGCCGGTTGCCCAAAGAATATGAGTGCTGTTTTCCAGCTTTCCTGCAAGCTTATGCTTTTCAATATATTCAGGGCAGTTCATAAACTGAAGAGGTCCTGAGAAGCTTGCGCAGGCAGAAGGCTCGATGAAAATGTGCTCAGACTCTGCCAGTTTTGATAAATAAGGGTATAAATTGTGATCCTCCATGGTGTAGCAGCCGTCGAGGAGTGTCTCCATTATGGAGCCGACAAGACGTGAAGCGCGTCCGACCGCAAGACCGTCTGCAGCTGTTTTTCCGTCCAGACCGATGTCGCCTACGCATATTTCATCGTGAAGACCGGTAATCAGCCCCAGAGTCATGCATGGCGCGTGAGTAGGCTCAGCGAACATGACATGAATGTTTGAGCCGAAGACCTGCTTAAGACCGAAGGCAACTCCGCCGGGAGCTCCGCCTACGCCGCACGGAATGTAAACGAAGACAGGATGGTCGTCGTCGCAAATAATGCCGTTTTCCTCAAACTGGCTTATGATTCTCTTTGCCGCAACTGAATAACCAAGGAACAGGTCGCTGGAACCCTCGTCATCTACAAAGTGACAGTACGGATCCTTAGCGGCTTCTTTTCTGCCCTCAGCAACTGCCTTCTGATAGTCGTCTTCATACTCGACCACTGTTACGCCTCTGGAACGAAGTAGATCCTTTTTCCACTGTCTTGCGTCTGCTGACATATGTACCGTAACCTTGAATCCCAGCTTGGCACTTATTATACCGATCGACAGACCCAGATTTCCTGTTGAGCCCACCGCAACGCTGTAGCCGGAGAAAAGTTCTCTGAATCTGTCCTCAATCAGGATGGAATAGTCGTCATCCTCATTCAGGAGTCCTTCTTTCATTGCAACCTCTTCCGCAAACTTCAGAACTTCATATATTCCGCCTCTGGCCTTTATCGAACCTGAGACAGCAAGATGGCTGTCACACTTCAGAAAGAGTCTGCCGGGAAGTTCAGCTCCTGCATCACTCTCCATCAAAGCTTTCATAGCCGAAATTTCCTTTAGCGGTGATTCAATGATTCCGCCAGTCACTTCTGTTTCGGGAAAGGCCGCCATGATATACGGTGCGAAGCGCTTCAGTCTCCTTTCTGCATCGTCAATATCCGCCATAGAGAAGGGCAGGTCTGCGGCTTCTCCTGCACGGCTGTTTATCCACAGTATTTCCTTGCACTGCTTCATATCATCGATAATCGGGTTGTTCATTGGGTTGTTAGACATGATAAAATCCTCTCCTAAAATAATCAAAAATAATCATTGTTGAACTAGCTGTTCTTGTAGCTAATTATACACAAAAACAAAGGAAAGTGAAATAGTTAGTGGCACTCGACAAAGAAAACAAAAAAACTGTTCATTTCCCAAAAAAGTGTCAAAATTCGTGTTGACAGTTAATTAACAAACACATATACTTTAAATCGTGGCTCATCTATGGAGCTATGGAAATATTTGCATTATTTTTTAAAAGGAGACAACTTAATCATGAAAGCAATTATCAAGTTCATTCCGGTAATCGTTCTGGCAGGTTTAATGATTTCCGGACAGGATGCTCTAGTTGCTGCGCCTGTGGCTGCAATTGCAGCTGTCGTTATTGCGCGCTTAACTGAAGGCATCAAATTCCAGCAGTGTATTACA
>JALENF010000111.1 GCA_022767945.1 Bacillota bacterium
CGCCATGATGGAAGCGATCATCGTCATACAGCTTGCAGGTGCGTCTCCGGCCATACCGCCGACCATAGTGCATGCAAGAGAAGCGTTTACGATTCCCGTATCAAAACCGTTTGCCACTCGTACAAGGTTTCCGTTATCGATAATCAGTTCATTGAAGAATACGATAAGGTGAGAGTCAGTGCTCCTAAGAAGTCCGGGTGCAACCGCGGACAGGTCACCGGTTTCAGTAACTGCACTTTCCGCTGCCAGAAGTCCGAGTCCCGGTCTGCCGACCTCCTCCAGAGCCTTTCTCAGGTACTGAAGCTCACGTCTTACGGCAAGAACCTCCGTAGGCTCGCCGCTCTTTACCGGAAAACCGTCAACATCAATCAGTGAACCGCATGTCATCAGGTCGATAATTGGTTCCTTTGCAGTAGCCAGTACATTCGGATAGAAAATCTCTTCAGGAGTAGGACATCCCGGATTTCCTGCCCATACTGCAGGCGGACGTGAGTCCTCGATATCTCTGGCAACTAATGTATACGCATCCTTTCCTTCGCCCATTGTAAGTGACTTCTTCATATTAGCAAGACCTTCGTCTATTTCATCCTCTGTCAGCGTAATGATGCGTCCTGTGGTAATGTTGTATATACCTGTCTGAAGCAGCAGTTCCTTTGCGGCTGCAAACATTGTATCCGGCAGCTCGTCGTCCTGAGGAATGATAACCTCCTTGTCCCATTTCATGCCGTGCGCTCTGGAAACCTTTCTGCACAGCTTGGCAATGTATTTCAGATTCCAGTCGTCGCTCGTTACCCTGACGCCTGTATTGCTTCTTTCCACTATTTCCAAGAATTTCTTCTGATCCATTTTTTTCTCCTGTTCTACTTTTTTGTAGGCTTATTGTTCTAAAATAATATCACGATATCAGCTATTTATCAAGGTTTACAAAATGACTGAAATTTCCGGCGGGAAATAAGGGAAATACTGTTGACTTTGCCTATAGAAAGAGTATAATGTTCATTGCAAACTTGGTTTAGGAATACTAAACAACAAGTTTACAATGCTTGTTAGAATTATAAATATAAGAGAAAGGCAATTTTTATGGATATAGGAGCCAAATTGAAGGAGCTCAGAGTAGTCAAGGGTCTGACCCAGGAGGAACTGGCAGACCGTGCCGAGCTGTCGAAGGGATTCATTTCTCAGCTTGAACGCGACCTGACCTCACCGTCCATCTCAACTCTTGACGATCTGCTGCAGTGCCTCGGGGTAACACTGGCCGAGTTTTTTGCAGAGGACAGCGAGGAGCCGGTGGTATTCGGCTTTGATGACTATTTTGAAAAAGAAGATTCCGAACTGAAGAACAAGATAGAATGGATCGTCCCGTCGGCGCAGAAGAACATGATGGAACCTATCAGAGTGACCCTTCAGCCCGGAGGCTCAACCTATCCTGACACACCACATGAAGGTGAAGAATTCGGATACGTTCTCAACGGTGAGGTGACTGTTCACATCGGAAAGAAAACCTTCAGGGTCAAGGAAGGAGAGTCCTTCTACTATAAACCTGAAAAGAAACACTATATTTCATCACGCAGGGGTGCGGCACTGATCTGGGTGAGCACGCCGCCAAGCTTTTAATCAAAACCCACAAATATCAACTTATAAGAAAGGAAACGGGAATGGCATCATCACTTATTGAATTAAGAAATATCTCAAAATCTTTTGATGATACTCTGGTACTTGATGACTTCAATCTGACAGTAAATGAAAATGAATTTATTACACTGCTTGGACCTTCCGGCTGTGGCAAGACTACTACGCTGAGAATTGTCGGAGGCTTCGAGACGCCTGACAGCGGTCAGGTATACTTCGAGGATAAGGATATAACCAATGTTCCCCCTAATAAGCGACATCTTAATACAGTATTTCAGAAGTATGCCCTGTTTCCTCACATGAGTATAGAGCAGAACATCGCTTTCGGGCTGAAAATCAGCGGAAAGTCTGAACAGTACATTAAGGATAAGGTGAAGTATGCACTGAAGCTGGTAAACCTTGACGGTTTTGAAAAGAGAAAAATCGACTCTCTTTCAGGAGGCCAGCAGCAGAGAATAGCAATGGCGAGAGCCATTGTTAACGAACCGAAGCTGCTTCTTCTTGACGAGCCTCTTGGAGCACTGGACCTCAAGCTGAGACAGGATATGCAGTACGAGCTTATCAGATTGAAGAACGAGCTTGGAATCACGTTCCTGTACGTGACACACGATCAGGAGGAAGCTCTTACAATGAGCGACAAGGTCGTTGTAATGAACGGAGGAAGAATCCAGCAGATGGGAACTCCGGAGCAGATTTACAACGAGCCGGAGAACGCCTTCGTTGCTGACTTTATAGGAGACAGCAATATTATCGATGGTGTTATGGTGGAAGACAGAGTGGTAAAAATCTGCGACACTGTGTTCCCGTGCATCGACGAGGGCTTCGGCAGAAACAAGCCGGTTGACGTGGTTATCAGACCTGAGGATCTGATAATAGGAAAGCCGGGTGCCGGAAAGCTGAACGGAGAAGTTATTCACAACGTGTTCATCGGTGTTCACTACGAAATGGAGATTGAGGCAGGCGGATACACATGGCTTGCCCAGAATACAGAAAGTTTCCCTGTGGGAATGAAGGTGAGCCTGGACGTAGAGGCCGAAAATATTCAGATAATGCATAAACCGCAGACCAAGGAAGAGGAGGCAATAGAACTGGATGTCTAGAAAATTCCTATCGACACCGTATCTGCTGTGGATAGCCTGTGGAACCATCGTGCCCCTTCTGGTTATCGCATACTACGGACTGACAGACCGCAGCGGGGCATTCACCGCTGCCAATATCAAAGCCATATTCAGCGCAGACCATGCGCAGGCTCTGGGATTGTCACTGCTGCTTGCTTTCATCAGCACAGTGATCTGCTTCCTGCTGGCTTATCCTCTGGCTCTCATACTGAGAAACAGTAAAATAGGCCGGAACGGATTTATGGTTTTTATCTTCATTCTGCCTATGTGGATGAACTTCCTGCTGCGTACTATGGCATGGCAGGTTATCCTGGAGAAGGGCGGAATAATCAATACCATGCTGACCGCAATGCATCTTCCGCCGCTGGAAATAATTAATACGCCTGCGGCCATTGTACTTGGTATGGTATATGACTTCCTGCCGTTTATGGTGCTTCCGATTTTCAACACACTGATGAAAATCGACGATAATATCATAGAAGCGGCCTATGACCTGGGAGCAACCAAGAAGAATGTTCTGTTTGATATTCTTTTGCCGCTTAGCATTCCTGGAATTGCCAGCGGTGTAACCATGGTTTTCGTACCTGCACTGACAACCTTCGTAATTTCCAACATGCTGGGCGGAGGCAAAATTCTGCTTATCGGTAATATTATCGAACAGGAATTTACGACGAGCTCCAACTGGAACCTGGGTTCCGGACTGTCACTGGTAATGATGATATTCATCATTCTGAGCATGGCAATGCTTGGAAAGCTTGATAAGGACGGGGAGGGCAGCCTGATATGAAGAAGTTTACGAAGATATTATATCTGGTGCTCATCATGCTCTTTCTGTATCTGCCTATCGGCACACTGATGGTGCTTTCGTTCAATGAAAGCAAGGCGATGTCGGTGTGGAGCGGTTTTTCGCTGAAGTGGTACAAGGAGATGTTCAGTAACTCCATGATTATGGAAGCTGTATGGAACACCTTTACCATAGCTTTGATTGCGGCTGCGGCTGCAACTCTTATCGGAACAGTTGCCTGTATCGGTATCTCCGTAATGAAAAAGAACAGCCAGAATACCATCATGGCTCTCACGAATATACCTATGCTTAATGCGGATATCGTTACAGGTATATCGCTGATGATGACATTCCTGGTATTCGGCATTTCATTAAGCAGGGGTACTGTGCTGCTGTCACATATCACCTTCTGCCTGCCATATGTAATTCTTTCGGTTATGCCGAAATTCAAGCAGGCGACGAGGATAACCTATGAGGCGGCTCTCGACCTTGGTGCATCTCCGGTATATGCATTTATCAAGGTTGTACTGCCGGAAATCAGACCGGGTATCGTATCCGGATTCCTGCTTTCATTTACGATGTCTGTTGACGATTTTGTAATCACGCACTTCACAAGAGGTGCCGGAATAAATACTATTTCCACTTTGATTTACAGCCAGGTGAAGGTGGGCATCAGACCTACTCTGTTTGCACTGTCGACGCTGATATTTGTTACAGTGCTTGTGCTTCTGATTGCATCCAATCTTTCATCGGGAGAATCAAAAAGCAAAGGTAAGAAGGTGGTTTCTGTCGTTACGACATCCATGGTTATCCTTCTCCTTGGAGGAGTCATGTTTGCCAGCGGAATTACCACCAAGAGTACAGGTGACGAGGTTCACGTGTACTGCTTCGGAGACTACATAGACCCTGAGCTTATAGATGAGTTTGAGGAGGAGACGGGAGTCAAGGTAATCATGGATACCTTTGATACCAACGAGGAGATGTATCCTGTAATCAAGAACGAATCTGTTAACTATGATGTAATCTGTGCGTCGGACTACATGATAGAAAAGCTTGCAGGTGAAGGTCTTCTTGCAGAGCTGAACAGGGAGAACATTCCTAATTACAGCAATCTGATGGAAGAGTATATGGCTGCGTCGGAAAGTTTTGATAAAGGAAACAAGTACGCGGTTCCTCACACCATCGGAACGCTGGGCATCATATACAACACCAATACGGTGAAGGAAGGGGAAATAACCTCATGGAACGATCTGTGGAAGAAGAAGTACGAACAGAGAATCGTTATGCCTGACAGCGTGAGAGACACCTTTGCAATTGCGCTCAAGGCGAAGGGATATTCTCTGAACACCACTGACGAGGCTGAGGTTAAGGAGGCTGCGGACTACCTGATTCAGCAGAAGCCTCTGGTTTACAAATATGCCAACGACTCGGCGAGAGACCTGATTCTGGGAGGCTCTGTGGATATTGCCGTTGTATGGAGCGGTGAGGTTCTGTACACTCAGGAGGAGAATCCGGATCTGAGCTTCGTGCTTCCTCAAGAAGGCAGTGAGCAGTTCACCGACTGCTGGGCAGTTCCTGCGTCTGCGTCGAACAAGAAGAACGGTGAGCTCTGGATAAACTTCATGCTGAAGAAGTCTTCTGCCGAAAAGAACTATGAGTATCTGACATACTCCATACCTAACAAAGCGGTTTACGACTATGTGTCCGATGATGAAAACGCAATGAATGTGCTGTTCCCTGAGGCCTCTGTTCTTGAAAAATGCGAGGCGCTTAAGAACCTGGGAAGCGAAGCGGACGATATGTACAGCGTTCAGTGGAAGAAATTCAAATCGTGATGCAGGCCGGCGGAATGCAATCCTGGTTCGACCCTGAAGCGGCTTTGATGGGGCCGAGAAACGTATAAAATGAAGAAAACGCTCAAAACCTTGAGTACAAGGTGCTGAGCGTTTTTTAATGTTATTCTGATTTTTGATTAGCACATTTTTCAGTATCTCATAAATGATCTTACTGTGGACCAGGTGCCGTAGACGCGTTTGTCGCCGTACTGCTTATAGGCTCTGATCTTGTAGTAGTAGGTTACGTTCTTTCTTACGCTTACGGTTTTGGAGCATACTGAAGATGCAGGGAAATCGTATTTGATATCTGTTTCGTATCGGTCTGCTGATCTGGAGATTTCATATCCGTCAGCACCGGAAACCTGATCCCACGTGATATTAATGGACGTGCCTGACTTTGTTATTGCCGGCTTCGACATTTTCTTCAGCGTGTATACTGATTTAATTCTCGTTCTGCCACGAATATCATTTCTGTAAGATGTAACCTTGAAGCTGTACTTGATTCCATCCTCCAGATCAGGGAAATCGTAGGAGGTCTTATCTGTAGTAATAAGCTTCTTGTAGGATTTCATCTGGGAATTCTTGTAGTACACCACATATTTGTCTGCACCGGTTACCTTTGTCCAGGAAATCTTTATATCATCCATTCCGTACAGGGTTGGAGTAACGGATGAAGGTGCAGGCAGATAAATCCTGAATTCTTTAGTGAAGCTTTTGCCTGTACAGTTACCGGTACCTGTTATTACAGCGGTTGCTGTACCGAGATCCCTGTTGTTTCTGTAGGTTACAGTGTAATCCTTGTCCTGATAATCTGTAGTGATCTTTGCTTCTACAGGACTTCCCGTGTAAGCTGCATCGCTCAGAGTGAACTTATCAGGATCAAGAGGTGCAGGAGTAATCTCAAAGGTTTCAGATACTGAACCCTGATATATTCCTGTTCCCTTTACAGTAACTGTAGCAGTTCCTGCATTCAGGTTGCTGCTGTAGGAAACGGTGTAGTCCTTATCTTTTACCAGTGTCTTTGAACCCAGGGTAACTGTAGGAACAGGTCTGATCTCGTCTCCTGTATATCCGTATGAGTCTGCAATATCGCTTATTACGGCTCCGGATTTCTTCAGAGACTGCTTCTTTATTGTAAAGGAAACTGCCGCCTGACCCGAATAGTCTCCCATTCCGGTTACTATGGCATAGCCTTTTCCCACCTTTACGTTCTTAACGTAGTTGAGCTTGTAGTCGACGCCTTCCTGCAGAACCTTGCCGTTGTATGTAACCTCAGGCTTTGCGTTCAGCGCATAACCCTTGTAGTATCTCATGGTTATCTTGGCTTTGACGTTGCACGGCTTACCTGTCTCTGTATTTACCATCCGGCTGTCTCTCTTGAAATACCAGAAATTGGCGTCCAGCGGACCTATGCGTCCTGAGTTGAACAGAGCGGAGCTGGTGTGCTGCCAGAAATTGTAGCTGCCTTTATAATCGCATGTGCTGTTATACTGGGCAACCCATATCGGCATGACTTCTTCCAGCCTGGAAACGTTTTTCTTAAAGCCCGGTTCATTATTCATCATATTAAGGTATGAATAATACATGGTGCTGTAATCTGAGTTTTCTCTGATATAGCTGTCGAATGCGAGAGCGTTGTTTATTCTCTTTTCGCCATGGAAACGCAGATTGTAGCATCTGTCGGTATTGCATTCACTGTCAAAGACGATTGGCAGGTCAAGCTCACGCCCGTCTATGATTCTCAGGCATTCTGCTGCTTCCTTCTTTGCTTCGGCTGTGGTTACGGCCGAGGTATAGTGATAGGCTCCTATCATCATACCTGCATTTTTCGCGTTATCGTAGTTCGTCTCAAAATCCACGTCTTCGTACATGGCAAGCTTGCTTTTGCCGAAGAATGTTCCGCTTGTACGGATAAAAACAAAATCAATTCCCTGTTTTTTCAGTGTAACCCAGTCATCCTTGCTCAGACTGTTCCATGCGGAAACATCGACTCCGTCGATTATTATGTAATCGTCACTGGAGTATGCGTGGGTTCTTGTACTACCCACATTACTCATGCTTGCATAGCTTTCCGCTGCAAAGGTGCTGGTTGTAATCAGGGAGACAATCAGACCCGCCACAACAGCTATGCGTGTAAGCCTTCGTCCTTTGAAAAGGGACTTTTTCTTCATAATAAGGTTTTCCTTCCTTGTTATTTTTTTGATTGATTATGTGAGGCACGCGGCCGCGAGTCCGGGCCAGGGAGCGTACCTCACATAAATTACTGCGCAACACTGCGCAAAATATGCAAAAAACGACTCATATATTATAGCATAAAACCGATTTGACAAAAAGTGAAAAATGATGTAGTTTTTTGGTGAGACGTTTTGATTAGACGTAAATGAACACAGGAGGTTTTGATATAGATGATAGGTGTAATTGCCAATGCCGTGGCAGTAATAATTGGCGCCACAGTGGGACTGCTGGCGAAGAAGGCGATTCCGGAGAGTTGGAATACCATAATAATGAAAGGCATGGGGCTGATTGCCCTTTACATAGGTATACGTGGAATTTTTGACGGTGAAAATACTATGGTAATGATTTTTTCCATAGTTGTCGGTGCGCTGATTGGCGAAGCGGCTGATATCGACGGCCGATTTAATGCCTTCGCTGCAGGCGTGGAGAAGCGGCTGGACAGCAGAGGAGGTAAAAGCAACTTCGCTCAGGGTTTCATCACGTCCAGTCTGCTGTTTTGTGTAGGTGCTATGACGGTTGTGGGATCACTGAATGCCGGCCTGAAAGGCGATTTGACTCTGCTTCTTACCAAAACTGTGATGGACGGGGTCTCTTCCGTAATGTTTGCCGCATCTATGGGAATTGGCGTAATGTTTGCAGCCATTCCTGTTCTGGTTCTGCAGGGAGGTCTGGTTCTTCTTGCCGGCCTGGTCGAGCCATTCCTTTCAATTGCTGTAATAAATGAGATGACCTGTGTAGGCTCGCTGCTCATTATGGCAATAGGCTTCAACCTGGCACTTGACGCCAAACTGAAAATCCTTAATTACATGCCTGCACTGTTCCTGCCAATCGCATTCTGCCCACTTTATGATTTTGTCGCAGGCCTGTTCTAGATTAGCATGGATTGTGATTGATCATAGATTGTGATTAACCATGGCTTGTGGCGTTATTGCGGTTTGTGGCAGAGTGAGTCCTATCACTTGTGGCATAAATCGCTTTTTTTTGAAGTTTATCTATCACTGACTGCTGAGTAACCGGATTATAAGAGGACTACAATTGGATTATAAACAGTGAAGAAGTCGAAATTGATGTAAATGACGAAATGCCCTTGACCACAACTGACATGTTTTTTATCGAATGTTGGCAAACGAATGGCTTTTGATGTGGGAAAGGCATTTCTTTGATGATGTGCACAGATGGAATTACTAGAAAACACCCTTTCAAATCCATGTCTGTGATACTTTTTTCTTCGATAAATCGCATTTGTCATGCAAATGATAGCCCCGGCACGAGCAATGCATAAGCAATATATCGGCAAATGATAGCCCCGGCACGAGATAACCCAGGGAGTCCCGGGAAAAAACAGTCTACAGCAGGCAGGTTTCTATGATTCTGTATACTATTCTAGAATCAAGATTGCCATCTTTGTCCTCAAAGGTTATTATGAAGTTGTCCCAGAGGACATAGCCATTGTCTATGTAGGTTTTTATCTTGTGCATTGCTTTATCAAGATAATCGGGGTCTTTCGAATATCCGAAGTGCTCCCAAACTATGACCCGGTCGTCTTTGGTCAAAAGGATCTTGAAATCAGGGCTATACCATGTAGGACCTACCGGTGTTACATTTTCATAACGATAGGGGATGTTGTTTGCATACAGAGCGTTAGCTATGATTACTTCGGATTTTGAACGAACCAATTCGCCTTTGTTGGTAATCTGCGTTAAATGTTCTGGATATCTGTCACTTTTGGTATAGTTCTTAACCCACAATTTTGGATTCTTGAGTTCCATAAATGCGTAAATACTGTCTGGTGGAATCTCATATGCTTTTGC
>JALENF010000131.1 GCA_022767945.1 Bacillota bacterium
TCAACTCTTCCCAGCTTAGTGATAGCGCCTGTTGCCAGCAAAGCGGACTCAAGCAGTGTAGTCTTACCGCATCCACCATGACCCAATAAAGCAACGTTTCTAATAGTTTCGCTCGTATATCCTTTCATTTGATAGGACCTCCTAATTTATTTGCATACTTTACCAAAGTATAACATAAATATTACGCTCAGCACAACAGGTTTTTGAACGCGTCGGCTGATTATGTCTGTCCCGGCCGCCTCCCGGAATAAAACGCCCCGTGCCATCAGGCACGGGGCAAATCAACCTCAAATGGTATGTATCTTATTTTGTATAGTCGTAGAAGCCTACGCCGGTCTTTCTTCCCAGCTTGCCGGCTCTTACCATCTTTCTCAGAAGTACGTGTGGTCTGTACTTAGGATCACCGTATTCTTTGTACAGAACTTCCATGATTGCAAGGCAAACGTCAAGTCCGATCAGGTCACCTAATTCAAGAGGTCCCATTGGGTGGTTAGCACCAAGCTTCATAGCTGTGTCGATTCCCTTTGCATCAGCAACTCCGTCAGCAAGGATTCCGATACCTTCGTTAATCATTGGAATTAAGATTCTGTTTACAACGAATCCCGGAGCTTCAGCAACTTCTACAGGAGTCTTTCCTAATTTTTCTGATAATTCTACGATTGTAGCCTTAGTTTCCTCTGAAGTTGTAAGACCCTTAATGATTTCTACAAGCTTCATAGCAGGAACCGGATTGAAGAAATGCATTCCGATAACCTTGTCAGGTCTGTTAGTTGCAGCCGCAATCTCAGTGATTGAAAGTGAAGAAGTGTTAGTTGCGATGATTGCTTCAGGCTTTACCAGCTGGTCAAGCTCTGCGAAAAGAGCCTTCTTAGCTTCCATATCTTCAGTAGCAGCTTCGATGATAAGGTCTGCATCCTTAACGATTTCGATATCAGTTGAACCGTGGATTCTTCCCATGATTTCAGCCTTGTCAGCTTCAGTAATCTTTTCCTTCTTGATCAGTCTGTCAAGGTTCTTTTCTACTGTTGCAATTCCCCTTTCAACAGAAGATTCTCTTCTTGCTCTCAGTACAACTTCATAACCGTTCTGTGCAAGTACCTGAATGATTCCGGCACCCATTGTGCCTGTTCCTAATACTCCAATTTTCTTCATTTGAAAACCTCCTACTTTATGTACGCGTCAGCGTATAATATCATTTGTTAATTTTGTTAAATAATTAACTTTCGTCCTAGCGTAATTATAACACACGAAAAAATAAAGTAAACCCTATCGACCAATTTTTTCTAGGAGTAATAGCAGTTATTAGTTCATTATCGTCCTGCAGATATCATCCAGTCTTTCCTCTACCTGATGAATATCGCTCTGTCTGCACAACAGCGTCAGGTTATCGCCGCCTGCAATAACAGTATTTCCTCCGGGCACAATTTCCTGTCCCCTTCTCTCCACAGCCACAATCAGACAGCCCTTTGGAAGTCCCATCTTGTCTATAGTCTGTCCGTCCATAATGCTTCCAATATACACCTCGCAGTGGAGCAGCACCTTCTTCGCCTTATGTACTGTTGCCATGCCATAGGACTTTTTCTCTCCGATCATTCTTTCAAGCAGCTGATCATAAAGAGGCTCTCCCTTCAGAACGTCTGCCGTCACGTAGGCGATCAAAGCCACCAGAGCCAGAGGCAGGAAGTTGGTAAAGTCTCCGGTCATCTCCGTTATCAGAATAGTACCCGTAATCGGCGCACGGGCAATAGAAGAGAATATCCCCGTCATTCCAAGGACTACAAATGTGGCAACATACATTTCCTCATAACCGAGCATTTCACCGGAAGCCATGGCAAAAATTCCACCTGACAAAGCCCCCAGCACCAGCATCGGCAGGAAAGTTCCCCCGGGAACCCCCGATGAAAAGCAGAATACTGAAAAAAAGAACTTAATCACAAAAAGCACTGCAAGAAAGCTCAGCATATACTCTTCAGAGGCGACCTGGCCAACCAGCCCGTGTCCGCTTCCCAAAGCTACAGGACAGACTGCAGCCAGCGGAAGAACCATCAAATAAGGCAGTGCCACCTTTAACGATGTATGAGAAACCCAGGCGTAAAAATTCTGAGTCCTGTCAATGCAGAGGTTGAAAAGCACCCCCACGACACCCAGAAGCACACCCATTATGATTATCAGCCAGTAACGGCTTAACGGCAGCGGTGTAATCTCAGGAAGATGAAACACAGGTTCAAGCCCGAAAAGCGATGACGATACAAAGTCCGATGCCACCGACGCCGCCATGGTCGCAAGAAGAATTTCAGTGGAAAAGTTCTTATGCAGCTCCTCCAGTGCAAAAACGACACCCGCAAGCGGAGCACAGAACGCTCCCGCAAGCCCTGCTCCTGCTCCACAGGTCATAAGCATTTTCTCCTCATTAAGTACCTTTCCCCGAAGTCTCGCATATCCTTTTCCAACCATGGAGCCCATCTGAATGCTGGGTCCCTCGCGTCCGAGAGACATTCCCGTTCCGATTGCACATACACCTCCGATGAATTTTGCCGGAATCAGCCTCACCCACGGCTGTTCCACCTTTCCGATAAGTTCTCCCTTCACCTGAGGAATGCCGGAGCCGCCGCACAGCGGTACTTTTTTACAGCAGACATAGAGAACCGCCACAGACGCCAGTACTGCCAGTATGTAAATCAGCATCCACCGGTCAAAGCCGTGTATATTGGAAAGGACAGAGCCTCTCAGAGACTCTGCCTTCTGCAAACTTAATCTGAAGAGAGATACCAGCAGCCCGGCCGCAGCACCTACCAGTGCTCCCTCGACAATCATTCTGTATTTATTTGATTCAACTGTTTTAATTATTGTATCAACTCTTGTATTCATTATGTTTCGAAAATTATCAGTTATTGTACAGGTTAGTGGTTACGTATTCCGGATCGCAGGTTGCGTCTATGCCAAGTGCTCTCAGCGTCTGTTCATCGTGATCGCTCAGAATAGCGGTACAGTGTGCCCTGCAGCCCTTCAGACAGCCAAGCTTTTCCGCTGCCATCTGAGCGGTGGGGTTATGGGTTCCGGATACGGTAAGTGCTATCAAAGCTTCCTCAAGATTCAAACTTGCTCTGTCGTATTTCAGTACATCTGACTTCAGATTCTGAGTGGACTCCAGAACCTGAGGTGAAATCAGAAGAACCTCATCAGGCAGACCGGCCAGCTGCTTTATTGCGTTAAGAACCGCTGCCGCAGATGCAGCCATTCTTCTGGAGCTTCTTCCGGTTACAATGGATCCGTCCGGCATCTCGATAGCCATAGCAACAACGTTCATGTATCGTTCGTCCTGTCTCTTCTTTTCAACGTAATCCCTTGCAGGCTGAACTACCTTTCTGTCGCTCACCTCTTGACCTACTTCCTTCCTAAGAAGCTGAGCTCTCTCCAGGGAAGCCTCTGAAATCAGACCCTTCTTGTAGTCACACTCCGCAATAAGATATCTTCTGATAATTTCCTGATATGCAGCCTCTCTGCACACCTCATCATCAGTAATAGCGAAACCTACACGGTTTACACCCATATCTGTAGGTGACTGATACTCTGTAGTTCCCGTAATCTTTTCAATGATTCTCTTAACAACAGGGAACACCTCCATATCTCTGTTGTAGTTTACGGCACTTTCACCATAAGCCTCCAGATGGAAGGAGTCCAGCATATTTACATCACGAAGGTCTGCAGTTGCAGCTTCATAGGCAATATTTACTGGATGCTTCAGAGGCAGATTCCAGATTGGGAAAGTTTCAAACTTTGCATATCTCGCCTTGGTCCCTCTCTTAAAATCATGATACAGCTGAGAAAGACTTGTAGCAAGCTTTCCGCTTCCTCCTCCCGGACCTGTTACTACGACAACCGGTTTAGTCACCTCAATATATGGATTGGCTCCATATCCCTCGTCGCTCACGATTGTGTCCACGTCAGTCGGATAACCCTTGGTGAATTTATGTTTGTAGGTTTTGATACCACGGCGTTCCAGTTTGTCGATAAACATGTTTACCGATGGAGCATCCTCATATCTTGTTACAACGACACTGTTAATCTTCAGATTATGTTTTCTGAAGATGTCTATCAGACGCATTACCTCCAGATCGTATGTAATGCCGAAATCATGTCTTGTCTTGCTTGTTGTAATATCTCCCGCATATATACAGATGATAATCTCCGTCTGATCCTTCATCTGCTTGAGTAATTTGATCTTTGCATTCTCGTCGTAGCCCGGCAGAACTCTCATCGCGTGCTTATCGTGAACAAGCTTTCCCCCGAACTCCAGGTACAGTCTGTCCGCATCTCCGTTTTCGATTCTCTCCAGAATGAACTTTGACTGCTCCCTAAGGTATTTCTCTGCGTCAAAACCTACTTTAAACATTTACTTCCCACCTTCCTGTATATCTTTCCATGTATATTATTTTACAGTGCAAGCTGCACTGCCCAAAGCAATGATGTGAATACCATCGATGCGATTACCAGACACACCAGTATTCTTCCTATCAGTCTGTTTTTCTTCTTCATTATGTGTACCCCCCTGTTTACTGCTGACTTACTGCAGCACTTCAATGCTCAGCTGATTTCTTCCCTCAGCCATTCCTCCCAGGCTTACATGATAGTCGATTCCAATTGTGCCGAAGCCCTCTTCAGACAGATTATTCACTACGTCATTAGTCAGAATCTCAAGATCCATCTCCCCATATGGAGTTTTGTACCTGCTGTTGTATCTCTTTCCCTTCTCGAATACCATTTCATGCCCGAAATCGGCATGCTCGCCTATTCTTTTCAGGCGTATGCTGGTATCGGTAAGCTTAAGTGTTGTCTTGCATCCCGGCATACCTGAGAACTCACTTTCCTCATACATAAGATATTTGGCACCGCCGCGTTCAAAAAGCTTTCCTTCAGTGATGAATTCCATCTTTTCTTCAGCTTCCTCTCCCACAAGCTGCTTACCTGTTATTTTTAGCATTATATCTTTCATATCCGTAATCTATTATCCTTTCAATCAATTCACTGAATGATACTCCGACCTCAGCCCACATCAGCGGAAACATGCTGTACTTTGTAAAGCCGGGAATCGTGTTGATTTCATTAATGTATACCTCTCCTGTTTCCTTCTCCACGAAAAAATCCACACGGGCGAATCCGCTGCAGTCCAGAGCAGAATAGGCTCTCTTGGCGTATTCTCTTATTTTCTCACTTGTATACTTCGGCAGGTCGGCCGGGATGTTAATCCTCGTTCCTGCGTCATCCGTATACTTGGCATCGTAATCATAGAAGTCCTTCGAAGCAAGGATTTCTCCCACACAGGCAGCCTCTATATTTTTATTTCCAATTACACCGGTCTCCACCTCACGGCAGTTGACTCCCTCTTCCACCAGAATTCTTCTGTCGTATTTCGATGCAAGTATAAGAGCCTTTTTCAGCTCATCCCGGTCGCGCACCTTGGAAATTCCAACACTTGAACCCATGTTAGAGGGCTTCACATACATAACGTATGAAAGGTCGTTCTCTATTTCATCTGCGACACTCTCTATATCCTCTTCCACATCCTCGGAATAAACCAGGTGGAAGTTGCTCGTCGGAATTCCCGCCTCCTCAAACAGCTTCTTTGCAGTAGCTTTGTCCATGCAGGCAGACGATGCCAGGACACCGCATCCTCCGTAAGGAATATCCATCATTTCAAACAGACCCTGAATGGTTCCGTCCTCTCCGAAGGGGCCGTGCAAAACAGGCAGAGCAAAATCTATAATCTGCGGCAGCTCTCCTATGTTAAGGGGAGTGCTTTCAGCTTCCCATGTGCCGTCTTCTATGTGATCAGTGGAACCCTCGAAGTGCCTCCATTGCCCGTCTCTTGTAATTCCAATCTGAACAACCTTGTATTTTCTCTTATCTATGGCGTTGATTACTGCCGTCGCCGACATAAGCGAAATCTCATGCTCTCCGGATTTTCCACCGAAAAAAACTCCAATTTTCTTCATATTCCTAACCTCTCTGCTTACATTTGCTCGTATAGTCTCTCCAGATGCTCCCTGTCAAACAGATATTTAGTCTCACAGAAATGACATACAAGCTCAGCCTGCCCGTCTTCATCGATAATTTCTCTCAGATCATTTTTTCCGATGGTCATAAGTGCCTGTTCAAGTCTTTCCTCGGAGCAGTCACATTCCCAGTGCATATCCCTCGTCTCCAGCTTTTCAAGAGCGAATGCCTCAGGCATATCCCTGAATATTTCATCCATAAGGTCAGACACGATGCCCTCTTCACTCTTTCCTGCGGATCTCAGGACTACCCTCTCAATTATTGTTGTCAGAGGCTCCATCTTATCCAGCATAGCCTCCAGCGCATCAACCGCTTCTTCAGGAGCAGAAGGAAGCATCTGAATAATCATTCCTCCGGAACACAGCACAGAACAGTCCCTGGCAATTTTTACACCAAGGGCAACAGATGAGTTCTGCTGTTCTGATATATAATAGTATGCCGTCAGATCGTCAGCAATTTCTCCTGTAACGAGAGAAATTCTTCCTACGTACGGTTCCTTCATTCCAAGATCCTTGATTACCGTAAGTTCACCGATTCCAAGAGAACCTCCCACATTGAGGTGTCCGTCCTCTCTCAGAGGAAGATCTACATTCGGGTTTGAAATGTAACCCTTCACTCTTCCATCACCATAAGCGGTCGCAAGAATCTCTCTCGCAGGACCGTCGCCCTTGAACTGAACCGTCAGCTTGTCACTTTCATTTTTCATCATCAAAGCCATCAGACCTGCACCTGTCAGAACTCTTCCAAGACCTGCT
>JALENF010000018.1 GCA_022767945.1 Bacillota bacterium
ATGAAAAAAGAGCAGTCAAAAGACTGCTCTTCATTACTCTCTGTTTTTCAATCCTAAGCATTGATTGCTTCTGCAACAACTTCCTTGCCGTCATAATAGTTACAGTTAGGGCAAACTCTGTGTGGAAGCTTTGGCTCGTGGCACTGTGGACAGATTGATACTCCCGGAACTGACTTCTTCATGTTAGGGGATCTTCTCTTGTCTCTTCTAGCTTTGGATGTTTTCCTCTTAGGTACTGCCATTGTCTACACCTCCTGTTCGTGCATAATGTTTATATTCATTGATAGAATTTTCGTCAACTTCTAAATTATACACATTTAACAATGGTATGTCAACAAAAATTATAAATTCTTTGTAAGATTGTAAGTGTCTCTTGCTATCATTAACTCTTCGTTAGTTGGAATCAGAAGAAGCTTAACCTTTGAATCTTCTGCAGACACATCTGTCTCCTTACCTCTAACCTTGTTCTTCATGATATCAAGCTTGATTCCAAGATTTCCAAGGTCTCTGCAGATAAGTTCTCTCATATTAACGTCGTTTTCACCTACGCCTGCAGTGAACACGATAGCATCTACACCATTCATTTCAGCGATGTATGCTCCAATGTAGAATCTAACCTTCTGAGCGAAGATCTCAAGAGCAAGAGCAGCTCTTTCATTTCCTTCTGCAACTGCATTTTCAAGATCTCTGAAGTCACTGGAAACTCCGGAAATACCTAATACACCGGATTTCTTGTTCAGGATTTCGTTTGCCTTACCCTGTGGAAGATTTTCCTTCTCTCTGATGTAAGTAACGATAGCCGGGTCAATGTCTCCGCAGCGAGTACCCATTACAAGTCCCTGCAATGGAGTGAATCCCATTGATGTATCGATTACTCTGCCGTGCTTGATAGCTGATACGGAAGCTCCGTTACCAAGGTGGCAAGTGATAATCTTAAGGTCGTTAAGATTAACGTTTAACATAGCTGATGCTCTCTGAGCAACGTATTTGTGAGAAGTTCCGTGGAATCCGTACTTTCTGATTCCATACTTTTCATAATATTCATAAGGTAATGCGTACAAGTATGACTTAGGCGGCATTGTCTGATGGAAAGCTGTATCAAATACTGCTACCATTGGTGTATTAGGCATCAGCTCCTTGCATGCAGCGATACCATAAAGGTTAGGTGGATTGTGAAGAGGTGCCAGCTCTACGCATTCCTCAAGTGCTTTGATTACTTTGTCGTCGATAATTACTGAGTCTGCGAATTTTTCACCTGCATGTACAACTCTGTGTCCAACTGCTCCGATTTCGTCCAGAGAAGACACAACACCTGTTTCAGGATTCTGAACCGCTGCTAGAACCTGTGCAATAGCATCCTTATGGTCGTTCATAGGTACTAAAGTTGATACCTTATCCATTCCGATTTTCTCATGGTTGATAACAGAACCTTCCATTCCGATTCTTTCAACCAGACCTTTGCAAAGAAGCTTTTCGCCAGTCATGTCTAAAACCTGGTATTTCAATGATGAACTACCACAGTTAATTACTAATACGTTCATTACGTTCCCTCCGTTTATTGTTTATTGATTTGCCTCGTATATTATACACCTGAATATATTGTAAATCAAGGGATTACTTTCCATTAGCACCTTACAATCACAGGTTTTTTAACGTAATCCGACTCCGTATACATATTTCTGCTCCATATGACATTGAACACGTCTGTAGCAAGAATGTCCTTTTCAATCATAGCCTGTCCGTCCCCAAGTTTGTCCCATTCCTTGTTAATATTAGTTATTACAGGAAGACTGCAGCAATCCTCACGTTTGATTTTTTTCAGCAATCCGGCTCCCTTTTCATCAAAACCAACTACCCTGATGTATCCCGGACCCTTATCATAGTCCGATTCAATTCCAAGAACAATATGAGCAAGCAGTCGTTCAACGGAGCTGTAAGTATATGCCTTTGACTTTACCTTCTTAATCAGATCATCAGTATTCTTCGCAAACCTCACGCTGTCCTTAAGCCTGTTCTCAAGTCCGTCCCCGACAGCACACATTTTTTCAAGAGTATCCGGGCTGCTCTGCAGTATACGCGAGCGGACAAGATTGAAGTAATTTTCTTCTGCTCTTCTGAATTTTTCCGGTTCGGCTGCTGCAAGCCTGTCCCGCAATGCGGTTGCAGATTCATGATGACCCTGGCCTATCCTCTTCACCGTGTATGGTTTCATATGCTCAAGCTGTTTGAGATATTCAACGGCGAGAATATTATTGGGTTCTCTTAAAACATCGCTCTTCAGCTCCGGTGCAATCTGTCTCACAGCCTCTTCCCGCGCCTTTGGAAATGACATTCCCTCTCTGCTCATTCTGCTGATTATTTCAAGAAGTGCATCTTCCCTTTTCTTTAGAATGAAGGCTGTCCTCTGCAGCTCGTCCAAATTGCCGCTTTCACTGCCGAATACAAGGGTGTCCACACATCCCAGCGCCTCCAGGGTCTTTACGCCTCCAAAGGCAAAGTGCTCCGCACTGGCTGTCGCATAAACAGCCGGCAGTTCAATAACCAGATTGACTCCTCCCTGTATTGCGAGTTCTGCCCTCTTCCACTTATCATAAACGGCAGGACCTCCCCTCTGAATGAAGTTTCCACTCATTACAGCCACGCAAACATTAGAGCCGGTTTCTTCCCTGGCTCTGTCTATTAAATACTTATGTCCCAGATGAAATGGGTTAAATTCCGCTATTATTCCAAAACTTTTCATAACATCATATTATCACAAATCTGCATATTACAAAAGATATTATTACACTTATCAGGCCGTGGGAAATCTTGATTTTCATCAGTTTGGATGCCGTAACAGGGCAGTTCTTCAACATGCTCAGCGACTGCCCCAGTACGGAAAACCCGCCGAAGGATATCATAAAAGATACGCTCAGAAGCTTAATCAGTGAACTTTCTCCTGATGCTGCCATCTTTCCGCAGCCTACTGTCATTTCCATAATGCCGTTTATCAAAGCCTCCGGAAGCCGACCTGATTCACCGTCACATATTCCACTCTCCGATATCGTACTGCATACGATCATGAACAGCATTATGTAGGCCAGGATAATTGCAACCGATTTAAAGCTGTCGAGCATAGCTTCAGTGAGAACAGAGTAATACGATACACCTGAACTGCTGTCAGTATTGTTTTGAACTCTGTCCGTTTTGACAGACATGTATCCTCCGAAGAGAAAGCCGTTGAGCAGTGCACCGCAGTAATGAGAAACAGCCAGAATGACACCCATACGGTACGAATTCAGCAGCGATACACCTACAGTTCCTAAAATAAAAGCCGGACCCGTAATCATGCTGTAGCTAAGAAGACCATATATTCTGTCGTCCTGAATACGTCCCTCCCGATAATAGTCCCCTGTAATTTTTGCTCCCATAGGATAGCCTGACAGCATAGCCATGATAAACGGATACAGTCTGACCGGAAGGTTGCTGCAGACTCCTATTCCCTTCAGAAAGCCCGCTGCTATAAAGAATGGCATAATAACAGGAACGATGGAATTGAGCCATATGTCAATGGCAGCCTTGGATGCGCGCATGGTAATTTCGGGGAAGATAACCATGTATCCGCACGCCAGCAGGGATCCGATAATTATTATTTTCTTTTTATCAAAAAAATACAAACCCATGGTAGATTATATTCATCTGCCATGGGCAATATGCTTTTTTCTTATTCCTCTGAACTGTGCTGTGTGTTGTAGGCCATGACCTTTATTTCTTCTCTGTTGCTCTTAAGTATATCGTTAAGGTTACCCATAGATTTTTCGAGCTGGCCGTACATTTCTCCAAAAAGCTTCATACCGAACTCATCCATCTTGTTTTCCATATCGAACAGGATCTTGTCCATGTAGTCGTATGTACGCATTTTAAGTTCTTTGGAGTAGTTCTGAGCATTCTGGATGATCTCCTCGCTGGCCTTGTGAGCCCTTACTGTGATGTCGTTGGTATCAACAAGGTAATCCGCCTGTTTCTGAGCCTCCTTAATTAGCCTTTCATACTCGGATCTGGCTTCCTGAAGAATTCTTTCCTTCTCTTCCTTAATCCACTGTGCCTGGTGAACGTCATCAGGAAGGCTCTTTCTGATATCCATTACTATTGTGCGAAGCTCGTCCGCATCAACCATAACCTTTCCTGTCAGCGGCACGCCGGGTGCTTTATCTACGATATCTTCGATTTCTTCCAATAAATCTAAAACTGTCATCTTGACCTCCTAATCACTTCGCGTACTTTTCTTTTATCCTGTTTAAAATAATCTCCGGAACAAGTCCTTTCACACAGCCGCCAAGAGAAACCACCTCTTTAATCATGCTTGAACTGATAAATGAATATCTCGGACTTGTCATCAGAAACACAGATTCTATGCCGTCGTTGAACAGTCGAGCATTCATCTGTGCCATCTGTATCTCATATTCGAAGTCTGTAGTAGCTCTTAATCCTCTCACTACGGCGTCAAAATTGTTTTCGTTCACATAATCTGCAAGAAGCCCCTGGAAGCATTCCACTCTCACATTAGGCAGGTGTGAAGTTACCTCCTCAATCATCGCGACGCGTTCCTCTTTGGTGAACAGGGCGTTCTTATTCGGGTTAACTATAACTCCAACGATTAACTCGTCAAACATCTTGGATGATCTTTCAATAATATCCAGATGACCGTTTGTCATCGGGTCAAAGGAACCCGAGTACAGGGCTTTGTTACTCATTTGCTTCTTCCTCTTCTGTGTGGACTTCTGATTTTTTTGCGTATATTGTCACCATTATCTTACCGTATTTTCTTTCCTTGATAATTTCAAGGCTTCCTACAGTCTCAGGCACATAGTCTCTTACGCCGTGTTCTGCTACTATTATACCTTCCTCGGATAATAAATCAAGGGAATCTATGATCTCCAGACAGTTTTCATAGAGACCGTCCTTATATGGAGGGTCAAGGAAAAAAATGTCTACCTTCTCATTAATTCTGCCGAGGATTTTAGAATAATCGCCTGCAATAATAACAGATTTATCCTCTGCCCTGCACATTTTAACATTGTTTTTGATAAGGTTTATGCTTTCCCGTGAGTTATCTCCGAAATAGCATTTTCTTGCACCTCTTGAAAGAGCCTCCAGACCCAGGTTTCCTGTCCCTGCGAAAAGATCAACGCAGGTTGCATCCCACACCTCGTTCATAATGATGTTAAAAACAGCTTCCTTTACCTTGTCTGATGTAGGTCTTACGTCATAGCCTGCAGGTGATTCAAGCCTGCGGCCTCTATATTCTCCGGTAATAATTCTCATATCGTCTTCCTCGTATTATACATAATTATTATTCCTTGATTATATCAAAAAGTTTTTGTGCTGGCAATATTCTTTGGGGATAAGCCTGAAGCAGACCGCAGCCATGCTCACCACTATGAAAAAGAGCCGGAAACGGATGAAAATCTCACCCCGGCTCTTTTCTAAGTCTCTATCCGACTATTCTAATGGATTTACTTTCCTGCAAGCTGCTGCTCAGCCATTTCAACTAATTTCTTAGTCATATAGCCGCCAACGTATCCGTTCTGTCTAGCTGTAAGGTTTCCCTTATCAGTCTGATCATAGTTTGACAAACCTAATTCGTTTGCAACCTCAGTCTTAAGATTCTTTAATGCAGGTTTTGCATTAACATTCATTTTTTCCTGTAAATTCATTTGTTTTCACCTCCTGTTTACACTATTAATTTAACCCTTCAGGAGGTTTTAATGCCTTGTAATATTTAGTCTGTTTAGCAGGTTTTAGCAGTATTGATTTTTTGTGTTATTACAGCTCAAGCTTAATGTTTTCTCCGAACATTTTTTTTATACGGCTTTTCAGCGGTGCATATGCGGGAGAAGTCAGATCGGGGTCATTATCTATGATTTCCTTGGCAATATCTTTCGCCTGCTCCAGTATATCTGCATGCCTTATAAGGTCGCTTATGTGCATCTCCGGAAGTCCATGCTGGCGTGTTCCGAAAATTTCACCCGGTCCGCGGAGCTGCAGGTCTGCCTCAGCTATTTCGAATCCGTCAGTTGTTGACGCCATAATTTCATTTCTCTCTCGTGCAATCCGGCTTTCATTGTGACAGATCAGAAAGCAGTACGATTGTTCACATCCTCTTCCTACTCGTCCTCTTAGCTGATGCATCTGTGCAAGTCCAAATCGTTCACTGTTTTCTATCACCATAATTGTTGCATTCGGCACATTAATGCCTACTTCTATAACAACAGTTGATACCAGCACATCAATTTCTCCTGAAACAAAGGCATCCATGATTTCGTCTTTTTCCCTCTGTTTGAGATTTCCATGTATCAGAGCCACCTTAAATGCACGAAAACGATCCACAAGCTCCTCATAAAGCTCCTCTGCTGATTTAGCATCTATGCTCTCTGATTCCTCAATCAGCGGAGCGACAACATAAGCCTGTCTTCCCTTTTTCAGCTCGTCCTTTACAAAGTCGTATGCTCTGTTTCTCATATCTCCGTTTACCGCATAAGTCTTGATGGCCTTTCTGCCGGCAGGCATAGTCCGTATCTGGGATATGTCAAGGTCTCCGTAAAGGATGACAGCCAGAGTTCTCGGAATGGGAGTCGCCGTCATCACCATAACGTTCGGATTATCACCTTTACGGGTAAGAATACTTCTCTGATTTACTCCAAATCTATGCTGCTCATCAGTAATGACTAATCCAAGATTTTTGAATTCTACACCTGGCTGAATCACCGCATGGGTCCCGATAAGGATATCCGTTTCTCCTGATTTCAGTCGCTCAGTTACAGCATTCTTTTCAGATGTCTTCATGCTGCTGCACAGGAGATCTATATTTATATCATATGTCGAAAATGTTTCTCTAAAAGATACAAGGTGCTGCTTTGCGAGAAGCTCCGTAGGAGCCATTATAACGCTTTGATAGCCGCTGCGGGCGCAAAGAAACATACAGAGCTGTGCAATTACGGTTTTGCCAGAACCGACATCACCCTGAATCAGTCTGTTCATTACTTTGTCAGTGGAAAGATCTTGTTCTATATCACGCCACGCACTCAACTGTCCCTCTGTTAGCGTAAAAGGTAACGCGTCTATAAACTCAGATGCGCAGGAAGTATCAATTACAACTCCGCCTCTGTCCCTTACCGTTCCGTTTTTCATATAGCACAGCCCTGTCTCCAGAGTCAGAAGTTCATCGAACACCATTCGGAATTTTCCCTGAAGCATCTGTCTCCCATCCTTCGGAAAATGGATGTTCTCGACGGCATATGAAGGGCTGGCAAGCCGGTTCTCTCTAACCAGCTTTTCAGGAAGCCATTCTTCTATCTGCTCATACACTTCCTTTACCTGAAGCTGAAGTCTGCGGATCTCATTCTGTGATATACCCTTTATTGCCGGATAAACAGGGACTATTCCCCTGATATCGGCCGGATCACCTGCCCTGAAAAATTCAGGGTGCACCATCTGTTTTCTTTCAAGGTTTACACTCACTCTTCCATAGAATGAGTATTCCCCGTTTATGTTAAACAAATTAGCGATATAGCGTCCGTTAAAGAATACGATTTCAATCGTATCCGTCCCATCTCCGACTAAAAGCGATAACGGCGAATTCCTCTTATATGAAGTCGCCTTGTATCTCCTTGAAAGCACTTTTCCCGAAATAAGGAAATCCTTCCCGGGTTCCAGTTGACTTATCGGTGTTGTTTTTCGCCTGTCTTCATATTTTCTGGGGAAAAAATAAACAAGATCCTCAATCGTTTCAATATTATGCTGAAGGAATATCTCAGATTTCCTGGGTCCTATGCCCTTAAGAATTCCGATTTTATCGCTAACATTCATACTGTTTGATAACCTCTATGTTTCTTCTTGCAATCTGCTTAGATCTTATGCCTGTCACATTGATTATTATCCTGACAGGTTTTTTTCCGAGAACCTGCTCTATACTATCTGCCACATACTGAAAAACTGCTTCTGTTATTGCGGAAATACTGTTTCCGAATTGTACTATAATATTGAATTCCAGTTCTACGTCTGTACTTTCACGGTCGTGCTTCACCACGATGTGAGATGCAACATCAGTTACATTAAACTTCTGGTCATTTCCAATCTGCTTTCCCTTAGATGTTGCAGGCCACGCCTTTCCCAGACATTCTCTCTGTTTTAGACTGTTCACTATAATCT
>JALENF010000161.1 GCA_022767945.1 Bacillota bacterium
TCCGGTGACAATAGCAGGGAGGACACACCTGTTCCCATCTCGAACACAGAAGTTAAGCTCCTTAGCGCCGATGATACTTGGCGGGAAGCTGCCTGGGAAAGTAGGACGTTGCCGGTTTTTTTATTGCCCGAAAGGCAAATATGATTATGCGAAAAGAGACATCCGATAAGGGTGTCTCTTTTCGCATGAATAAACGGGAATCGCGCTATCAGAAGTGGCATAAAACGCTATTTCGAGGATAAAAAGTACCACAGAGGCACCAGTCAGGGCTGTAACAAGAGGGAAAGTACTGTAAAATGACCGGGAAACAGATCCTAAACCGGACTCATGTAAGCAATAGATAATAGCTGTAATTATATTCTCATTCTTATACATTTAATTCCATATATAGATTTTACTGGTGTTCAATATGAGCTGAAGAGCTTTACATATGAAGTATCTTCTAATATTTTGGTACTTTTTGACTTAAAAAACGAGAAATATCCTGCATCTGATAGAAATGCAGGGAGCTGATAAAGGGTTAATAATCAAACCGCCGACCAATCTGATTATTTTTGAGTTTACGGCTCGAATTAGGCGTTTTTTCGATACAGACGGTCGGGAATATCCCGGTTATTTCATTTGATGCAGGGTGTCAGGAGATACATTGTCGATTTTGCTTTTTTGGTTTTAATGGGCAAAAGAAGCGGTACCTATGATATAATGATTGCAGAAATCCGAACGTAACTGTTGAGTTCAGAAAGAAAGCGTGATTGCAATGAGTGATAACAATACAGATAAAAATTTCTTTGGTTCCAGACTTGAACAGCTGCTTACTGCGGCAAATGTAAAGAACTATACTGTAGCGAGGGCATTGAATTATGATGTTTCGTATATAAGCAAGTGGATAACCGGTAAGGCTGTTCCGTCAAAGAAAAATCTTGATAAAACTTTTGATACGGTCAGCCGGCTCATTTCTGAACAGGGAAGCGGAGATAGTTTTGATAATATGTGCAAGCGGATGGGTGCGGAGACCGAGGAACAGATTTGCGCCGCAGTGAGGCAGGAACTCAAGACCGCATATTATCAGACAGTGGGTGAATCCATTGACGGGAAATATGCAGTAAACAATGCGTCGATGATTGTTTCACCGGAAAACAAATATCCTCTCCTTATTGATTATGCGGCAGCCATGGATGCTGATAAACCTTATGATATTGCTGTTATGGTCGATCTCTTTTCGCTGGATCACGGATCCAAGCTTCGCATGGCTGGAATCGACAATCACAGATTCATGGTTAACAGAAAGCGAAGGGACATTACGATCAACTATATACTTGATTTATCTAAGCTTGACGGTAATTCTATTTATGATGTCATTCTGCTTATACATATGATGACTTGCTATTCTCTGACAGATTTTCATCTTTATTACAGCAGGCTGTCTTCGGATAAGCTTATTGTCGCTGTGAAGGATGAATTTTCCGGCATCAGCATCCTGGGAGATAATAAACACTTTTTATGTACAACTGCGTCGAAAGACAAGAAAAGCGTTGAGGAACTGTACGAAAATATAAAAAGCAGCATAAATCCAGACAGCAACCTTTTCTTCGAGACTGATATGGAAAGCCTTCTTACCAGTCATGAATATCTGCAGACTCTCCTGTCTCAGAACGCAAGGTGGCTTGTTGGGCATGTGACAGAGCATTTTCTTCCGCCGGAGCTTTTTGACGTGTTCATAGAAGACAGCTTTGATAACAATTCTAAAGCGGCGGAGGAAGCAAAAAGAGCGCATCTGCTGGCGGTTAACGCCATAGAGAAGAGCCAGATAAGAATAATGATGTATAACAGAGCACTTGTGGATTTCGTGCTGTCGGGTGAGACGGATTTCTTTAACAGAAAAGTGATCCTGAGTCCTGAACAGAGAAAGGAAACCTTAATCCATATCAGAGATATGATTGGGAAAATCAGTGACCACAAGCTGAAGGTGATCGTTGACGGATTCAGCGACGATTTTAAATATATTACAAATCCGTGCATGTTCCTGTCGGACTCACTGGATTACCTGAGACTGGAAAACATGCAGTATGAGAACAACCTTATGCTAATCAAGGATGATTCTGTACGAAACATTTTTGATGTTTTCTTCGAGAACATATGGAGTTGCGATCAGAATGTCTTTGATACCGGTACAGAGGATATCGTTAAGCGTCTGGATGATTTTATCGAGACTTCGGAACTGCTGATGAGCGTCTGACGAGCTGCTGAAGAGTGTCTATCAGCTGGCGAAGAGTGCCCGGGAAGCGAGCGGTGAGAGTCCAAGGGCCAATGGATGAATTAAATGATATTATTGAATCAATTAATTCAACAATGTGCTATATACTTCAAATAAAACTGACGAAAAATGTGATAAAATGGCGAATAACGAGAATTAGGCAATTAATTCAGTTTTATAGGAGGTTAATAGTGTATGAATAGTTTTCTTATTGCTTTTGGACTTGCAAGTATAGCATTGTGTATCGGTGCTTTTCTGAGAGCGAAAATTCCTTTTCTCAGAAACATGCTTGTTCCTGCAAGTGTTATTGCAGGTATTATAGGTGTAATTTTCATGAATCTTGCATCCTACCTTAATGTTAATGTAGGAACAGATGCAGAGATGTATAGTACGGTGGTTAATCACCTGTTCACAATTTCTTTTATTTCAATCTGTCTGACAGGTGCAAGTAATAACAAGGACAATACGGCGAAGAACATCTTCAAGGGAGCTCTTGGAATGGGTACTGTATGGTGTCTGCTTTATACTGTTACACCGCTTGTGGGAATTCTTCTTATCGGGGCAATCGGCAAGGGATTTGATATGGCGGCAATTTATGGTTCGCTGATTCCGTACGCATTTACACAGGGTCCCGGACAGGCTGCATCATTTGGTGCTCTGTACGAATCCTATGGATGGGAAAATGCAGCTATGGTTGGCGTTACATTTGCAGCAATCGGTTTTGTTGTAGCCTTCCTTGTTGGCGTTCCTGCGGCAAAGATTGGAATTTCAAGAGGGGTTGCAAAGAATTGCGGCAAAATAGACGAGAGCATACTCAAGGGATATCTGCGAAAAGAAGAGCAGACAAATTATATGGTAAAGGACACTACATGCAACAGTAATATAGAAACCTTAACCTTCCATTTTGCCCTGATTGGACTCTGCTATATCTTTGCAATCGGTATTTCTAAAATAATGGCACTTCTTCCGGGTTTTCTGGGAAGCTCCATGAGCGGCCTGATGTTCATGAACGGTATGTACGCGGCATACATTGTCAAGTTCCTTATGAAGAAGCTTAAGATTGATTTTCTTATTGAGGACACGCTTCAGTCTAAGATTACCGGATGGACAGCTGATTATCTGGTTGTATGCGCATTTATGGCAGTTGGCTTCAATATCATCGGCAAATGGATTGTTCCTATTCTTGTAGAATCAGTAATTATTACAATAATTACATTTGTTGTCTGCTTCTATTTTGGAAGAAGATTTGGCGGAAGCAGCGACTTTGAACGTACGCTGGGCTTATATGGTACCTGCACAGGAACAGTTCCAAGCGGAATCGCGCTGGTAAGAATAGTGGATCCTGAATTCAAAACATCTACTGCAGTAGAACTGGGTCTTATGAATCTGGTTATGATGCTGAGCACACCTGTATACATTGTTATGCTGGCTATGGCTTCCAAGACAATATCTGTGCAGATGACTATGCTTGTTCTTGCCGGCATGACAGTGGTTTATCTGATTGTATTAAAGCTGACGAGGTGCTGGAATAAACCAACCTACAGCTGGAAGAAGGAATAGCCTTGAATATTGAGAGGCTATGAAATTAGGAGATAAAAAAGAATGGATACTATATATTATGGAGGACCGATACTGACCATGGAGTCAGAGAATGACTCGCCGGAAGCAGTTCTGGTGAGTAAGGGAATCATAAAAAAAGTCGGGACGCTGAAGGAGACCATGGATGCGGCAGGCAGTAATGTCAGAAAGTACAACCTGGATGGCAGATGTCTGATGCCTTCTTTCATAGATCCCCATGGTCATATAGTGATGAACGGACAGATGGCGCTCTTTGCCGACCTGTCTGAATGCAGCAATTTCGACGACATCGTTAATGTGATGAAAAAATTCATTGCAGATAACAAAGTCAATTCCAAACAGGTAGCTGTAGGATTCGGATATGATCACAATTTTCTAGATGAGCATGCTCACCCGGGGAAGGATGTTCTGGACAAGGTTGATAAAAACATACCTATTATGATCCTGCACGTTTCAGGACATATGGGATGCGTAAACTCTGCGCTGCTGGAGCTTGCAGGAATAGATGAAAAAACGGAAAATCCCCAGGGCGGCGTAATTGGCCGAGTTGAAGGCTCAAATGAGCCGAACGGATATCTGGAAGAGGCCGCAACGATGGCCGCACAGGCGGTCCTTGGCAAAAGAATAAAACCGGATCTGGGCAAAATGATACGCGGAATGCAGCAGGTGTACATAGAAAACGGAGTTACAACTGTGCAGGAAGGTGCAGGCAATGCGGGAAGCATGAAGCTTCTGAAGCTTGCCTCCATGCTCGGTAAGCTGAAGGTAGATGTGGTGGTATATCCGCTTATCAGCGAGGGCGGAGAGAAGCTGATTGCCGGAAATAAAAAAATGCTGAACAAATACAGAAAGCATGTTAAAATCGGCGGATATAAGATGATTCTTGACGGCTCTCCACAGGGAAGATCCGCATGGATGAGCGAACCATATCTCGGGGGAGAGGAAGGCTACTGTGCATATCCATGGATAACTGACGAGGAAGCAGACAAATATGCTCTGACAGCTGTGAACAGCAATTTACAGATACTGGCTCACTGCAACGGTGATGCCGCAAGCGAGCAGTTTCTGAATGCCTATGAAAAGGCATTGGCAGAGAGCGACAATCCGAACAAGGATAACCTCAGACCTGTAATGATTCACTGCCAGACTGTACGCAATGACCAACTTGACCGCATGGCAGCAGTAAATATGATTCCTTCAATTTTTGTGGGACATGTTTTCTACTGGGGTGATATACACAAAAAGAATTTCGGACGGGAGAGAGGCAATCACATCAGCCCGGCGAGGGACGCTCTGGACAGGGGTCTCGTTATCAACTTCCATCAGGATGCGCCGGTAACAAAACCCAATATGCTGCATTCTGTATGGTGTGCAGTGAACCGACTCAGCAGGGAAGGTGATGTCATCGGTGAGGATCAGAAAATCGGTGTATACGATGCCCTGAAGGCTGTAACGATTAATGCAGCATACGAGTATTTTGAAGAGGATGAAAAGGGGAGCATAAAGGAAGGAAAGCGCGCTGACCTGGTTGTTCTCGACAAAAATCCTCTGGATACAGACATTCTTGAGATTAAGGATATCAAGGTAATGGAAACGATCAAAGACGGTAAATGTATTTTTTCCAGACGAAAATAGACAACTACACATATTAACCAACGGAGTACAGATAACCGGGACGGCAACCCGGTTATCTGTACTCATTTTGTGTGGTTTATCCGCAATTTCTCTCGTTATCACAATTGCAATAGAATAACAACTGTAGTATAATTATTCTATGACAATAATTCTATAACAATCATACATACATGGAGGTACAGACCAATGTTCAATAAACTTACAGAGCAGCTGCAGAAGGATCCTAAGACCATTGTTTTCACTGAAGGTCCTGATGCAAGAATCCTGGAAGCAGCAGACAAGCTTCTTAAGGATAAGATTTTAAACGTAATTCTTGTTGGTGAGAAAGCAGAAGTTGAAGAAGCTGCCAAGAATGGCGGATTCAATATCGAGGGAGCAGAAATCATCAATCCTGCAGACTACGAAGAAATGGATGCTATGGTAGATGCCATGGTAGAGCTTCGTAAAGGAAAGATGTCTCCGGAGGATTGCAAAGCAAACCTTATGAAGGGCAACTACTTTGGAACTATGCTTGTTAAGATGGGTAAGGCAGATTGCCTTCTTGGCGGAGCTACATATTCAACTGCTGATACAGTTCGTCCGGCATTACAGCTTGTTAAGACTAAACCGGGTGCACATCTTGTAAGCTCATGCTTTATTCTTGTAAAAGAAGGAGCAGATATGTTGGCTATGGGTGACTGCGCAATCAATATTGATTACCAGGATACTGTTGATAAAGAAGGTAATGTTACTTTCTCCGCTGCTGATAAGCTGGCAGAAGTTGCTGTTGAAACTGCTAAGACCGCTGCTACATTCGGAATGGACCCTAAGGTTGCAGTGCTTTCATTCTCAACTAAGGGATCAGGAAAAGGCGGCACAGTACAGCTTTCACACGATGCAACTATCAAAGCTCAGGAATTAGCTCCTGAAATGGCTATTGACGGCGAATTACAGTTTGACGCTGCAGTATCTCCAGTGGTAGCAGCAACAAAATGTAAGGGATCCAAGGTTGCAGGACAGGCTAACACGTTCATCTTCCCTAACATTGAATCAGGAAACATCGGATACAAAATTGCTCAGAGATTAGGCGGATATGCTGCATACGGTCCTATTCTTCAGGGTCTGAATGCTCCAATCAACGACCTGAGCCGCGGATGCGATGCTGAAGAGGTTTATAAGATGGCTTTGATCACTGCAGGACTTGCATAAATACTGAATCGAAGTACAAATACAAATATAGAAAAAGCACCTTAAAACAGAGGTGCTTTTTCCTTAAGGAATTATCTTATATCAGTTTGTGAAATAGAGGAATACAAAATGATGAGCACAATCATTGTTTTTTTACCATTAATACTATTGCTGACGCTGGCACTGACAACTAAAAGAATGGCAGAATCCATGACAGCGGCCACTTTTCTGGCACTGCTGATTCTGCACAGGGAAAACTTTATATCAGGCACAATAGACTCTTTTTATAAGACTCTTTCAGGTTCATCTTTCCAGTTTGTTCTAATACTGATGGTTATATTTGGTGGAGTTATTGAGCTGCTTCAAAGATCGGGTGGACTAATGGGCCTTGGAAGTTTTGTTGCAAAATATGCAAACGGAAAACATAAGCCGCTGGTAATGTCATGGGTTATGTCACTGCTTATGTTTGCAGATGAATATCTGAATGCAATTACAGTATCTCTTTCCATGAGCAGTATTACTGATTTAAACAGAATCCCTAGGGAGCACCTTGCACTTCAGGTTCATGTATCCGCCTGCTGTGTATGTGCCATGGTACCTTTTACAAGCTGGATAGGTTTCACTCTGGGAATGATTGAAGATTACGGAATGGGATTTATGGATTATGTAAAATCTCTTCCGTACATGATATATCCAATTACGATTATGATTATCTGCCTGCTGCTGGGGCTGGGAATTTTTCCGAAGATCGGACCCTTGAAAGAGGCGTATAAAAGGATCGAAGAAGGCGGACCTGCATTTATTCAGGATAAGAGTGAACGCTCTGTTGTTGAGGCAACGGACCTGTCGGATGTAGAAGAAAGATCCCTCTGGTATGCGCTTATACCAATACTTGCACTGATAATAGGTGTAGTGAGTTTTGATAACGACCTGGTGCATGGGCTCGTAATTGCTCTCATTGTGCAGTTTGTGATGTACATTGGGGGAAGGCTTATGACAGTGGAGGAGTTTTTTGGGAATTTCTTTAACGGGGCTAAATCCCTGACACAGCTGACAATAATACTATGTCTGGGATTCACCTTAAGCGAGACCAGCAGAGAGCTGGGTTTCTTTGATATTGTTATTAACGGAGTCACAGGGGCAGTGCCTTCCTTCCTGATACCTGTTATAGCATTTCTCGTTACAGGTATGTGTGTATTCAC
>JALENF010000003.1 GCA_022767945.1 Bacillota bacterium
CAACAGGTGTTATGTCTAACCTTGTAAACAGAAACATCGAATTAGGTATGGCTCCTGAAAAAGCTATCTTCATGATGACAGTAATCGCTTTAGTAGGTATCTTCGGATCATGGTTCATCGGAGTATTAGACGACAAGTTCGTAACTAAGAGAGTTATGATGTGCTTCTGTATCTGGTACGGACTTGCAATTTTTGCAAACGTAACAGGAACAACTTGGGGTATGTACCTTGCAGTTGTAATGATCGGTATCTCAATCGGTGGTTCAGCTAACTTTATGTCTTCATTCCCAACTTCAGTATTCGGTCGTCAGGGAATTGTAGTAGTGTAATGATATAACATATACACAATACTTTAATCCTTTTAAAAAAATAATCATATCGGTGCCTTCGGGCAGCAAACCCCGGGTGCATCAAAGCTTATATATCGTTGAACTCAGCGAAGTAAGCTTTGATGAACCAACACACAACACACTAAAGTCAATTATATATTTATTTATACGGAAAACCTGAAAAAGGTTTTCTTTGTTCAAATAAACGGAGAGGTGTAATATCAATGAGTAATCTTAAAAAAGTTGCAATCTTAGGCGCCGGTGTAATGGGAACAGGTATTGCTCAGGCTTTCGCAATGAAAGGCCACGAAGTAATGATTATCAACGTTTACAAGGACGCTGAAACTGCTCACCCAATCGAGGTAATGACCAGCAATCTGGAAGTTCTGTGCGAAAACGGAGTTTTTGAAAAGGAAAATATTCCGGAAGTAATCGGCAGAGTAAGCAGAACTTCAAGCCTTGAGGAAGCTGCACAGTTCGCAGACATCATTTTCGAATGTATCGTAGAGAAGCTGGAAACCAAGCAGGAATACTTCGCCAAACTGGACGAACTGTGTCCGGAAAGCACAATTCTGTGTTCAAACACTTCAGCAATCAGTATCACTGAAATTGCCGAGACATCAGTACACAAAGAAAGAATCATCGGTACTCACTTCTGGAATCCTGCTTATCTGATTCCACTTGTAGAAGTAAGCAGAACATCACAAGATATCCGTATGAAATCGTAAGACTTGCAGAGGACATCGCAGGCGGTCTGATGGTAACAATGCCGTCAGAGAAAGACTTCAAGTCAGACATGGTAGTAGGAAAGAACGGCGAGACAATCGGCGACTATTGCAACAAGCTGTTTGCAGGAACACCTGAGGTAAGCACAGAGAACAGAATGAGAGTACTGAGATTACTGGAGAACCTGTGCTTAGGTGCGGCAGCAGTAGGCTACAGAACAGAATCAATGCATGGTGCAGGTTCACCGCAGGCTCAGAGAATCATGATTTCAAGACAGAGCAACCTGCAGAGCAAGAAAGAAATGGCAAAGGCTATCTGCGGCATTAAATAACAAATAAGGTCTATCCTATTAATGACACTATACACTAGAAATGCTCCCAAGACTATCTTAGCGGACTAGCCCTGAGAGCATTTCAATTTTTTGAAGAATAATGTATAATAGTAGAACAGCATTTTAACAGACTATATTGTAAAGGAATTAAAGAATAAATGGAAAAAGAAAGATTTTACGATAATATTCAGAGAAGAATAGAGATGCAGGCTGAACAGCCTGAACGATTCAACAACAGACTTGATCTGAAGCTGGTCGATGTGGGAACAGATCCCATGTCAGCAAAATTCAGATTTGATGTTGGCGAATGGTGCCTGAATCCGTTCGGGGACGTACACGGAGGTGTCGTTGCAAGCATCCTGGATACTTCTATGGGAATGGGTGCAGCGTCCTTGTGCGAAACAAGTGTAAACACTACCGACATGACCATAAGCTACCTCAGTGCCATGAACTGCGACAGATTCTACATATGCTGCGAGTACACAAAGGTCGGAAGACGAATGATTCGCTGCATTTCCAGAGCTGTGGACGAAAGAAACAAAATATATGCAACAGCAATGGGCAGCTTCATGGTAATGGGTGACGAAAAAACAGTAGGCTAAGGGGAAGATAATGAAATTTTCAGAATCAGGTATTAATTCAAATATATTAAAGGGACTCGACGAGATGGGCTTCAGTGAAATGACGCCGATTCAGGAGCAGGCAATTCCTGTTCTTATGCGGGGCAGAGACATAATCGGTCAGGCCCAGACAGGTACGGGCAAAACCGCTGCCTTCGGGATTCCCATGATAGAGCAGGTCTCTCCGCCATCAAAGCACATTCAGGGGCTCGTACTCTGTCCGACCAGAGAACTTGCTATCCAGGCAGCTGATGAGATTTCAAAGATGTCAAAATATGTGCCCGGAGTAAAAACCGTTGCAATCTACGGTGGACAGGACATCGAGCGCCAGTTCAGAAAGCTTGAGGGGCATGTTTCTATAGTTATAGGAACTCCGGGACGTATCATGGATCATATGAGAAGAGGAACTCTGGATTTCCACAAGCTTAAGATGCTGGTCCTTGACGAGGCCGATGAGATGCTGAACATGGGCTTCAGAGAAGACATCGAGACAATATGCAGAGAGATGCCATCTGACAGGCAGACTGCACTGTTTTCGGCAACTATGCCTAGGGAAATCCTTGAAATAACAGAGGAATTTCAGAAAGACGCGGAGCTTGTCCGTGTCAAGGCAGAGGAGCTTACAATTCCACTTATCAAGCAGACCTACTATGTGGTAAAGGGCCGCCAGAAGGATACGTCCCTGTGCAGGCTCCTCGATTATATGTCGCCTAAAAGGGCTTTGATATTCTGCAACACCAAGAGGAAGGTGGACGAGCTGACCCTCATGCTGAAGGCCAAGGGGTATTCGGCGGAGGCACTTCACGGAGATTTGTCACAGCACCAGAGAGATCGTGTCATGAATCTTTTCAGAAACGGCAACCTCGAGCTGCTGCTGGCCACAGACGTTGCGGCGCGCGGAATTGACGTGGACGACGTGGACATGGTTTTCAACTACGATATGCCTCAGGACATGGAGTACTACGTTCATCGAATCGGTAGAACGGGTCGTGCCGGTCGCAAGGGCCGTGCAGTTTCCCTTATTACGAACCGTGAGCGCTACAAAATCGAGTCCCTCATGGACTACTGCAATACGGAAATCAAGGAGAAGGAAATGCCGTCCGCGGGCAGTGCTCTGACGGTCAAAGCCTACAAAAACGTTTCTGAGGCCATGGACTACTGTCGTGACAAGGACCTGATGCCATACATGAAAATCGTGTACAAGAAGTGCGTTGAGGAGAGCATGGATCCTCTGGAGGTTGCAGCTGCTTTCCTGCGTGTCAGCCTGGGTGAAATAGACCAGCAGGCTGCCGAGGAATTCCACGCATCAAAACTGAAAAAGGCGGCTTCCAGAGCCGCAAAGGCTGAGCCGGCACGTGAAGACGATGATACCGGGCGCAGGAGGAAGAGCCGAAGTGAGAAAGCTGGACGCGGCGAGAAAGCCGGACGCGGCGCGAGGGCGGAGAAAAAGAAGAAAGAAAAGTCTGTAAAGAAGGAGAAGAAGGGCAAGAAGGATGGAAAAAGGGCAAAGAGTGCAGATAAGAATAGAAGACATGACGCAGGAAGGGGCCGGACTCGGAAGAGATAACGGCATGGCCGTGTTTGTCAAGGGATCGGTTTTAGGCGATCTTGTGGAATGTGAAATTACAAAGGTTAAGAAGAATTATGCCTTTGGCAGGCTGGTTGAACTTGTGGAGCCGTCACCTGACCGAATCGAAGCAGAATGCCCTTACAGTGGTATCTGCGGAGGCTGTCAGTACAGCAGACTGGCATATGATGCCCAGCTTAAACTGAAGGAAAAGCAGGTGAGAGACAAGCTGACCAGACTTGGCGGTCTGGAAAACCCTAAGGTGAATCCGACTATCGGAATGGAGGAGCCT
>JALENF010000012.1 GCA_022767945.1 Bacillota bacterium
AAATCGTAAAAATATAGAATATTTATAAATTTTTACTGTATATATATTCAAATTTTGTGAGTGAGATTCAGGCAAAAATGTTTTTCCGCCATAATTAAGCGATTTGCCATAGAATCATGCCAAAATCCGCCATGAACACCATCAAAATCCATCAAAACATGCCGCGAGGTGTCTGTCCGCCTATCCGCCAATCACATCGTCAAAGCCACCGCTCAGCGCCACCAAGAAAAAAAGGCATGACCCCTCGGCCACACCATTTACAATCAAAATATTCGGTTCACAAATCCGGCACACCCGGAACCTCCACCGCCGGACTCGTCGCCAAAGCCGACAGCACCTCCACGCGCATCCGCGAGTTCCTAGTCCATCACCTCAAACCTTCTGATAAATCTCACAACCGGTTCAATGTATCTGCGGTCAGAGATATCATAGCTCTGACCTATCATTTTCGCCATCTGCGCCTCGGCTTCAGTCTTGTCCTTCTTCTTTGCAACCATTCGTGCAAAGATTTTCATTACAACTCTGTTGAAAAAGCTCATTTTCTCATAGCAGAGGCCGCCCGGACAGTAAACCATGGTGCACTTTTCGCTGTGTTTTTCCGAGAGCATGTTCAGCTTAAGCATCTCCTCAACCATAGGACTCTCCGCAGGTGATGCACCCACCACATAAACGAGATACTTTTTCGCTGGATGCTTGATCATATTCTGCTTCAGCCAGTCGATGTCCTTTATCTTTTCCGCACTTACCCAGCTTCCGAAAATGATGGCATCGTAGTCCGCCCAGAAGTCCAGCCTTTTCGCTTCAGCAAAAGGCATTATGTCACATTTCAGTTCTTCGACTATCCATTCCGCGTACCTTCTGGTAAAGCCGGTCTGGGAATTATATATAACCAAAGTCCTCATGTCCGTCCACGCTCCTTTACACTTTTCTCACGTCATCCGACGCCTGTCAGGGTGTCTGAGCCAGCATCCGGGCCGGCGCATGCTCAAGGCAAAACGCCAACGTCCGGGCCGGCACCTGCGCCGGGTCATCTACTCCAGGCTTGCTCTGATCTGCGCCTTTGTCTCCTCCAGAATAGCATCCGCATCAAAACCCACAACGTCCAGCATCTCAGCCTTGAAGCACTCAGTCTCCCTGAATCCGAGCATATCCCTTGCCAGGCCGTCCATGTATTCATAGCCGTAGTTCTTACCTGTCATGCTGCCCCCTGCAGTAGTGATGTACACAAGCTTCTCACCGTTGCACAGACCGCTCAGTCCTGTTTCAGTGGACTCGAAAGTAAGGTCACACACAACGATATTTTCCACATACACCTTAAGAACAGATGCAAAGGAAAAATCATAATAAGGTGTTCCGACAACCACAACATCAGCTTCCTTAAGCTGCTTTGCCAGGTCAAACATAGGGTGGTCAAAGTCCTTGGCAGCGATGTATCCGTCTCTTTCTTTGATCCGCTCATAGGTAAGAGGTGCAATGTCCTGATCAATCAGAGATACAGAGATAACCTGAGTGTCAGGATTTTTCTCAAGATAAGTTTCCAGATAAGTCTCACACAGCTGTCTTGTTCTTGAATCCTCGCCGCGAATACATGCGTCCAGGAACAGTAATTTTTTCATAATCCAAACTCCTTAGCTAACGCTTCAAACTTAGGTAATGATCTTACGATCTGTTCATGAGAAACACAGTATGAAATTCTTACGTAGCCCGGACCGGCAAATGAACTTCCCGGTACCATCAGAAGATTGTACTTCTTCGCTGCGGCAACAAATTCCTTGTCGTCCTCAATCGGAGACTTCATCCACAGGTAAAAGGCGCCTTCAGGCTTTACACAGGTGAATCCGGCCTTAGTCAGACCCTCATAAAGTGTTTTTCCGTTGTTCTCATAGTACTCCACATTGCACTTTGCGTCAACACATCTTGCAATTACAAGCTGCATCAGAGACGGAGCGTTAACAAAACCTCCAACTCTGTTGGCAATAGTCGCTGCATCGATAAACTCCTGAGCTTCATGAGATTCGTCCGGAATTACGATGTAGCCGATTCTTTCGCCCGGCAGAGACAGTGATTTACTATATGAGTATCCTACCACAGTGTTAGTGTAGTATTTTGTCAGATACGGTACCTCAGCTCCGCCATATGCAAGTTCTCTGTACGGTTCATCAGAAACAAGGTAGATTACAGTGCCGTATTCCTTCTGTTTTGTTTCAAGAACCGCAGCAATCTCCCTGATAACAGCCTCAGGATATATCACACCCGTAGGGTTGTTAGGATTGTTGATGATAACAGCCTTTGTCGCAGGAGTAATAGCAGCGGCAAACTCGTCCATCTTCGGCATGAAATTTCCCTCAGGGTTTGCCGGAACCACAACGAGCTTTCCGTCATAGTTTCTCACATAGTTGCCGTACTCGACGAAATACGGCGCAAAGGTTACCACCTCGTCCCCCGGGTCAAGCATTGTTTTTAACAAAACGTTCAGAGCGCTGCCCGCGCCGACAGTCATTATAATGTTTTTTTCCGTGAAGGCAGTGCCGAATCTTCTGTTCAGATTATCCGCAACTGCCGCCCTGGTTTCCTCAAAACCCGCATTGCTCATATATCCGTGAACCTTTACCGGATCCTCATTTTCCAGAATATCAAGGATAGCCTCCTTTACTTCATCAGGAGCAGGAACGTTAGGATTTCCAATGCTGAAGTCAAAAACATTCTCAGCACCGTATCTGGCAGCCATAACCTTGCCCTCTTCAAACATTGCTCTGATAACGGAATTGTTGTTTACCAGAGGTATCATTTTCTTTGAAATCATTTCTATCATTCACCTTTCTTACAATACTTTTACGTGCGCAAGCCTGCGCCGCCCGGCCCGCCTTCCAGGCGACCGGGCAGGGCTGGGGCGGGAACGCGAAACGCGCCCCGCCCTGCCCGAGCGACCTCGGCCCGGGGCATACCCCCGGGCCGGGTCGCGCCGGGCGGCCCTATAATCCCAGCAGGCTGCCAATAACGTGCACACCGAAGGCACACAGCCATGCAATCACGCACTGCATTATTACAACGGTAACTGCCCACTTACCGCCCATCTCTCTCTTCACGGATGAGATGGCCGCAACACAAGGAGTATACAGCAGAGTAAACACAAGGAATACCACTGCAGTAAAAGGAGTGAAGATGTTCTGAAGCACCTCTGCACCCCCGCCTCCCATAAGGACAGTCATAGTGCTGACTACACTCTCCTTTGCCGTAAAGCCGGTAATCAGCGCAGTTGAGATTCTCCAGTCAGCAAATCCCAGAGGAGCAAATACCGGAGCGATAAGGCCTCCAAGAAACGCCAGGATGCTTTCCTGAGAATCACTTACATGGTTGAGATGCAGATCAAAGGTCTGCAGGAACCATATTATAATAGTTGCAACGAAAATCACGGTAAAGGCTCTCGTTATAAAGTCCTTCGCCTTGTCCCAGATGAGCATTCCAACGCTCTTCGCTCCCGGAAACCTGTAATTGGGCAGTTCCATTACAAATGGAACCGGCTCACCCTTAAACTTCGTCGCACTCAATATCAAAGCGAACACAATGGCAACAATTATTCCCGTAAAATACAGCAATGTCATTACCAGCGCCCCGTGTTCAGGGAAAAACGCCGCTGTAAACAGACCATATATAGGCAACTTGGCCGAGCAGCTCATAAATGGTGTAAGAAGAATCGTCATCTTACGGTCTCTCTCAGAAGGGAGAGTTCTGGTCGCCATAACAGCAGGAACCGTACAGCCGAAGCCGATAATCATAGGGACGAAGCTTCGTCCCGACAGACCCAGCTTTCTCAGCAGCTTATCCATTACAAAAGCCACTCTGGCCATATATCCGCTGTCCTCCAGCATTGAAAGGAAGAAGAACAGCACCACTATAATCGGCAGGAAGCTGAGCACACTGCCCACTCCTGCAAAGATTCCGTCTATTACCAGCGAGTGTATTACATTGTTTACCCCTGCCGCAGTCAAAGCATTGTCACACAGAACGGTCAGCGCATCAATTCCGCTCTCCAGCAGCCCTGAGAGCCACTTCCCGATGACCCCGAAGGTCAGCCAGAATATCAAAGCCATTATAACCGCAAAGCTTGGAATTGCTGTGTACTTACCTGTAACAATTCTGTCGATGGCCTGACTCCTCTTGTGCTCCAGACTTTCATGAGGCTTAACGACCGTTTCCTGACAAAGCCTGTCAATAAAGGTAAATCTCATGTTGGCAAGAGCCGCAGCCCTGTCCATTCCGCTCTCCTTTTCCATCTGAACCAGGATATGCTCTATAAGCTCTATCTCATTAGGTTCCAGCCCCAGTCTGCTCATTATAGGGCAGTCACCCTCGATAATCTTGCAGGCTGCAAATCTTACGGGTATATCATTTTTCAGTGCATGGTCCTCAATCAGGTGCATAATGGAGTGAATAGCTCTGTGCACAGCACCGCTGTCCTCTCCATCAGACGCGCAGAAATCCATTCCTGATGGACCCTCTCCGTATTTTGCAACGTGAACTGCGTGGTCGATAAGCTCATCTATACCCTCGTTCTTGGCTGCGGAAATCGGTATTACCGGAATTCCAAGCAGCTGCTCCATCTTGTTGATTTTTACCGTTCCGCCGTTGTCACGCATCTCATCCATCATGTTGAGTGCAAGAACCATTGGAATTCCCAGCTCGATCAGCTGAAGAGTCAGGTAAAGATTTCGCTCTATGTTAGTGGCATCCACTATATTTATAATTCCGCGGGGCTTGTCGTTCAGAAAAAACTCCCTGGTTACAATCTCCTCACTGGTGTAAGGCGACATGGAGTATATTCCCGGCAGGTCAGTTACCAGGGTGTTTGGGAATTTCCTTATAGGACCATCCTTACGATCAACTGTTACGCCCGGGAAATTTCCCACGTGCTGGTTTGAGCCTGTCAGCTGATTGAAAAGTGTAGTCTTTCCGCAGTTCTGATTTCCCGCCAGTCCAAAGGTCAGCATTCCGTCAAAACCTGCAGGATGCGGCTTGTCCATCTCTCCCAGTCCGGGATGATGTTCTCTTCTCGAAGCCTGCTTTTCTCCCTTTGCTTTCTCACCTCTCGGCCTGCCTGAGCCTGCTGAGCTTTCCGCGCAAGGCGCATCAGTCAGTTTTGATACCTGAGGCTCCTGCGAAGCCTCAGCCAGGGGTTCAACCTCAATGTTCTTGGCATCGTCAATGCGCAGGGTCAGCTCGTAGCCCCAGATTCTGTATTCAATCGGGTCGCCCAGGGGTGCTGCTTTCACATATGTAATCGTCTTTCCCGGAATAACGCCCATGTCCAGGAAGTGCTGCCTGAGGGCACCGCTTCCTCCGACAGAAACAATCCGGACCGTTTCACCATTCTTTATTTCTGATAATTTCATAAACTTTAGCTTACCTCTCTCAATCTATACATATATTAATCTGTTCATTACTGCTTAATAGACATATTTTATCACAAAATGATTTTTTCTGCATCAAAATTCAATCGCCAGACCTGTCTGCAGACGATGGCAGATATCTCCCAGTTCTTTCTCAAGAACTCTGTAGGCCTTGTCTCCTGTGCAGTGTCCGGTGCAGATGTACTCTATTCCGGTATCTTTTACTGCTTGTGCAAAATCTCTCACATATCTCTTTGATTTGTTGTACAGGTGGAAGCCGCCTATCATTGCGTGAACCTTTTCGCCCGGGAAGGTCTCTGATACTTCCTTTATTATAGTTGCCGCTCCGCCGTGGGAACAGCTGTTAAAAACAACCAGCCCTTTTTCTGTTCTGAAAACAAGGCTCTGCTCGTGAGCAAAATCGTCAGGTCTCCATCCGTCGGCGGTCTTCAGATACATTTTTTCTCTTTTGCCGATTTTTTCAAGGCCGGGGGTTTTGTGCGGAATCAGGTAGATGCCCTCGTCAACCCTGTAGTCGCCGCTGACCTTGGCAAGGCGGTCCGGGTGGGTTTTGACAACGTCCCGGCGGGTGCCGATATATTTATTGATGAATAAAACCTTGCTGTAGCAGTTTGCGCATTCACAGTTTCTCACCAGGAATTTTGCTTTGTCATTTTTCTCAAAGAAATATGGTATTCCGTCGCCGTGGTCGTAGTGATTGTGGGACAGAACGGCGTAGTCCACCGCGCTCAGGTCCTTGCCCAGCTTCTCGGCGTTTTTCACGAACAGGTCTGAACCGCCTGCATCCAGC
>JALENF010000020.1 GCA_022767945.1 Bacillota bacterium
GCTATTATTTTCACCCATAGAGATTTCATTTCTTTGCTTAAATGCATCTCTTATTGTGATAAATGATGCTGAAAGCAGAAGCAGTATTCCTAATATCGTATTCCACATTACCTGCTCGTGGAGAATGATTACTGCCAGTACAGGTGCTATCGCCGGTTTAACAAAAAAGGTCAGAGATCCTGTAGTCGCATCCGAATACTTGATTGCTATGAAGTATGTCAGGTATCCAATGCCTGTCACAACGACTCCGATATATGCCAGCAGAAGCGGGCTTTCTGTCATACCGCTGAATACAGGTCTTCCACTAATTGCTGTTATTGCCAGCAAAACTACGGCACCCATTATGAAGCTTATGCACGTCTGGGTGAAGGTTCCAATTCTTGCGAGACTCTTTTTGCCCATAACTGTGTATGCGCCGAACGTTATCGATGCGCCTAGCACAAGAAGCAGTCCCATCAATGTGTTGCCTTCCTGAATATCCCATGGTCTCATCATAAACATGCACGCTATCAGTCCCAGCACCACTGAACAGTACTTATGCCTGTCCATGTGTTCATTTGTAAATGTGGCAGCAATCGCCATCGTAAAAATAGGATTCAGGCACATGATTGATGCTGCTGTGGAAGCATTACACCTCTCAATTCCAAGCTGAAACAGAAGCATACTCACCGGAATACACATGCAGCCGACAAGAAACAGCCAGCCTAAATCTTTACTGCTTAGGCTTTTACCCTTTGCCTTAAACTTCTCGTTATACTCCTTTATTGCCATCGGTGCCAGGACAGCACCGCCTATCAGAAACCGAAGCCCCGTAAGCTGCAGCGAATCGAATGTGCTGCCTCCCAGCTTCAGTGCAATCTCCATCGTTCCGAACAAAAATGCTGTGGTGATTATACATGCAACAACTTTTTTCAATCTTATCTACCTCTTTTCGTCTGTTTATTTATACTATTACATTAAAAAAAAACTATGCAACTATCATAGCTCTTTTTGTTTTACAAGTCTACCCGGCTGTTTTTCTCGAGGGTCCGTTAGAATTTAAAAATAAACTTCTGCGAGCTGCTTCCCGATTTAGCTTTGAAGGTGAGTGTTCCACCGGAAGCTGCCGTTCCTCCCTTAATGTCCAGATACTGACCGTATCCGTTCCTGATGCACACACTTCCGTCATCGTTGTATCCCGGCGTAATAATCTGACTCTTGTATCCTTAAACGGTGATGTAGTTTTCTGCTTTGGAAGCTTGTTTCCCATCGCCTGATACCAAAGTACTGCGAGTCTGCACAAATCTTTTTTCTTGATTGTCTTGCTGTAATCTTTCAGGATGCCGGTATAAGTGAGTTTTAATTGTTTGGCCAGCTTGATGTATGGCTGGTATTCTCTGCCTGTACCCGCAAGATATGCGTCTGCAGTTTTGACATCAGCCTTTTTCATGTAGGCAACATATAAGTCCTTGTACTTAACCTTCATCCAGTTTTTATTGTAATTCGCATTTATGATGTTAACGGCAGTTCCCGCAGGCACGCAGGCATAGCAGTTCTCAGGCTTGCTGTCGTCCGGAAGTGAATAAATATAACAGTAATCCGCCCCCCTTCAGCACATCGCCGGCTATACCTTTCTTTTTTACCACATCATTTTTGGTCTTTCTTTTCAGTCCTGTGATTTTTTTCGCCTGGCTGATATCAAAGCTTGATTTGTTAAGATAATAAGCTTTCCCTTTGTAGTTCACGATATTGTACTGTCCTGTACAGATTCAACGCATGCAAGCACCATCAGCATTGCACACATTATCAGGCACCACAGTCTTCTGACATAATGTTTTGTTTTCATGACGACCCTCCTGTAGTGGTGTTGTTTCTAATGTCTGTTTATAATGTCTGTTTCTACTATCTATAGTATCACAATGTTAAAAAGGCCTGCAAGCAATAAAACTGCCCTTCTCGGCCTTTCTGATTCTGCTACTGCCTGCACTTTTCAATTTCACCGGAATAGTCATTAATTCCACCAAATTCTATGATATTTGTATAGCCTAACTCTGCCAGCCTCGCGGAAGCCTGCTTGCTCCTGTTTCCGCTTCGGCAATATACATAGATGTTCTGGTTCTTATCCGGCAATTCTTCAATTTCTTCTGCTCCAATTGATTCATTGGGAATATTAATTGCGCCCGGAATATGCCCTTCCTCAAACTCATCAGCTCTTCTGACATCCAGCAGAATGTAATCCGAATCTTCTTTCATGAGGTCCAGTCCCTCCTGCATGGAAACCTGCTGAAACTCAGGCTGATTCTCAGCATCATTCATAGAGTCTCCTTTCCCGCAGCCTGTCAGCATGATTATAAGAGCGATACACATTATCCATATTTTTTTCATGATAGTCCTCCTGAAATTATAATAATGACCCATTTTTCCTGCATCTATAGTATATACAAAAGCTGTAAAATTCAAGGTGAATTTTTACAGCCCATGCTTTAATCTATCACTTATGGCACATTTCTCATTTTTTATGACAAAAATACCAAAATCGATGTCTCTACAGCTCATCCATAGCGGTTTTCGATAGTTCCTTCTATCAAAACTCACAGAAGCCGAACAAGCTTTACCCACATTATCTTATGAAATGATATGAATGTGGGCATACCTTGGCTTTAATCACACCCCGCACTCACAGGTCTGCTAAGAAGATCTGATACTTTTCGATTTAAATTGGTACTATTCCATAAAAAAATCGCAATTGTGCCAACTTTGATAGAATATGCAGCTCTCCAGAATGCATAACAAAATAAAAGTCTGAGAACTTCCTATTTATAAGGCTTCTCAGACTTTTGTCCTTTATTCAAACTCTTCCGTTATTTTCATAACGCCTCGTGAAATCGTTGAAATATCAATGTTTCTGATATGTGTATTCACCATATTTACTCCCTGTGAACTCATTTTCATCGAATAATAGAATCATTTTAGAATCATCCACTATTATGTTTCCAGATTATACGATGCCATCCTACCCTTAACGATAAGAATTCATGGCTTGCCCCAACC
>JALENF010000034.1 GCA_022767945.1 Bacillota bacterium
GGAGAACTGAAATGGGAAAAAGTTTTAGCGAAAGTTACAAAGAGGCCGGAGTAGATATCACAGCAGGTTACAAAGCAGTTGAGCTGATGAAGGAGCACGTTGCGAAGACTATGGTTTTCGGCAATGTACCTGAAGACATCGGCGGCTTCGGCGGTCTGTGCGAGCTTGATCTTACAGGAATTGAAAAGCCTGTACTGGTAAGCGGAACCGACGGAGTAGGAACTAAATTGAAGATGGCATTCCTGATGGACAAGCATGATACAGTTGGTATCGACTGCGTTGCGATGTGCGTTAACGACATTATTTGTGTCGGAGCAAAACCCCTGTTTTTCCTTGACTATATTGCAGTCGGCAAGAACTATCCGGAAAAGGTTGCTCAGATTGTAAGCGGCGTTGCAGAAGGATGCATCCAGTCAGAGGCAGCACTTGTCGGCGGTGAAACTGCGGAAATGCCTGGATTCTATCCTGTAGACGAGTACGACCTTGCAGGTTTTGCTGTTGGTGTGGTTGACAAGTCCAAGGTTCTTAAGAAGGAAACAGTTGCCGAAGGTGACGTTATTATCGGTCTTCCTTCATCAGGTGTTCATTCCAATGGTTTCTCACTGGTAAGAAAGGTTCTGGATGTTGAGAATGAGGATATCAAAACTCCTTTAGACGAGCTGGGCGGAAAATCAATCGGAGAAACTTTATTGACACCTACAAAGATTTACGTTAAGCCTATGGTAAAACTGTTTGAAGAGGTTACAGTCAAGTCTGTTGCACATATCACAGGTGGTGGCTTCTATGAGAACATTCCAAGAAGTCTGCCTAAGGGATACGGCGTTAAGATTAAGAGAGAAAATATCAGAGTACTTCCTATTTTTGACCTGATTGCAAAGAGAGGAAATATTCCTGAAAGAGATATGTTTAATACCTTCAACATGGGTGTTGGTATGACAGTTATCGTTGCAAAGGAAGATGCAGACAAGACTTTAGAGGTACTGAAGGCAAACGGTGAAGATGCATACATCCTGGGTGAAGTTGTTAAATCAGAGGAAGGCGTAGAAATATGCTAAACAAGACCAGAATTGCAGTTATGGTTTCCGGTGGCGGAACCAATCTTCAGGCGATTATTGACGCACAGAAAAGCGGTATTATTACCAGCGGTGAAATTGCTCTGGTGGTTTCCAACAAGGCTGATGCCTATGCCCTGGAGCGTGCGAGAAATAACGGAATAGATTCATACCTGATGACCACTGAAGAAGCTTTGATAGAGAAGCTGCAGGAGGAGAACATTCAGCTTGTAGTACTTGCCGGATTCCTGAAAATCCTTACTCCTGAATTCATCAAGGCATTTGAGAACAGGATTATCAATGTTCATCCGTCCCTGATTCCGTCATTTTGCGGTAAGGGTGCCTATGGACTTCATGTTCACGAAATGGCACTTGAATATGGCGTGAAGGTAACAGGAGCCACTGTGCATTTTGTAAATGAAATTCCGGACGGCGGAGCTATCATTTATCAGAAGGCTGTAGAGATTCTTGATGATGACACTCCGGAATCTCTTCAGAGGAGAGTAATGGAAGAAGCTGAGTGGATTCTTCTTCCACGTGCAGTCGAAGAGATCAGTGCAAAAATCAGTAAAGGGGAAATATAGATGAACGTATATGAAACAAAGACTATGGAAGCTGCTGTTAAAGGAAATTCTTATGTAGGCAGAGGTATCGTAATCGGCAAGTCAAAGGACGGAAAAAAGGCTGTAAGTGCATACTTCATTATGGGAAGATCCGAAAACAGCAGAAACAGAATATTCCTTGAAGAAGGAGAAAACGTGATGATTAAGCCTTTTGACGAATCAAAGGTTGAAGATCCGTCATTAATCATCTACTACCCGATGAGAAAGCATGATAATAATCTTATCGTTACAAACGGAGACCAGACAGATACAATTTACCAGTTCATTAAAGACGGAAAGTGCTTTGAAGGAGCTCTTAACACAAGAGAATTTGAACCGGATGGTCCAAACTGGACTCCAAGAATCAGCGGAATGATTACTTTTGACGACAAGAATGATTTTACATATAAGATGAGCATTCTTAAGAGTGCAGATGCTGAAGGAAGCGCATGCAACAGATATTACTTCAACTACAGCGCTCTTGCAGGAATCGGTCATTTCATTCACACTTACATTCAGGATGGAAATCCAATTCCAACATTCTGTGGAGAACCTGAAAGAGTTGTCATTCCAGACGACATCGACGCTTTCACTAAGGAAATCTGGGAAAATCTTGACGAAAACAACAAGATTTCAATATATGTAAGATACACTGACCTTGAAACAGGTGAAGTTGAAAACAGAATGATCAACAAGAACGCATAATAACAGATTTAATATATGGATAAGATTGCAAGGAGGTAATAATTCTGATGAAAGAATTTGAATTAAAATACGGATGTAACCCTAATCAGAAACCGGCAAAGATATACATGGCAGATGGAAGTGATCTTCCACTTGAGATCCTTAACGGAAGACCGGGGTACATTAACTTCTTAGATGCCTTTAACAGCTGGCAGCTGGTTAAAGAACTGAAGGAAAGCTTAGGTTTACCTGCAGCTACATCGTTTAAGCATGTAAGTCCAACATCTGCGGCAGTTGCAGTTCCGATGGATGAAACTCTTAAGAAGGCGTGCTTCGTAGATGACATCGAAGGACTGGATGAATCTCCACTTGCAACGGCATATGCAAGAGCAAGAGGAACTGACAGGATGTCATCATTTGGAGATTTTATCGCGTTAAGTGATGTTTGCGATGTGACTACAGCTAAGATTATTTCCAGAGAGGTTTCTGACGGAATCATCGCTCCGGGATATGAACCTGAAGCACTTGAAATCCTAAAGAAAAAGAAAAAGGGAAATTACAACATCATTAAAATAGATCCTGACTATGTTCCTGCTAAACAGGAGTGTAAGCAGGTTTACGGTATTACCTTCGAACAGGGAAGAAACGACTACAAGGTTAAACCTGAAGACCTTACAGATATAGTGACTGCTAACAAGGATCTTACAGAGGAAGCAAAGCGCGACCTTATTATCGCGCTTATTACTCTGAAATACACCCAGTCAAATTCAGTTGTATATACCAAGGATGGACAGGCAATCGGTGTCGGAGCAGGACAACAGTCAAGAATTCACTGCACCAGACTTGCCGGAGACAAGGCTGACTTCTGGCACCTGAGACAGGCTGACAAGGTAATCAACCTTCCGTTCAGAGATGATATCGGCAGAGCTGTAAGAGACAACACTATCGATGTTTATCTTGGATATGAGTACGAAGACGTTCTTAGAGACGGAACCTGGGAAACACTTTTCACAGAGAAACCTGAGCCTTTCACTAAGGAGGAACAGAGAGCATACCTTGATACAATCACAGGTGTATCACTTGGAAGTGATGCGTTCTTCCCGTTCGGTGACAACATCGAAAGAGCTAAGAAAAGCGGTGTTAAGTATATCGCAGAACCCGGCGGAAGCGTAAGAGACGAACAGGTAATTGAAACCTGTGACAAATACGGAATGGTAACGGTATTCACCGGCATGAGACTGTTCCACCACTAATACAGCAGGAGAGGAAATATAAAATGAGAGTAATGGTAGTTGGCGGTGGCGGTAGAGAACATGCCATCATCAAGAAAATAAAGGAGAGTCCTAAGGTAACAGAAATATTCGCCCTTCCGGGTAACGGAGGAATTGCTGCAGATGCAACATGTGTGGATATCGGTGCCAAGGATCTGGACAATATCGTAAAATTTGCCAAAGAAAATAACATTGAGTTCGCAATAGTTGCACCTGACGATCCTCTTGTAATGGGTCTGGTGGATCTGCTTAAGGCTGAGGGAATTCCTTGCTTCGGTACTACAGCAGATGCGGCTATTATCGAAGGCAG
>JALENF010000042.1 GCA_022767945.1 Bacillota bacterium
TCATTATGCTAAGTTTTTAAACAAACTTCAGCCAAAGATGTTTCTTTTTGAAAATGTAAAAGGCTTAAGAAGCCATGATAAAGGAAGAACTTATAAGACAATATTAAGCATCTTCGAGCAAGAAGGATATACAATCACGGAGAATCAGATTAGGGTATTGAATGCATGGGATTATGGAGTTCCTCAGAAGAGAGAAAGACTGATTACTATTGGAATTAGAAACGATTTAGCTAATAAAATTCATTTTGAGTTTCCACAACCGCATGACTATAAACCTGTATTGAAAGACATTTTACTTGATTGCCCGGAAAGTCCAGGTGTCAGCTATTCAGATTATAAAAAATCTATATTCGAGCTGGTTCCTCCAGGTGGATATTGGAGAGATATTCCGGAAGATAAAGCAAAAGAATATATGAAAAGCTGTTGGGATATGGAAGGTGGAAGGACAGGTATATTGAGACGATTAAGTTTAGATGAACCTTCTTTAACGGTGCTTACATCACCAAGCCAAAAACAGACGGACAGATGTCATCCACTTGAGGCAAGACCATTTACAGTTAGAGAAAATGCAAGATGCCAGACATTCCCTGATGAATGGGAGTTTTGTGGAAGTATTAGTCAACAGTATAAGCAGGTCGGCAATGCGGTTCCTGTGAATTTGGCTTATGAAATTGCATTGAAAATCAAAGAAGGATTGGAGTGTTTGAAATGTGGCCATTAAACTTTATAACAGAGAAAGACTTTGAAACTCATGTTAAGGCAACCATTGAAAAGTATGGTGAAAAGTTAGACTCTTTTGACTTAAAGCGTTTCAACAAGAATCTGATTGACCCTGTTAAACTAATCTTTGATAAGACAGTATATCGTTCAACCTGGGAAGAAATCATCAGTAATGAAATCTTTCGGCAAAGGGATAAGTCAAATAATAATGATATTGGATATTTTCATCAAAGAATCTTTCAGTACATTGATAATTGCGAAGTTCCACCAAACGGCGAAAGCGGGGGCTGGGATGTAATCTACAGAAATCCTAACGGCATAGAGATTCCCGACGCAGGAAAGGTTAGTACTGTGTATGTGGAAATGAAGAATAAACATAACACAATGAATTCCGCTTCTGCAGGGAAAACTTTTATAAAGATGCAAAATCAGCTGCTCAATGATGACGACTGTGCATGTTTTCTTGTAGAAGCAATTGCTCAGAAATCTCAGAATATTAAGTGGGAAACTACTGTGGATAAGAAAAAGGTTGGGCATAAACTTATCAGACGTGTAAGCATGGATCGGTTCTATGAGTTAGTAACAGGAGAAGAGGACGCGTTTTATAAAATGTGTATGGTGTTACCGGAAGTTATCGAAAAGGTTGTTAATACAATGGATGATGTAAGGGTTCCTGAAGATACGGTTATGTCTGAGTTAAGAGAGTGGGCACAACATCTCGAAGGAGCAACAGAGGACCTGTCCGTTGCTATGGCAGTATATATGCTTGGATTTAGTGGATATACGGGCTTTTATTGATTTTCATTAATAGGAAAGTGTTATTAAAATATACTGAGATTATTCTATGGTATTTAATTCACACTATGCAAAAGTCTGTAAATCAAAATATAGAACTAATAGAGACTAAAAATAGTATGAATAAATTGCTGAAAAATGTTTGACAAACCCCTGAATTCATGGTATTATAACTGAGTTAGACCGCACGGAAGAGGTTTGCAGTGAAGTGTTCACGGACGATTCCGTGAATCACCTTAAAAGGCGAGACTGGATAGAGGAGGTAAGAAGAAACATGTACGCAGTAATTGAAACAGGCGGAAAGCAGTACAGAGTACAGGAAGGCGACATCATTACAGTTGAAAAGCTTAACGTTGAAGCCGGAGAAAAGGTTGTATTCGACAAGGTACTGGTTCTAGCCGGAGAAGGAGACCTTAAGGTTGGAGCACCATACGTTGAAGGTGCAGCAGTAGCAGGTGAAGTAGTTGAAAATGGTAAGGGAAAGAAAGTTATCATCTTCAAGTACAAGGCTAAGAAGGACTACAGAAAGAAGCAGGGTCACAGACAGCCATACACAATGGTTAAGATTGAATCATTAGGAGGAGAAGCTCCTAAAGCAGCTGCTAAGGCAGAAGCAACAGAAGATACTGAAAAGAAAGTTTCAGCTTCAATGAAGAAAGATGAATTAATTGCTTTCGCTGCAGAAAACAATATTGAAGTAGATGCTAAAGCTACAAAGGCTGTAATCATCGAAACAATCGAAGCAGCATTAAAGTAATTCCAATAGCCACGAAAGTAAGGAGGTGTCTGGAACATGGCAAGTAAAAAAGGAGTAGGTAGCTCTAAGAACGGTCGTGACTCCGAGTCCAAACGTTTAGGCGTTAAGACAGGTGACGGACAGTTTGTTAGTGCTGGAAGCATTTTGGTTAGACAGAGAGGTACTAAGTTCCATCCTGGTAACAATGTAGGCATCGGCGGAGATGACACATTATTTGCTAAGATTGACGGTGCTGTTAAGTTTGAAAGAAAAGACAAGACTAGAAAACAGGTAAGCGTTTATCCAAAACAGGCATAAGAAAACCTTAAAGCCCCTAACACGAGTAGGGGCTTTTAATGTATCTAATTGTAAGAACAGTAAGGGGGTTCTAAATTAATGTTTGTAGATAGAGCCAAAATATTCATTAAATCGGGAAAAGGTGGAAACGGATGCGTATCATTTCGTAGAGAGCCTTATGTACCCGAAGGTGGACCTGACGGCGGAGATGGAGGAAAAGGCGGAGACGTTATTTTCCAGGCTGACAGAAATCTGCGTACTCTTATGGACTTCAGATATAAGAGAAAGTATGAGGCAGAGAATGGTCAGAACGGCATGAAGAAGAAGAGATTCGGCAAAAACGGCGAAGATCTTATCATCAAAGTCCCTATGGGAACCGTCGTCATAGATGAAGAAACAGGTCTTGTAATGAAGGACCTTGTTGAGGATGGTGAAAGCTTTGTTGCCGCAAAGGGCGGTCGAGGAGGAAAAGGAAATGTGCATTTCAAAAATTCCGTCAGACAGGCACCGAACTTTGCTGAGGCAGGCGGCTTTGCCAAAGAGAGAAGTGTTATCCTCGAAATGAAAATGATAGCAGATGTTGGTCTTGTAGGTTTCCCAAATGTTGGAAAATCAAGCCTTCTTGCTACTGCAACAAGTGCACAGCCCAAAATTGAAAACTATCATTTCACTACAATAAATCCGAATCTGGGGGTTGTTCAGCTTTACGATTCCAGCTTTGTAATGGCTGATATCGCGGGCATTATTGAAGGGGCTCACCAGGGTCTGGGTCTGGGATTCAAATTCCTTAAACATATCGAAAGAACCAAGGTTCTGATTCATGTAGTCGATGTTTCAGGCAGCGAAGGAAGAAACCCGATAGAAGATTTTGATAAAATAAACAACGAGCTGCTGATGTACAGTGAGAGAGTTGCAAAAAAACCTATGCTGGTTGCGGCGAACAAGATGGACATGCTGGATGAGGATGATCCGAAATATATTGAATTCAAGGAATACGTTGAAGGAAAAGGTTACAGAGTGTTCCCAATCTGTGCCCCTATTAATCTGGGCGTACAGGAACTTCTGTTGGCCGCTCTTGAAGAACTCCAGAAGGCTGCACTTAATCCAGAGGAAGAAGATGAATATCAGTATTTCGATTTTGAAAATGATGATAAGGATCCTGACTACAAGGAAGTTTATGCTGAAAAATCAGGTAATGATTATATTATCTACGGAAAACAGCTGCGTAAGATCTTTGATTCAACAAACTTCAACGATATGGGTTCACTGCGCTATCTGTACAAGTATATAGAAAGCAAGGGTGCAATCGACAAGCTTCTTGAGCTGGGTCTTGAAGAAGGAGATACAATTAAGGTATTTGACTACGAATTCGAATATTGGGATGAATTCGATTTCTAAAATAAATTGAATAATAAAGAATGTCATATAAAGCACCTCTGTATAATACTCTGTATTGTATAGGGGTGATTTTATGAAACGGAAGAAATATGCAGTAAAGTTTTGCATACAACTTTGCATATGTATTGTGATAACCTTATCTGCACTGGTTATGAAAAACAGCAGCAATACTGCAGTATCTGAATATTACGACAAACTGTGCAGTGTGGTCTGCCATAACATAACGGTATCAGAGCTTCAGGAGGTTGGTTCCATAGCTGTATCAAAGCTTAAAGATACGCCGGCAAGAATTGTTTCGACAGTGGTACAGGTTAACAAGAACTCGCAGTACGGTGTTCCCATAGATGAAACCCGTGTTACGGAAACTGTTAAACAGGTTCACTCTGTAGCAGGGGGAATGGTTCAGAGTGTGGGTAAAAGTTCTGAGAAGGGTCTTTTTGTTGTCGTAAAGCATGAGGAAGCTGTGTCTACATACGGACAGCTGGAGGACGTCAGCGTGGTACCCAATGAAAGAGTTCAGCGTGGAGAAATAATTGGAAGCTACAACCCTGAATGTGGCAATGAATTTTATTATGAATTAACGCCTGATATGTGATATACTAGTTAGCGGAAAGCTGGTGAACGTATGAACAGAAGAATAAGTCGCGAAGAATGCGAACAACTTTATATAGAAAACAATACTCCGGCACATGTGATAAGACACTGCAAGGCCGTATGCATGGTTGCCCTTACCATAGCTGAAAAGATGAACGAACACGGCTCATGCTTTGATCTGGCTTTGATAGAAGGCGCGGCTCTGGCGCATGACGTTGCAAGAGTCGACGAAGACCATGGAAGTGTGGGTGCCAGAATTCTGGAGGAACACGGATATCATGACGAGGCAGAAATAGTTAAGGTTCACATGATGTACAATCTGAATGAATTTGAGAATCTTAATGAAACGGATATGGTATGTCTCGGAGACCGACTTGTAAAAGAGGACAGGTATGTTGGTCTGGATGAACGTATTAAGTATATTCTGGACAAGGCTCCACAGTATATTCCGGGAGTGAGAGAGCATATTCTGGAAACCAGGGAAAAAACAAGAGTGCTGCTGGACCGGATAAGTGAATATATCGGCCAGTCCATAGAGAGTCTTTTTGAAGAATAAAAAACTAAAAAATAGAATTGAGAGGATATTTTGATGAAATCGAGGTTAGACAACCTTCTTAAACAAGTTGAAAAACCGGCCAGATATATTGGCGGGGAATATAACATTGCTGTTAAGAATCCTGAAGATGTGAAGACAAGATTTGCCTTTGCATTCCCGGATCTGTATGAAATAGGCATGTCCTATATGGGTCTGCAGGTTCTGTACCACAATCTTAACAAAGAAGATGACATATACTGTGAAAGAGTTTTTGCGCCGGCGGCGGATATGGAAGCTTTGATGAAGGAAAATGAAATTCCGCTGTTCACACTGGAGACTAAGACTCCCGTTAAGGAACTGGACTTCTTTGGGTTTACACTGCAGTATGAGATGTCATTTACCAACATTCTGAATATGCTTGATATGGCACAGATTCCACTGCTGGCAAAGGAAAGAAGTGAAGATGATCCTATTATAATAGCGGGAGGTCCATGTGCATATAATCCTGAACCATTGGCTGACTTTGTAGATATCTTCATGATAGGAGACGGTGAGGAAAGTCTTCCGGCTTTGATGAAAAAATACGGACAGGCTAAAGAAAAGGGAATGTCAAAGGAAGAATTCTATAAGGAAATTGCAGGGGATACAGGAGTGTATATTCCATCATTTTATGATGTAATTTACAACGATGACGGAACTGTAAAGGCATATGAGAAGAATTTCGCAGGTACACCGGACAGAGTGGAAAGATGTATTATAGAGGATATCGAAAATATTGAGTTTCCAACATCTCCAATCGTTCCTATTATTGAGACTGTCCATGATCGTTCGGTTGTGGAAACCTTCAGAGGCTGCACGAGGGGCTGCAGATTCTGCCAGGCCGGCATGATATACAGGCCGGTTCGTGAGCGTTCTAAGGAAAAGATCATGGATCTTGCCATGAAGCAGCTGGCCAACACGGGTCACGAGGAACTGTCGCTTCTGTCGCTTTCGACAAGCGACTATTCCGGGTTCGAGCCACTGGCCATAGAACTGATGCAGGAATGCAAGAAGCGCCACGTGTCTCTGTCACTGCCGTCGCTCAGACTTGACACCTTCTCCTTCAACGTTCTGGAAGAGATTCAGGGTTATAAGAAATCCGGACTGACCTTTGCACCGGAAGCCGGAACGCAGAGACTGAGAGATGTTATTAACAAAGGTATTACAGAAAAGGATATATATGATGCTGTAGAACAGGCCATCGAACTGGGATGGAAGCACATCAAGCTTTACTTCATGATCGGCCTTCCTACTGAAACCTATGAGGATCTGGACGGAATCGCTGAGATCGCAAGAAACATCGTGAATATTCACAGACAGTCAGGCAAAGGAGGACGATTTAACGTAACAGTAAGTGTATCCAACTTCGTGCCTAAGGCACATACTCCTTTCCAGTGGGCGGGACAGGATAATACTGAGGATTTCACAAAAAAGCACGACTATCTTCGCAAAAAGCTGAACATGAAGAGTGTAACCTTCAACTATCATGATGATGCAGTCAGCACTTACGAGGCTGTATTTGCAAGAGGTGACAGAAGGCTTGGAAGACTTCTTCTTGAAGCCCACAGGCAGGGATGCCGGCTTGACAGCTGGTCAGAGCATTTTGACCTGGCTAAATGGCAGAGAGCAATTGAAAAATCAGAAACAGATGTTGAATTTTACACAACGAGAGAAAGGAGCTTTGATGAGGTTCTGCCATGGGACATCATTGATTCATCAGTTTCAAAGAAGTTCCTCATCTCAGAGGCGAGGAAGGCAGCAGACGAAAAAACAACGCACGACTGCCGTTACGGCTGCGTGGGCTGCGGAATAAACAGAAGAGTAGAGTGCAGGCTGGGAGGTATCTATGAGTAAATATATTATCAGATTCGCCAAGGAAGGCTATATGAAATACACCTCTCACCTCGACATGCTCAGACTTTTCCAGCGTGCGTTCAAGAGGTGCAGCATTTCCCTCGAACACTCGCAGGGCTTCAAT
>JALENF010000043.1 GCA_022767945.1 Bacillota bacterium
TGTAAGACACGAGCTTGTAAAGAAAATCATCAATGCTTACGACCAGTATTACAGGAAGTATCCTGACGAACTTGAAGAATAGAGGTGCTTTATGACAATTTACTTTGAAGAGGGACAGGCTGTATCTGATGAAATGAGAGCCACTATGGAAAAAGCGGCGGAAAGATGTCTGGAGCTTGAGGGAATCCCGCGGGAACGTGCGGAAATAAGTGTTACCTTCGTTGAAGCAGAGGAAATAAGGACTCTTAACAGAGATTACAGAGATAACGATAATGTTACAGATGTTCTGTCCTTCCCTCAGTTTGATGATCTGAATGAGCTTCCGGATTTCGGAGAAATATGCCTTGGGGATGTGGTGATATGCAGAGAGCGTGCGGAAGAGCAGGCTGAGGAATTTGGCCATTCCCTTGAAAGAGAGATTATTTATCTCTTTACCCACAGCATACTTCACCTTCTGGGCTATGACCATATGGAAGAGGCTGAGAAGAGGGAGATGCGCGACAGAGAAGAAGAGGTAATGGAATATCTGGGAATAGTGAGGTAAAACATGGACAACAGAGAATTATTCAGGATGGCTCTTGCGGCTTTGCCTAATGCTTACGCACCGTTTTCCGGTTTTCGGGTTGGTGCAGCGCTTCTTACAGAGGAAGGTAAGGTTTTCACAGGTGTCAATGTGGAGAATTCAAGCTATGGCGGTACGATCTGCGCAGAGAGAACAGCGGCGGTCAAAGCTGTCTCAGAGGGGTATCGCAGCTTCAGCAGGCTGGCTGTTGCAGCCAGCGAGGGCATCGGATATCCATGCGGAATATGCAGGCAGTTTCTTTATGAGTTTGCGCCGGAGCTTGAAATCATTCTGGGAGAAGACGAAGAGCATTTACAGGTATACACATTGAAGGAATTATTACCAGAGGGATTTAGACTATGATGAAATCAGGATTTATAGGAATAATTGGAAGACCAAACGTGGGTAAGTCCACGCTGCTGAACAGTATTCTGGGTGAGAAGATTGCAATAACAACGGACAAGCCTCAGACTACAAGAAACAGCATCAGAGGAATCTATACACGCTTTGATGACGATATGGAAAGCGGCTGCCAGATGGTTTTCATCGACACGCCGGGAATCCACAAGGCAAGAAATAAGCTGGGTGCGGCTATGACTGACATGGCAGTCAGCACATTTAAGGAGACGGATGTTGTGCTCTTTCTCGTTGACGGCAGCATTACAAAGGGACCGGGAGACAGATACATTGTGGACATGATTAAGGATCTGGATACGCCCAAGCTGCTTATAATCAATAAGATAGACAAGATGACTCCTGAGGAATATGCAGGCATATTCAACGAATACGACGAGCTGGGAGTTTTCGACGGAATATTCGGAACCTCCGCTCTTGAAGGAACCAATGTTAAAGAACTGCTAGAAAAGATCGAGGGCTATCTGGAAGAAGGACCTATGTACTTTCCTGAGGACATGGTAACAGATCATCCGGAACGTTTCATCGTGAGCGAAATAATCAGAGAAAAGGTTCTTAACTATCTCGAGGAGGAGGTGCCTCACGGAGTGGCAATTGAGATCGAATCATATGAGGAAAAGCCGAACATCACAAATATCGGTGCTGTTATCTACTGCGAGAAGAAATCACACAAGGGAATCATAATAGGAAAGCAGGGAAAGAAGCTCAAGGGTATCGGAAAGAGCGCCAGAATGGAAATAGAGGCTCTTCTTGGAACTAAGGTTTATCTTGAGCTTTGGGTAAAGGTTAAGGAAAACTGGAGAGACAGCGATTTTGCCCTTTCCAACTTTGGATATAAGGAATAGCGGATGTACATTAATTCGGAAGGCATCATCCTCAGACAGGTCAAGGCTGCCAGCGGAAGAAGGATGCTGCTTGTTTTTACAAAAAAATACGGTAAAATCAGTGCGGGAAGCGACATTAGCGAAAAAGGACGGGGCAAGGCGGCACTTGCTTTACGTCCTTTTACCTATGGTCAGTACGAATTCTTTAAAAACAGAGACTATTACAATCTGAACAGTGGAGAGGTGAAGAAAAGCTTTTTCCGTATAGGTGAGGATCTGGATAAATACTTTCAGGCATCCATTGCAATGGAAATTACGGAAAAGGCTTTGCCGGACGAACTGCCTCAGCCGAAAATTTTCAATCTTCTGGTGGATTTTCTGACTGCCCTGGAGACTAGAGAGAGGAAACATGAAACCCTGCTGCTGGCATATGAGATAAAACTGCTCAGTCTGCTGGGAACTGCACCTGTGACGACGCAGTGCGCCTGCTGCGGAAGCAGGGAAAAGCTAAGTTTTTTCAGTGTCGCTGACGGCGGTATGCTCTGCGATAAATGTAAAGAATTAAGGCAAGATAAGTTGATTTTTAAGCCTGGATTTGATATAGTGGATGTGATAAGTTTTTTTGTTAAGAATCCTATGGGAAACTTTTCAAAAATAGCTTTAAATAAGGATGCTGCAATGGAATTGCAGGCCATAATCAGAGACTATATGGCCTATTATCTTGACATCAGTCATCTGAAAAGTGAAGATGTTATTGATGGGAAATTTTAGGAGGTAATGAGATGGAAATTACTTTAGAAAAAATTGAACTTGTGAAGGATAGAACGGGCGTGACATACAAGGAAGCCAAGGAAGCTCTGGAAGCTGCTGAAGGCAACGTGGTTGACGCTATTATTGCTCTTGAAGAAGAAGTAAACGAAAATGGTGGTGCCGGGATCGGCGCAAGGGGAGAAAACCTGAAAGCCAAGATAAAAGAAATCATAGATAAGGGTAATGTATCAAGGGTAATCGTGTCCAAGGACGGAGAGACATTACTTAACCTGCCTCTTGTAGTAGGTCTGCTCGGTACTGTGATTGCACCTACGGCAGCCGTAATCGGCGTAGTAGCATCATTTGGATTCAAATGTAAGATTGAATTTGTAAAGGATGACGGCTCAGTAATTGACCTTACTGAAAAAGCAGGAGAGTTCTATGAGGAGGCTAAGGAGAAGGCTCCCGGAGCATATGAGGATCTGAAAGAAAAGGGATCCGAGATTTATGCTGACCTTAAAGAAATGGGAAGCGACGCCTTCAGCAAGGCTAAAGATGTTGCTGAGGATGTAAAGTTAAGAATGAGAAAAGAAGATGATTTTGATATCTTTGACATGGTGGATGATATGGATGACCTTGAGGAATCAGACTCTGAGTCTGCCGAAGAGGAGTGCGCATGTGACTGCAGATGTGACTGTGCAGATGAAGATATCATTGAAGATGTAAAAGAAGAGACAGAATTTTAACAGGAAAGGGTTTTTATATAATGAGTGAAGTAGTTACAATGGAAAAAGTCGTTGCACTTGCGAAGAACAGGGGATTCGTATATCCGGGTTCAGAAATCTACGGAGGACTTGCGAACACATGGGATTATGGTCCTCTTGGAGTTGAGTTCAAGAACAACGTCAAGAAGGCATGGTGGAAAAAATTCGTGCAGGAATCCAAATATAATGTTGGACTTGATGCGGCAATTCTGATGAATCCAAGAACATGGGAAGCATCAGGCCACGTTGGAGGCTTTTCTGATCCGCTTATCGACTGTAAAGAATGTAAGGCTAGATTCAGAGCTGATAAGCTTATCGAAGAATACATGATGGAAAACGGTATGGAAGTAGTACCTGTAGACGGATGGTCAAACGAAAAGCTTGAAGGATTCATTGCAGAAAAAGGTATCTGCTGCCCTGAATGTGGAAAGAGCAATTTCACAGGCATCAGACAGTTCAACCTTATGTTTAAGACTTTCCAGGGAGTTACAGAGGATTCCAAGTCAGAGCTGTTCCTGAGACCTGAAACTGCACAGGGTATTTTCGTCAACTTCAAAAACGTTCAGAGAACAGCAAGAAAGAAGGTTCCTTTCGGTATTGCTCAGATAGGTAAATCCTTCAGAAACGAAATTACACCAGGTAACTTTACTTTCAGAACAAGAGAGTTCGAACAGATGGAACTGGAAGTCTTCTGCAAACCGGGAACTGACCTGGAATGGTTCGAATACTGGAAGCAGTATGCTATTGACTTCCTGAAATCACTGAATATGAACATGGATCACATCAGAACGAGAGACCATGAAAAAGAAGAGCTGTCACATTACAGCAATGCAACAACTGACCTGGAATATCTGTTCCCATTCGGTTGGGGTGAGCTGTGGGGTATTGCTGACAGAACCGACTTTGACCTGAGACAGCACAGCGAATTCTCCGGTCAGGAAATGATTTACATTGACCCAGAAACAAACGAAAGATATATCCCTTACTGTATTGAACCGTCACTGGGAGCAGACAGAGTTGCACTTGCATTCCTTGTAGACGCGTATACAGAGGAAACTTTGACAGACGGTAACGGAAAAGAAGATACGAGAGTTCTTCTTAAGTTCCACCCGGCACTGGCACCTTTCAAGGCTGCAGTACTTCCGCTTGCAAAGAAGCTGGCACCTGTTGCCGAGCCTATTTATGATGAGCTGTCAAAGTACTTCAACGTTGACTACGATGCTGCCGGTTCAATCGGAAAGAGATACAGAAGAGAGGATGAAATAGGTACACCTTTCTGTATCTGTGTCGATTTCGACACTGAAACTGATGGCTGCGTTACTATTCGTGACAGAGACACTATGGAACAGGTTCGTCTTCCAATCGGAGAGGTAAGATACTATATCGAAGAGAGAATGATATTCTAAAGGTTATAACTGAAACGTTAATTTTTATTCTGCCGGTCTTCTTCGGAAGGCCGGCAGCTTTTGCATCCGGACAGAAAAGAGAGGTAAAAGAGAGGGCAAGAGGAAAAACACTACATTTTTTTGCAGTATAGCGTATAAAAAACTATATTTTTTAAGTGATATGTACTAAATAATTAAAAATATTACTAAAATAAAAGGAATGGCGCAAACAGACCGTATTTTGATTTTTTGTCCTTTTCAACCCTCGGCAAAAATGATAAAATGTTTAAGAATTTGCTGGACGAGACAGTAATTCAACGACTTCAGCAGGTTAAAATCTATTGTAATGTTAATATACTTTTAGGAGGTAAGCATAATGGCGAAATTAGTGTATTCCTTCAATGAAGGATCCAAGGACATGAGAGAGCTGCTGGGCGGCAAGGGAGCTAACCTTGCTGAAATGACCAAAATCGGTCTGCCTGTACCTTTCGGATTTACGGTTACAACAGAAGCATGTAACAAGTACTATGAAGATGGTGCCAAGCTTGATGAGGGTCTGATTGAGGATATCTACAAGAAGATGGAAGAGCTTGAAAACGTAACAGGAAAGAAATTCGGAGATCCTGAAAATCCGCTGCTTGTATCTGTAAGATCAGGAGCCGTATTCTCCATGCCGGGTATGATGGACACAATCCTTAACCTTGGCTTAAACGATGAAACAGCAGCAGGTCTGGCAAAGCTTACAGAAAATGAAAGATTTGCTTACGACAGCTACAGAAGATTTATTCAGATGTTCGGAGATGTTGTAATGGAGATCTCCAAGTCAAAGTTTGACAAAATCTTTGACGGTCAGAAGGAAAAGGTTGGCGCAGAATTCGACGTAGACCTGAGCACTGATGACCTTAAGGAAATTATCGTAGGATACAAGGCTCTCGTAAAAGAAGAAATGGGACGTGACTTCCCTCAGGAACCTGCAGATCAGCTGCTGGAGGCAGTAAAGGCAGTATTCCGTTCATGGAACAACGAGAGAGCTATTCTGTACAGAAAGCTTAATGGAATTTCAGACAGCCTTGGAACAGCAGTAAACGTACAGTCAATGGTATTCGGAAACATGGGTAACACATCAGGAACAGGTGTGGCATTTACACGTAACCCATCCAACGGAGAGAACAAGCTGTACGGAGAATTCCTTGTAAATGCACAGGGAGAAGACGTAGTTGCAGGTATCAGAACACCAAAGCCTATCGCAGAGATGGCAGAAAGCTTCCCGGAAGTATACAAAGACTTTGAAAGAATTGCAAACGTTCTTGAGACACACTACAAGGATCTTCAGGACATGGAATTCACAGTAGAAAGAAACAAGCTTTACATGCTGCAGACAAGATCTGCTAAGAGAACTGCGCTGTCAGCTGTAAAGGTTGCAGTAGATATGGTAAATGAAGGTCTGATTGACAAGGAGACCGCAGTACAGAGAATAGAGCCTGCACAGATAGACCAGCTGTTA
>JALENF010000047.1 GCA_022767945.1 Bacillota bacterium
CCGGTTTCACATATCTGCCGGCATTATCTAATATGGCAAGCTGTTTCTCAGCCAGTTCCATTCCATTGTCATCAAGGTTTCTGTACTTGATTTCAGGCTTTCTTCTTACAACACCAAGACCGGAGCACGGTCCATCCACAAGAACTCTGTCAGCCCACTGCTCAATCTGTCCGTTATAAATGGTTCCATCCTGCTCCCCAATTTCAATAATACTGATTCCCAGGCGAGAGGATTCATTTTTTATCAGCTCGAGCTTGTGCTCATACACATCGTAGGCTTTGATAGTTCCAATGTTTTCCATGCATTCTGCAATAGCCAGAGTCTTACCTCCGGGAGCAGCGCACATGTCAATAACCTTATCCCCAGGCTCAGGCATAAGGGTTTCCACTGCCACGACAGATGATTCATCCTGAACAGAAAAGAGACCTTCTAAAAATTCCTCTGTGTCAAGCAGACCTGCACCATTTACAAAAAGAACACGGTTGCTTAATGCACCCTTTTCAACATCAAAACCCAAAGCCTCAAGTTTTCCTGCAAGCTCATCTCTGTCTGTCTTCAGTGTATTTACTCTGACAGAGAGAGGTGGCGTTTCATTACCTGCAGCAAGCATTGCTTCAGTATTCTCCTCACCATACTGGTCAAGCCAGAGCTCGACAATCCACGGTGCGTAGGAATACTTTACTGACAGATATGAAACAGTATCTTCATCCCTGTCAGGAAGGAAATCCTCAGCCTTTCTTTTTATATATCCTCTTAGAACCCCGTTAACAAAGCCTTCTCTGCCTCGAGCCAGCTTTCTGGCCATATTCACGGTTTCATTCACAGCAGCATACTCAGGTACAGAATCCATAAATCTAAGCTGATATATGCCCATGCGAAGCAGTGTAAGAGGCTGTTTCTTAACACCCTTCAATCCCTTGTCAATAAGCTTTGACAATATATGGTCAATATAAATCAGGTTTTCGATTACTCCGTACACAAGCTCCCTGACAAATGCCGGTGAATCCGGATTTAGAAGTCTTATCTGCCTGTTCAGTTCAATATTAGAATAGGCACCGTTCTTTTCAACGTCAAACAGAACATTATATGCTGTTTTTCGATTGATATCCATTAAAAATCACCTGTCTCTTAATCTCTGTTTCTAAGTGCAAGGATTCTCAGCAGGTTTGCAACCGCTACTGCCAGGGCAGCAACATAAGTCATTGCCGCAGCATTCAGAACTCTCTTGCTTCCTCCTATATCCTCATCGGCAACCAGTCCCAGTTCCTCCATCTGCTGAATTGCTCTCCTGCTTGCATTAAACTCAACAGGAAGAGTAATAAGATGAAATGCAATAACTGCGATAAATGCAATAACGCCGATATTGAAAACCATGTTTCCGATATAATATGTTTCAGGATTTGCCACAAGCAGCAGAAGACCGATAATCACAAGAGGCCATGTCAAAGTTGATGCAAAGTTCACAACAGGAAGTATTGCATTTCTCATCTTCAGCGGAGCATATCCTTTCGCATGCTGAATAGCGTGACCTACTTCATGGCAGGCTACACTGACTGCCGCCACAGAATTAACGCCATATACTGTTTCTGACAAGGAAAGCACCTTGGTGACGGGATTGTAATTGTCAGTCATACTTCCCCTTATCTGTGCAATCTTTACATCATGCAGGCCGTTGTAGTCAAGTACCCTGCGTGCAGCCTCCACACCGGTTATATTCCTAATGTTTCTTACTCTTGAATATCTGCTGAATGCGCTTTTCACCTTACCCTGTGCATACAGCGTAAATAATATTGCCGGTACAAGGATAATGTACGTTGGATCATAATAAAACATATCTCTCTCTCACTTTCTCCCTTTTTTACGTATTTTAAACCAATATAGTTCCTTTTTCAATCTTATTGCCGCGCAAAAATGCGTCAACAGTAACACGCTTCTTTCCAGGCATCTGTAATTCCGTGATGCGAAGCACCCCGCCGCCGCAGCATACATCTATTCCATCGCCGCTTACATCTATAACTGTGCCCTTTGCAGCATCTGCAGCTTTTCCGGTAACTTCTGCCTTCCAGACCTTCATAGTCCTTTCCCCAAGACTGCAGTAGGCTCCCGGCCATGGATCAAAAGCCCTTATCTGTCTTTCTATCTGAACCGGACTCTTTTCGAAATCGATTTTTCCATCTGCCTTTGTAATCATACCTGCATAGGTTGAAAGACTGTCATCCTGCGGCTCAGGAGTCACCATACCCTCTTCAATAAGAACAAGTGTATCAACCAGCAGCCTCGCCCCCAGCTGACTCAGCTCATCGTGAAGTTCTTCGCCATTTTTGTGTCCGACAGGTGTAGAAACCCTGGTCAGCATATCCCCCGTATCCATGCCTTCACCCATCTGCATAATAGTCACTCCGCTTTTTTCTTCTCCAACCAGAATAGCATGTTGAATAGGCGATGCGCCTCTGAGTTTAGGAAGAAGCGAAGCATGCACATTTACACATCCGTACTTCGGAAGCTCCAGTATTTCTTTCTGCAGAATCTGCCCATATGCAACTACCACAATAATATCCGGAGCATACTCTTTCAGAATCTCAAGTGTTTCCGGACTGTTTCTGATTTTCTGCGGCTGAAGAACCGGTATTCCATTAGCAGCAGCCAGTTTCTTAACCGGTGTGAACTGTACCTGCTTTCCTCTGTTTCTTGCCTTGTCAGGCTGAGTAATAACATACCCCACCTCGTGTCCGGCCTTAATCATAGCATCAAGAACCGGTACCGCAAAGTCAGGTGTTCCCATAAAAACAGTTCTCACTATTCATCATCCTCCTCAGGTTCCTCCGGTACTCTCAAATTCACAGCCTTGTCGGTGTACAGAATGCCATCCAGGTGATCATTTTCGTGACACATCACCACCGCGTCAAAGCCTTCAAAGTCGTAAATCTGTTCATTTCCGTCAAGATCAAGTGCCTTGATTTTAATACGCTCAGGACGTTCCACATCCCCTACCAGACCCGGTACACTCAGACAGCCCTCAGCTCCGTACTGGGTTCCTTCCATTTCCAGGATTTCCGGGTTGATCATATAGTAGACACGTCCCGGCTCAGGTTCAGCGATGAACATTCTCCTCATAACACCTACCTGCGGTGCTGCAATTCCTACACCATTTTCCGAGTGCATGGTCTCAAGCATGTCTTCCATCGTCATTCTGATTCTGTCTGTAACTTCTGTGATCACTCTGCATTTTTTTCTAAGAATTTCGTCACCCTCGGTTACAATATTTCTAATTGCCATTCTTTCTACCTCTCTTCTGAATCATTCATAATATGCTCACTAAAGTGTGCCGTACGGATTCACATCAATAATCATGGTGCAGTCAATCTTATTTTTAACGAGATTGTCTCCAAAAGAGCTGATGCAGTGCACGTACATGTTTCTAAGACCTTTAGGGCATTTTATGAGAATATAGTATCTGTAACTGTCCTTCCCCTTGAAGCTGTATGACTCCCTGGGGTCGAAAATAGTTTCTTTTCCATCTTCAAGTCTGCATCTCTGCAGGTATTCCCTGCATGCAGATGCAGTATTAACTGCAAGTGCTTCATCTGTGGCAGTAAACTCAACCATTATAAGGTCAGTGAATGGAGGATAGTTCATATACTCTCTCACCTGAATCTCCTTATTATAGAAGCCTCTGTAATCATGCCGGGCTGCACTGGTCAGTGCAAAATTATCGGGTGTGAATGTCTGCACTATTACCCTGCCTTCCCGGTCTCCTCTTCCCGCTCTGCCTGCGACCTGAGTCACAAGCTGGAATGTTCTCTCTGTTGACCTGTAGTCAGGAATGTTCAGGCTGACATCTGCCGATATTACACCTACAAGACCTACATTTTTGAAATCCAGCCCCTTTGCAACAAGCTGAGTTCCAACAAGAATATCTGTCTTCCCGCGGGAAAAGCTGTTCACTATTCTGTTTATTTCTCTGTTATTTTTTGCTGTATCCAGATCCAGTCTTTCGACAGCATGGTCAGGGAACATCTCTTTTGTGAATTCCTCAACCTTTTCAGTTCCTGCTCCTGAGAACTTTATAAACGGACTGCCGCATTCAGGACAGTCACTATCTGCGCGGAAATGCTTGCCACAGTAGTGACAAACCGCTGCATTCTCTTTCTTGTGATACGTAAGTGATATTCCGCATTCCGGACACCTCATCACCTCACCGCATTCTCTGCATGAAATAAAGGTGGAATACCCTCTTCTGTTAAGAAAGAGGATTATCTGCTGACCCTCGTCAAGGGTTCTCTTCATTTCTTCATATAGCCGTCCGCTGAAAACACTCTGGTTCCCCGCTTTCAGCTCATTCTTCATATCTACCAGTTCAACCTTCGGCAAAGGCCCATGATTATATCTTTCCTTCAGTTCTATGAGCGTATAGATCCCCTCTTCGGCTCTCCTGTATGACACTACCGAGGGCGTTGCACTCCCCAGTATCAAAACCCCCTTATACTTCATAAGCCGTTTAACTGCAATATCAACGGTCTCATACTTTGGTGTCTTGTCAGACTTGTAGGTGGCCTCATGCTCCTCATCTAATATAATCAGTCCGATGTTTTCAAGGGGTGCAAATACCCCAAGTCTTGCCCCGATTACTATCTTTACTTTGCCCTGCCTTATTCTAAGCCATTCATCGAATCTCTCTCTTCCGGTCAGCTTACTGTGCAGTACAGCAATAGATTCTTTTCCAAATCTTCCAATGAACCTGTCAATAATCTGTTTGGTAAGTGCGATTTCGGGCACCAGCATAATGGCCGTCTTTCCTGCTTCAATAGTCATGCTTATTGACTGCATATAGACTTCAGTCTTCCCGCTTCCGGTTACACCGTGAAGAAGGAAATTTTCCTGTCTGTTGGTTTTGATAGCTTCACTTATCCTTGCAACAGCCGCTTCCTGCTCCGCAGTGAGAGCCCTGATGTCCTGTGTCTCACCCTCTTCATCCCTGTAGGGTTCCTTTTCTCTTCCCGCCTTAGCCGGTTTGCCCGGCTGCAGAAAACATTTGACCGCGTCAAGATATTTAATACCATATCTTGACTTCATCCACCTGCAGGTATCAATTATCTCCTCTGTCAGTGAAATTATCGGATCCACCGAGTCAACGGCCTTGATTTTCGACAGTTCACATTCCGGCTCAACATCTGTCTGAAATACGTATGCGGTCTTCAGACTATTGCCCCTGTTAAAGGGAACGTATACAACATCGCCGACCCTGATACTGTCATCAGCACTGTATGTATAGAATGTATCCGTATATTTGCTCTTATTGTCAATAACCACATTAACGTATTTCATCAGATCCTCATATTCGTATTATTACAGAAGGAAAATATTTGCCTTTCTGCATTCTTCAATCATTGATTCCGGCCATACTGAAGCCTGAACTTCTCCAATGTGCGCCTTGCGCAGGAAGAACATGCACAGGCGGCTCTGTCCTATACCTCCTCCTATGGAGTACGGAAGCTCATCATTCAGAATAGCCTTATGGAAATCCTGTTCTCTTCTGTCATCTGCTCCGGCAAGTGTAAGCTGTCTGTCCATAGCCTCAGCATCAACTCTGATACCCATAGATGAGATTTCGAAAGCCCTGTCAAGTACTTCATTCCACAGGATGATGTCACCGTTCAGTTCCCAGTCGTCGTAGTCAGGTGATCTGCCGTCGTGCTTCTCGCCGGACTTCAGCTGACCTCCGATTTTTTCGATAAATACTGCACCGTGCTGCTTGCAGATCAGATCCTCTCTCTCCTTAGGAGTTTTGTTAGGGTATAAATCCTCAAGTTCCTGAGTAGTGATAAAGTAAATATCGTTTGGAAGCTCTGTCTGAATGTCTCTGTAAAGTCTGTTTACGTAGTCACCCAGATTCTTAACTGCATTATAGATAATAGTTACTGTCTCATGCAGATATTCCTGTGTTCTCTGGTCTTTGGTTATAACTTTTTCCCAGTCCCACTGATCCACATAGGCAGAATGGAGATTATCCAGTTCCTCATCTCTTCTTATTGCATTCATATCTGTATAGATACCATGACCCGGTTTGATACCGTATCTTCCAAGAGCATATCTCTTCCATTTTGCCAGTGACTGTACTATTTCAACTGTCTTTTCGTCAATGTCCTTCAGAGTGAAAGAAACTCTTCTTTCCACACCGTTAAGATTGTCATTAAGTCCGCTTTCGGGCGCAACAAACAGAGGTGCTGATACTCTTCTCAGGTTCAGACCATATGCCAGTTCCTGCTGGAAATAGTCTTTGATTTTCTTGATAGCTCTCTGCGTTTCCATTGGATTGATTGCGGAATTATAGTTGTTTGGTTTGATTAATTCTGCCATTTTTCATTTCTCCTTATAAATGGTTTAATATTTTGAATACACGCAGCCACAATAGTTCTGCCTGTACAATTCATGTTCTTTAGAAAGCTCTATACTTCTCTGAAAGCCGGCCTTTTTCTTGAAATCCATATCGAGGAATTCCACGCCATACTTTTCCCCATACTCCCTGCCTATTCCGGCAATAAGGGTGTAGTTTTTGTGCGGGCTGACCGTAAGGGTTGTGGTAAAGATATCGAAGCCTTTTTCGCCTGCATATCTTGCTGCCTCTTCCAGTCTCTGGTGAAAGCAGACAGTACATCTTTCCCCGCCCTCCGGTTCATTTTCCAGACCTCTTACACGTCTGAAATACTCTTCTGAGTCATATATGCCTTCTGTAAAGCTTATTTTCAGATTTCTTTCCTCGTTAAATTCCTCTATAAATCTTATCTGATTCTCTTTACGTTTCTCATATTCATCTCTGTCGGTAATACAGGGATTATAGTAAAAAACCGTTATATCATAGTCCGGTACTAGTCTTTCTATTACTGATGTGCTGCATGGTCCGCAGCAGCTGTGCAACAGCATTTTTTTCACAAAATGTACCCTCCCTCATGCAAAATTTTCTTCACATTTATGACAAAATATTATACCATATTATTTAGTTTAAAAAAAGAGGTTTGCAATGAATCAGTTAATTAATTCAGTAAGTTCATACTTAAAAAAAGAGTTCGGTGAGAAGACTGTAAAGCTGGCTATCGACGGCGGTTTCACATGCCCGAACAGAGACGGTTCCAAGGGCACGGGCGGCTGCCTGTTCTGCTCAGAAGGAGGTGGCGGTGATTTTGCATCCACCATTGAGGATCAGATCAGCCTGCTTTCTGAAAAGTGGCCTAAGGCAAGATATCTCGCCTATTTTCAGAATCATACTAACACATATGCGTCTGTTGATATTCTTAGAAAAAAGTATTACGAAGCTCTGAATAATCCGCTTATCTCCGGTATTGCCATTGCGACAAGGCCGGATTGTATCAATGATGAAGTCCTCGATCTTCTCTCTGAAATAAACGAAAAACATTTTCTCTGGGTCGAACTGGGTCTTCAGACAATTCATGAAAGAACTGCAGAGCTTATTAACCGCTGTTACACCTTGCCTGTGTTTGACAAGGCAATTTCCGGTCTTCGTGAAAGAGGCATTAAAGTGGTGGTTCACCTTATTCTCGGTCTTCCCGGAGAAAGCAGGGATGATATGACCGAATCGGTAAAATACGTATGCGATTCCGGTGCCTGGGGACTTAAGCTCCATCTTCTTAACGTAGTTAAAGGTTCTCGCATGGAGAAAGATTACTCGGACTACAATTCATTTCCGTCAATCGACGATTATGTAAGCTTTGTCTGTGATCTTTTGGAAATTATCCCGCCTGAAGTCGTTATTCACCGCCTCACAGGCGATGCACCGAGAAATATTCTCATCACACCTGAATGGAGCTACAGAAAGCGCACTATTCTGAACGGCATAAATGCAGAACTGCATCTGCGCGGATCATACCAGGGCTGTAGGTGTAAAATTGAAAAGGCATAGAAAAAAGCGTAGAGACTAAAGGGTCTTTACGCTTTTTTCTGTTGTATAAGTGCTGTAATATGTTTTTCCGTAAGATGTCTTGTATGATCTTATCTTGTAATAATATGTCTTTTTTCTCTCAAGATTTTTGTCTGTATACGATACAGTATTCAGGTTGTTAACCGTCGCCACAAGTTTGAACTTGCCATTCCTGGACTCCGCCCTGTAGATTTTATAACCTGTGCCATAGCTCGCCTTGTTCCATGTCATCTTTACGCTTGCCGTTTTTGCAGATGCCTTTGGCTTGATTGCCACAGGACTCTTAGGTGTATATGGCTTAGTAGGTTTCGCCACATTTGTCTTGACCCATACGCGCTCATCTGTCAGGTTAAACTTGAAGATATAGTTCTTTCTGTACAGCTGTCCTGAAGAATAGCCGGTCAGATAATACGTTGCATAAAACTGAGTGCCAACGTGATAGATGTTTTCAAGCTCATAACCTGCGAGAAGACGAATGCTTGTTACATATCGTCCTTCCCAGTCATATATGGCTATTATGTTTCCTGCATTGCCATTTGGACTATGAGCAATAAGGAGATATTCATCTGTTGAATCCAGACACTGCCACAGCTTTCCCGAAGTTTTATAATCAAGAGGCATGTACTCAATAACATTAAAATTTTTATCCATCACCAGGAATCCGGTTCGGCCCTTTGTAAGTGCAACGTATACCCCTCTTTTCCGGTTATATGTAATTGAACTGAAGCCTGTGATACCTGTACCTTCATTGTTTGACGCCCCAATCATATTCTTCGGAATGGAAACATCCACCTTTTTCTTTATCTTTAAAGTATTAGGATTAATTACAGTCAGTCTCTTTGGATTTACCATACAGTTGTTGACTACAAGCTCATTAGAATCCGAATTATATGCTATTCCGTTACCGTGATCTATAGCCAGGACATCAGATACCATAACAATTTTATTGTCACTCAATCTCATCTTCACGATTTTACAGTTTTCCACGGTTCTGCGGTTTAATACATAGTAGGCATATGTCCCATCTGTACAGCCTCCCTGAACAGTGTCATAGTAGTACAGGCTCTGTCCGGCTCTCGCCTTTATATCAAAACCCCCGGCCATGTATTCGACTCTCTCATAGGTGGCATATCCTGTACTGCCGCTGTTCTGACAGTTCTGCCATTTGGAATACTCCTTCTTCCCGTCAACAGTTCTGAAGGCTCTTACCCTTGCAAAGAATGATTTACTGCCCGGTATTCCGCTTACTATACAAGTGCTTTCATCTGAAGTCAAGCTCACTCTGGTTGCATCGATGAACAATCTGTCCAGCCCGTATTCCACCTCGTATCCTTCAGCTTTGTCCGACCTGCTCCATCTTATCACTCTGTCTCCTGAGTCTCTTTTAACAAAGTCTACAGCCTCCGGCCATCCCAGAGTATCTACAGAATCCTCGCCTCCGTATGCACCGGTATTTCTGTCAACATTCGTGGTCGACCCGCTGATAGCTTTGACGCAGTAGTAGAATGTTCCATCATCTGCTCCGTCATCGTAAAATGAAGTGGAATTGATTCCGGATACAGTTTTTAAATATGTCCAGTCATCATCCTGGCTCCTCTTTCTGTATATGTAGTATCCGGTTGCATTCCGTACAGGGCTCCAGTCCACTCTTACTCTGCCGTTGACCTTATCCGCTGTCACATCCGATGTGCCAAGATAACATACCGTAACAGAATCGGATACACTGTCCGTGTACCGCTTCGGATCGCTGGAAACAGCCTTTACCCTGTATGAATACTGTCCTTCTGCCAACTTTCCCGTTTTTGTTCGCTTTGTCGTTCCCGGAGCATAGGTGGTAAGAGTCTTCCACGTGGTGCTTCCCGGATCCTTTCTCTGAACAACATACTTGCCTGCGTTTTCTACCTCTGTCCATTGCAGCTGAAGGTAGTATCCTTTTGTAACAGTGTGCCTGACAAACTCTGGTTTATCCAGCGGCACAGGTTTCGGCTCCGGTTCAGGTTCAGGTTCGGGCACAGTTTCCGGGGGTTCCTCGGTTCCTGCTTCTGTCCCCTGATTCGGTTGAGCAGCATCTCCTTTCCCTGAATCATTCGAATCGGCTGCAACGTTTTCGTATAAGGACTGTGTGCCGTATTGTGTCTCTGCGGGCTGCTGACTTGAACTGTCAGCAGCAGATACCGGCGCAGCTGTCTGCATGATTAATGAAGCAATCAGAAAAGCTGCCATAATTGCTTTAATATTCCTAGTGTGTTTCATCTCTTCTCCCATACTATTTAAAATTTCTTATTCTATATTTCATTTCCTGCTTTGATATATCACTCTTTAGTAACTGATATCTTATACGTTCTGTAAAGCAGCGAGGTTGATTTCACCTTTATACTTATCAGATTTGTGCCTGCTTTCAGTTCTGTATTTCCTGATATTGTCACGGTAGCGGTATCATCGTTAGACACTGCCGTAATCTTTACCTCATCTACAGTGCTGTCAATGCTCTTAGAAAGAGCATATGACTGTTTGAACCTGCTGAAGGTTTCTGACAGTGCAACGGTCTTTCCGTTAACTGTAACCTTGATGCTGTCCAGATAGTTGTTGTTGCTTTTCAGCTCAGACGGAGCTTTACATACTGTGTCCGGCATCTCATCATATACAGGAATCTCAAATGAGAAGCCTGTTGTAAGCATATTGTAGTCTCTGTATGTACTCTGCGTTACGCTGCTTAAGGTTGCAGCATTGTGTATTGCCGTAGCGTACTGATGCGTTCCGATACAGTCATATCCGTTCAGCACGTTGAAACGCTCATAATACTGCGTATACTGGTTATTTGCAATAAAGCTGCCTGCAATGTACTCTGCGCCTCCTGTAATTGCCTTATCAAGGGTTGTCCATCCTGCGCTTTTTGCATAATCCAGTCCCTTCTGTGCAGCACTTCCGTCAGGGCTGTCAACAGCTCCGATGTTATACACGTTATAGCATCCGTTGTATTTACCGTTAACCATGTAATCTGATGCTCCCAGTTCAAGATAGGTCTTGGCAGCAAGATATATAGGGTTGATATTGTAAGTCTTTCCTGCACTCATATATACAGATGATTTGGATGCAGGCACAGCACTCTTGGACAGTATGGATTTTACCACGCTCTCCTTCTGGGTTGACTCATCATAAGCCATGCTCTCAAACATGAATATTCCGGATTCTGTCAGCCAGTTTCTCGGATCCATGTAAAAGGCAACGGCCTTATTGGAAGCTGCCACCCAGTATGGACCATCCAGACCGATAAATGTGTGACTGTCAAAGTCGTATGTGCCTTCCGCGACCCTTCTGTACGCCCCTCCGAAGGTTGTAAGGTTTGCCTTGTAATTACTGCACTGCTTGGACAGAGCCATGCTCCAGGTGATTCCTACATTCTTGGCAGTAAACCTCCATGAAGGATGAGCCTCATGTAAGGCTGTTAAAGCCGCCCTGTATGATTCCGGAAACTGTGCAAGCATGACCTTAAACTCAGCATCCGACACAATTGGAGACTCTGTGGTCTCATCCGGCTTGGTAGTTGTAATGTACTGCGCGCTCATATAGTATGTTCCTCCGGAATAGCTGATTGCGTACCATATATTACCCGATGTGTCTTTTTTTGTTCCTGTTATTGTAACCTCTTTACCGTAATTAAAGCTTGTCTTTACCGGGTAAGATGTTCCGGCACCTGTTCTGACGTTAACATTATTGTCTGTTACCCATCCCGTTACCGGATAAACAGGATCCGCAGTTTCAGGCGGTTTGACAGGAGTATCACTGCCGCTTTCTGTCAGACTTACATATGTCGATATGACATAAAAGAATGATTTATCAACCATAATCTTATACCATATGGTGCCGTTTGAATCTTTTGCTTTATCATAGATATCGACAGATGTTCCCTTAGCTAAAGTTCCCTGCTTTGAAAAATTTGTTCCCGGACCTGTTCTGTAGTTTACACTGTCAGTAGTCTTTCCTGTTCCCATTGTATCAGCCGGTTCGTCGGAAGGCTCAGGATCAGGCTCTGGAGTCTGTGAATCCTGATCTTTCAGGGTAACATATTTTGCATATATGTAATAGTAGCTGCTTCCGGACTTTATCTTATACCACTTATATCCACTTTTGCTGTATGCTGTCATAACGACATCTACAGTTTTGCCCTTATTCCATGTGTATGCCTTTGTAAATCCTGTTCCTGCTCCCTTTCTCACATTAACGTTATTAGTGTTAAGGGTACCTTTTACAGCAGTTTTGTAAGTCCGGCTAACAAGATCACTTCTGATATACCCCTTATATGACGACACGTAATACCATCTGTCTTTCAGTGCGGTACTGGTTTTTGAAGTAAACCTTTCATAGTCAATAGTAAATGACGCACCTTTACTGAGCAGTTTCACCTTGGCAGAGTCTGTACTGTATGACTTTCTTACATATGCACCGCCGTCTACTGATACTGTTCCCTTTGCAGCAGGCGCAGATGCCCCGTAAACCGGCTCAGCTGGTAAAGAAACAAACGCCAAAGACAGTATCAGAACCGGTATAATAAAATAAGAAACTAATCTCTTCCCC
>JALENF010000057.1 GCA_022767945.1 Bacillota bacterium
CGGGACACTGACACTGGTTGATGTGATGATAATGCACGGCTGTAATAACATTATATTCAGCTCCTCAGCAACAGTGTACGGAAATCCTGATATTATTCCCATAAGTGAAGACTGTCCTTAAGGCAGATGCACCAATCAGTACGGACAGACTAAATCCATGCAGGAGGAAATCCTGACCGACCTGCACACGGCGGATGTCAAGGTTAACGATCCAACCCCGTGGAATGTCGTGCTGCTCAGGTACTTCAATCCGATCGGCGCGCACAAAAGCGGTTTAATCGGTGAAAATCCAAACGGCGTTCCGAACAACCTTATGCCATACATAACACAGGTTGCAGTCGGCAAGCTGGAGAAGCTTCACGTCTTTGGAAATGATTATGACACCCATGATGGAACAGGAGTTAGAGACTATATTCACGTAGTTGATCTGGCAAGAGGCCATGTGAAGGCTCTGAAGGCGATTGAAAATAAATGCGGTGTAGAAATCTTCAACCTTGGTACAGGTACAGGATATTCTGTTCTGGACATCGTGAAGACCTTTGAAAAGGTTAACGGCGTGGAAATTCCATACGTTATTGATGAACGAAGACCCGGGGATATTGCTACCTGCTATTCCAACCCTGTCAAGGCATACGAGGAGCTTGGCTGGAAGGCCGAGTACGGAATAGAGGATATGTGCCGTGACAGCTGGAACTGGCAGAAAAACAATCCAAACGGGTTTGAATAATAAAGAAAAACCAGGAGAGATTTTAATGAAAGAAACGACTCTGCTTATTATGGCAGCAGGTATGGGATCGAGATTCGGCGAAGAAATCAAACAGCTGGAGCCGATGGGTCTGCATGATGAACTAATCATCGATTATTCGATACATGACGCTATCAAAGCGGATTTCAGCAGGATCATTATCGTGCTCAGGAAGGAAATCGAAGCTGACTTCCATGAAAGAATCGGCAGGAGAATAGAGGCTGTCTGCAGGGAACAGGGTGTAGAACTTGTCTACGCCTTTCAGGATCTGCATGATGTTCCCGGGGTGGTTCCTGAGGGAAGAACCAAGCCATGGGGAACGAGCCAGGCGGTTCTGGCTGCGGGGGTTTTGATAAAGGGGCCGTTCGCGGTCATCAATGCGGACGACTACTACGGCAGAGAAGCCTACGCCATGATGCATGACTGGCTGATTCAGGAGCACGGAAAAACGGACATCTCCATGATCGGGTATGTGCTGGGGAACACGCTGTCTGACAGCGGCAGTGTAAACCGGGGCATCTGCAGGGTCGACGGAAACCGTGTGACCGAGGTTGTTGAGACTGTCAACATTATCAAAACCGTCAGCGCGGATGGTACTCTGGGAGCGGAAGCAGGGGGAGAGGCAATTGAACTCGACTCTATTGTATCTATGAATTTCTGGGGGTTTGCGGCCAATGAGGGCTGTACTCCAAGGTATCTGGAGCTTCTGGAAGAGGAATTTGGGGTTTTCTTTAATACTAAGGTAAGGGAAAATCCACTTAAGGCTGAGTATCCGATTCCCGTTCATGTAGGGAAGATGCTTGGTGAAGGAAAGTGTAGCTTAACTGTTCTCCGGACACATGACCAGTGGTTCGGTGTTACATACAAAGAGGACAAGGATGCTGTAGTTGAGAACTTCAGGCGGCTTATTGCTGACGGAGTGTATGCAGAGGAGCTTTATAGTGACCTATAGAGAGAGAATTCTTTCGATGCTGAAAAGCCCGGCCGTAACGGACATTTTTCAATGGTCCCGGCCGGTGCGTCGAATGATCATGTTAATTTGTTTACTGAACTTAATACTTTCGGGAAGCTCCCTTGTGATTACTCTTGCAACAAAGGGGCTGATTGACGGTGCAACGGGCCACGACCTGCAGCAGGTCAAGCTGTACGCTGTTCTGATGGCTGTGACTGTTATTCTCATACGCGTCTGCTCTGTTATCAGCGGCCTTGTCAGCACGAAGGCAAATGCGGTGCTTATGAGGGATATGCGATCCATGGTATTGCACAGGGTGCTGAAAAAACAGTATGCTTCTGTTGGGGTTTACCATAGTGGAGAACTGGTAAATCGTATGTTTTCGGACGTGAATGTTGTGAAAAGCGGAATCACCGGAATTTTCCCACAGCTTGTTTCCATGGCGGTCAGCTTCTTTGGGGCTGCATTTATTCTTATGTCCATGGACTGGCGATTTGTTATTCTGCTGGTTGTCGGCGGGCTGATTGGGTTAGTGATGATTGTCGGCTTCAGAAAGCCAATGTCTGAACGGCACAAGGCTGTGCAGGAGAAGGAGGGAAAGCTCCACTCCGTTCTTCAGGAAACTCTTGGCAATCTGAGGTTTATCAAAGCCTCGGGACTGGAAGGAAACATGGAAAAGCAGAGTGATGATGCACAGGCTGATTTCCTGAAGGTGCAGCTCAACCGTGGATACTTTTCGACGGCTATGAACTGCAGTATTAATACTGTATTTCAGCTGTCATGGCTGATATGCATGTTATGGGGCGGAGTCGGAATATATAAGGGCGCTCTTACTTATGGCTCACTTGCCGCCATTATTCAGTTAGTGGGGCAGATTCAGGGGCCTATTGCTGCTGCGGCTGATATTGCCGGTCAGGCGTACA
>JALENF010000085.1 GCA_022767945.1 Bacillota bacterium
TATCAGTACAGCTTTGTCTGTTTCTTCCTGCGCCTTCTCCGGACTCCAGCCGGTTACCTCCGCCACACTGGCTACCGCGGTTTTGCGTTTCTTTGCCATTTTATCAGCAAATACTGCAATTGTCTCTTCAGCCTTATTGTATAATCCATTGAAGGTAAATACCATAGGAGTCAGCCCGTACTTTTCACATCCCAGCCTGATATTTCTGAATGCATCCACAAAGTTTATCTATCTTGTTCTGGACAGAACATCTGCAAGAACCATAGCCTCTTCGTTGGATTTCAGATAATTAATCTCATCATCATCTAAGGATATCATTTCATTTTTCTCAATAAACTCATCATCAAAACCCATTTTCTTCAGCTTTTTAGTTTTCACTTTTATTGCAATCTGTTCAAATAATGCCATAGTGTCTTCTCCTGTATCAGTTTCTTTTAAAGAACCTCTTTTCTCTATTATACACCATAAAATGTTCTAACGCCATTTCTATCACGTTTGGCACAAATCGCACTTTTTATTTCAAAAATGACAAAGTAACCTCTGAAAGTGCCGTAAAGTATAAGAAATTCCCATGATAAAGGCATTCAGTAACACAAGCAAAGCTGCTGCAGATTACAACATTACCCACATTATGGTCATATCATCTATGAATGTGACTATGCCAAATATACTTTACCTTAAGGATTGCCGAGAATTACAGGCCGAGAATCCGAGTTTTGGAATTTTCAGCCAAAAAAACGCGAAATGTCCTGTCAGTGATAGAGATAGCGGCATCATCCCATATTTCTTTCCTGCTCCCTTTCCGACAACAGAAAAAGAGAGCCCTCAGGCTCTCTCAAAATTCATTTTTAAGTATCGGATTAGCCGAAGTATCTCTTCAGCAAGCCTTCGAATGCAGCGCCGTGTCTAGCCTCGTCCTTAGCCATTTCGTGAACTGTGTCGTGAATAGCATCAAGGTTAAGCTGCTTAGCCTTAGCTGCTAATTCCTTCTTGCCTGCGCAAGCACCGGCTTCAGCGTCTACTCTCATTTCCAGGTTCTTCTTAGTTGAGTCAGTTAATACTTCGCCAAGAAGTTCTGCAAATTTAGCAGCATGTTCAGCTTCTTCCCATGCAGCCTTTTCCCAGTACAGACCGATTTCAGGATATCCTTCTCTATGTGCAACTCTTGACATTGCTAAGTACATACCAACTTCGGAGCATTCTCCTTCAAAGTTTGCTCTCAGTCCATCGATGATTTCCTGGTCAACGCCCTGTGCTACGCCAACAACGTGCTGGTCAGCCCATTCAACTTTTCCTTCTTCCTGTGCAACGAATTTATCTGCAGGAACCTTACATACAGGACATTTTTCAGGTGCTGTATCTCCTTCATGAACATATCCGCAAACTGTGCATACCCATTTCATAACTCATCATCCTCCTTGAAATTTGATTTTTATATACATCTATTTTACCACATCGAATACAATTGTAAACAATATAATTCGACATAAAACTGTCAAAATCAGCTAAATTTCCCTGATCGCTGCAATCAGCTCATCAGCCTCACATATCTGATTTACGCGTCCCCGGAAGGATGCACTTCCCGGCATTCCCTTGATGTACCAGCCCACGTGTTTTCTCATTTCACGCACTGCCGCGTATTCACCCTTCAGCGATTTCATCATCTGAAAGTGCTCAATCATCATATCCTTCTTCTCTTCAACAGTCGGCGCCGGAGGGATTTCCTCACCTCGCCAGCAGGCTGTCAGTTCCCTGAAAATCCATGGATTTCCAAGAGCTCCACGTCCAACCATTACGAAGTCGCAGCCGGTCTCATCCATCATTCTCATGGCGGATTCTCCGTCCACCACGTCTCCGTTTCCGATTACAGGTATGCTCACCGCTTCCTTAACAGCTCTGATCTGTGACCAGTCCGCGCTGCCTGTATAGTACTGCTCACGTGTTCTCCCGTGTACAGCCACTGCCGCCGCGCCTCCTGCCTCAATTGCTTTGGCAACCTCCACCGCGTTTATGGAGTTTTCATCAAAACCAATTCGGATTTTTGCCGTAACGGGTTTTGATGTATTGGACACCATGGCACGAATCAGGTCATACACCAGGTCGACTCTTTTCAGGAGTGCCGATCCCTCTCCGTTTTTGACAATCTTAGGAACGGGACATCCCATATTGATATCCAGAATAGCGTTTTCACGAGAATCAAGAGTCCGCGCAGTAAAAGCCAGAATATCCGGCTCGCTGCCGAACACCTGAAAGGCAACCGGTTTCTCATCTTCATCCACATAGAGCAGCTGATCAGTCTTCTTGTCGCCGTAGTACAGTCCCTTGCCGCTTACCATCTCCGAATATACTAAAGCCGCTCCCATCCTGCGGCATAGCTTTCGGGTGGGAGCGTCTGTAATTCCTGCAAGTGGAGCCAAGAGAAACGGATTTTCCAATTGTACATTTCCGATTTTAAGCTCTTTACTCATCTTTTATTTTTTCCTTATTAACTCTGTGTGGTTTTCTGTTCTTCTGATATATCAGTTCCAGACCCTCAAGTGTCAGCATTTTGTCCACATAATCTATGCAGTCAACACCGCTGTCAATCAGGGAGGACAGACCCCCTGTCGCTACAACTGTAACCGGTTTATCAGAATCGGAGATTTCCTGAAGCTCCTTCTTCATTTTCTTCACAACGTAGTCCACCATGCCCATGTGTCCATAAACAAGTCCTGACTGCATGCTCTGAATTGTATTCTTGCAGATAGTCTGTCCAGGTTCCTCCAGGTCAACTCTCGGAAGCTGTGATGTTTTTTCAAACAGTGCTTCAGATGAAATCTTAAGTCCCGGTGCAATGGTGCCGCCAAGGTACTCAGCCTTTTCTGTCACTGCACAGAAGGTGGTTGCCGTACCGAAGTCGATGATAATCAGTGGGCCACCATACTTATGTAATGCCGCAACAGCATTTACAATTCTGTCTGCGCCAACCTGCTTAGGATTATCATATTTTACAACAAGTCCTGTCTTCACACCTGACTCAACAGTGATTGCACGCTTGTTGAAATACTTCATGGACAGGTGCTGCAGTGTGAACAGCATGGAAGGAACAACAGATGAAATAATAACATCAGCTACATCTGCGGTCTTCAGCCCCTCATATTCAAATAGCTGATTTACAATCATGCCGTATTCGTCTGCACTCTTACGGACATTTGTTTCCAGTCTCCAGTTGGTAATTAACTCTCCGTCTTTAAAAACTCCAAGTACGATGTTACTGTTACCAACATCAAAAGCTAATAGCATAATTCTTTCTCCATCAAATATTAAATTTTTACTTTACGACTCTGTCGAGTCTCTTAAGCGCCAGAGCCATTGTCAATCCCGGAATTACTCTGTTTCCGGTGATTTCAGCTCCCAGAATATCGTTAATCTTCTTCAGACGATACTGTACCGTATTAGTGTGGATTCCCATGAACTCGGAGGTTTTTCCGCTGTTCATGCCGGCATCCAGCACAAATGTCTCCAGAGTCTCAAGCAGCTGCTTTGCTTTGTTTTCCCCTACTTCCTTTCTGAATGGTTCAAGCAGATCCATATATGTTTTCTTCATATATCCGCCCTGAACCTGAAGGTTTATACAGTTGGATACAAGCGCAAGCTCATACTTGGTGAACACTCTCTTATATGGGAAAACACTTTCCACGAACGGCCAGGTCTCACCGATAAGTCTGAATGCATCCCCGGCTCCTTCAATTCCATCGATTCCGGTCGCATGGAAGATTCTGACGCCTTTCTGTCCGGCCTTAAGCTTATCGTACAGCCTCAGACATTTCGTCTTCTCAGGTTCATCCTCCTCTGCTGCCTTAATCTTTCCGTCTCTCAGTACGATTCCGTAAGTCTCATCACCCTCATCCAGTCTGAGGACAGTTATCTTCTCCTGTTTCTCATAATCGTGAATAACATCGTTTCCGTACTTGGTATCGATTCCCCTCGCATGAAATACACTCAGAATGTCATCGGCCTTAATATCCATCTCGTCTCTCAGAGAATAAGCAAGAGACTTGTTGTTTCTTATCAGTGCCTTGATAAATTCAGCCTTTACATCTCTTTCAGGGGAATATTTCCACATGCCTATTGCCAGTTCGATAATCTCAGCCAGCTTGGTCATCTCGCCCTGTGAATAGTTGTCCTCATTATCCACAAGAAGAAGGAAGCATTTGTCACCGTTTATACTGATAGTTCCCCAGTAGGTTATTACTCCGTCAACATCTACAAAGGTATATTTTCCTGAACTGTCAAACTCCCGGGATTTACCCAGCTTAATCGCATCAGCAACTGTAATGATCTGCCTTGTTTCTACTGTCAGAAGCGGATTGAAGTCCTTAGACAGAAGTACCATCTGGAACTCATTACTGATTGCCGCCTTCCGGATGGCTGTCTCAAAGGTCTTGTGCTTCTCGAAATTCAGCAGATGATATATCGTATTGTTAATCAGGCCGTTCTTGAAACTGTCACCGTAAAGGAGACTGTCCATAATCTGCTCAATGGCATCTGAATACTCAACCTTGCTCTCAGCAGGAATAATCACAATCGGCAGTCCCGCCTGCTGACCAATCTCATCCAGCTTTCCTCTCATCATAGGTGATTTTTTACTTACATGAAATACTGCCAGAGCACCGACTCCTCTTCGGGCCAGACCCTCCACAACCTGACGCTGCTTGTCCTCACTGTCCTCCATTCCATAGAAGGAGGTCAGTACCATCTGTTCTTTAATGCCGTTCTGTTCTATTGCGGTTTCAACATTCTGAGCATCCATAACGGATACCGAACGTATTCTGTTGTCTGTATTTTTCTTTGCCCCTACAAGAATGCCACTGCTAAAGGCATCCAGTCCGAGACAGTCGTTAACTGTAATTCTCATAAAGCACCCTCTATTCCTCGTCAGCCATCTTGTCATTCTCCGAATCAGCCTCATCCGAAGCTTCGTTCTTTTCTTCAGCAGTATCTGCAGGCTCCACAGACTCAGCAGTTACATCAGCTTCAGAATCCGCTTCATCCCCTGCATCTTCAGCACCGTTTGCACCATCTGCGCAGTTATCTCTCATATAGTCGGTATCAAATTTAGCCAGTTCCTCAGCCTCCTTCTTTTCTGCCTCTACGCGCAGTCTTTCTGACTCAGCAGCCTCTTCTTCATCTGTCTTCTTCTTTGCCTCCTGCTCTTCTTTTACAAGCTTAACAAGACCATCGGCATCCAGTTCGCCATTATACAGAGCCTCAAACTGCTTTCCGTCTATCGTCTCAACCTGAAGCAGTGCATTTGCCAGATTTTCAAGAACATCATCATGTTCCTTGAGAATTTTAGTAGCAAGCTCGTAAGCTTCAGAGATGATTCTCCTGATTTCATCGTCAATCTGCTGGGCAGTTGCTTCAGAGTAGTTGCTGCGGGTTGTAAAATCATTGCCCAGGAACACTTCTCCGTCTCCGCCGTAGTTTACGTTACCCAGCTTTTCGGAGAATCCGTACATAGTAACCATTTCTCTTGCAACATTTGTAGCCTGTTTGATATCTCCGGATGCTCCGATTGAGATGTCGTCAAGCTTCAGGCTCTCAGCAACTCTGCCGCCCATGCATGACACGATGTAGTTGAACATCTGCTGCTTTGTCTCAAACAGCTTATCGTCTTCAGGCAGGTACATGGTATATCCGCCTGCTCTTCCTCTCGGAACAATTGTGACCTCGTGAACCTCAAGATGCTTAGGAAGCGATCTTGCAACGATTGCATGACCTGCTTCATGGTAAGCAGTAAGCTTTCTGTCTTCTTCTGAGACGCTTCTGGACTTCTTGGCAGGTCCCATCTCCACCTTTCTGATGGCCTCCTCGATTTCCTCCATGCGGATGAAACGTCCGTTTCTTCTAGCCGTTATCAAAGCCGCCTCATTCAGGATATTTTCAATATCTGCCGGAGTTGAACCCATAGTACGTCTTGCCAGAATTTCCGGTGTAACGTCCTCAGCCAGAGGTTTATTCTTTGAGTGAACCTTGATAATTGCTTCTCTTCCCTTTACGTCCGGAAGACCGATAACAATCTGTCTGTCGAATCTGCCCGGTCTCAGAAGTGCCGGGTCAAGAACGTCAGGTCTGTTCGTCGCTGCCATAATGATAATTCCGGAGTTCTCACCGAAACCGTCCATTTCAACCAGCAGCTGGTTCAGTGTCTGTTCTCTTTCGTCATTTCCGCCGCCAAGACCTGCACCTCTCTTACGTCCTACTGCATCGATTTCGTCAATGAAGACGATACAAGGTGAGTTCTTCTTGGCCTGCTCGAACAGGTCTCTTACTCTTGATGCACCTACGCCGACAAACATTTCCACAAAGTCGGAACCGCTTATTGTAAAGAACGGAACTCCCGCTTCTCCTGCGGTCGCCTTGGATACATATGTTTTACCTGTTCCCGGAGGACCTACGAGAAGCACACCTTTCGGTACTCTCGCTCCGACCTCCTTGTATTTTCTGGCATCCTTAAGAAAATCAACGATTTCCGCCAGTTCTTCCTTCTCCTCGTCAAGTCCTGCCACATCGTCAAAGGTGATTTTCTTTCCGTCACCCTTGTACATTCTGGCTTTACTCTTACCAAAGGAAAATGCCTTGCCGTTTCCGCCCTGATTCATCATTATATAGAACAGGAATCCAAGAGCCAGAATCATTACCAGTGTAGGCAGCAGACTCATAATTGTCGAGCCTGAGCTTGGTTTAGGCGTCTCCATTCGGATTTTGTTTTCTTTGATCTGAGGGAAAATATACTCCTCTTCCAAATAGCTTATTTCAATGATACTGTTAACATAGGTATAAATGTATTCATTCTCCCCGATTTTAGCAGTTATCTTGTTTTCAGCAATTGTAATCTCCGATACCTTTTCCTTTTCCAGATAGTTTGACATTGTCGAGAATTTTACCTGCTTGTATGTGCCTTTTCCTGCACCGCCGTAAAAGGCTGCGGCTGCCAGGACTACTGCAAAAATCAACAGGTAAATGATGATATTCTTCGTTAGTCTTTTCAATTTCTTTCCCCTTCCGTCTGTATCTTATTGATATATATGTGCAAATACACAGAAAAATAGTCTATAAATTGTATCATAAATCACAAAAAGTTTCAATACAAATCACTTTTTTTGTGTCATCATCTAATTTATAATTTCCGCAAAACCGTCCATTGTCATTCCACGGCAGAATCCACAGAACCTCATGACCGATTTTCACCAGTTTCACCCTGTCACGCTCGTCTTTAGGAATCTTTCTGTCTATAAAATAGTCCTGAAGCTTCTTTCTCCTGCCACCTCCAAGAGGAAGATAATCCCCGGCCTCCCTGCATCCGGAGACTATTCTGTTCTCACATCCTGCACCAAGGGCTTCACACATCCGGTCATAGTCAAATGCAGCCACTCTCTTTTCAGAACCATGCAGAATACTTCTGTCAAAATTCTGTGCATCAATAACTCTCACACGAAGCTGCATGCCGAAAACAGCACTACCTTCATCACGTCGGCAAATCTTGAAATCACCGTAGTTTCTCGCCACGTAATACCCCTTTGGAAGATCCGTTCTGGCCGAAGGACTGCTGCTTTCCATTATACTCTCACAGCTTTCAAAATGCGCATAGGAAATGTCCTCCGTCAGACCGGTTTTCTTCAGTGCCAGCGAAATAACCCTTTTTCTTACAGCTCTGTGACAGTCCCTCAGCTTCCTGCCGTCAAGAAGCACACAGCTGTCTGTCTCACTTTTCACTATGTCCCTGTAGGCCGCCTCCGCCTGTGCAGAAATATAGTCGCTGTCTGCAGCGGCAGCCTTTCCCATTCTGATAATTGTATCCTTAATATTCGGATTATATTCCTGTTCCAGATATGGAATAAGCTCCAGCCTGATTCTGTTTCTCGTATATATCGGCTGGCTGTTCGTATGATCCATACACGGCTCCAGTCCCTTTTCACGGCAGTACTCCAGCACCTGTGCCTTCGTCACGTCCAGAAGGGGTCTCACGATTCTGTAGCCCTCCTCATCGGTTCGCTCGTAGCTGATGCCTGCCAGACCGTCCACACCTGTTCCGCGCAGAATTCTGAACAAAACCGTCTCGGCCTGATCGTCCGCGTTCTGTGCAACGGCAATCCTGATATCATCCTTTGCTGCTCCACTGCTGCAGATTTCACCTGCAACTTTAGAGAAGGCCTCGTATCTGACCTTTCGTCCTGCCTCCTCAGACGTTATGCCCTCCTCGTCTGCAATGGCCTGGCAGTCTACCACAAAGCTTCTGCACACCAGATTGTTGTCTGTACACAGTTTTTCAACAAAGGCCTGATCCCGCTCGGCTGCTCCCGGCCTGAATTTATGATTTACATGCACCGGATGGATGGTCAGATTCATCTCCTCTGCCAGCTCCATCAGACAATAAAAAAGGCACACTGAATCGGGTCCTCCGGAGAGTCCCAAAACAATGTGCTGATTATCGCTTATTAGATTGTGCTTTTCAATAGTTTCCTTAACCTGCTTCATACATTTATTATACCACCGCAACCAGAACTGTCAAATCATCCCGCTCCTTTATTCCATATTTTTCAACTGCTTTATTTATAATCAGCTCTGCGATTACCCCCGGGTCACTGCTGCCGATTTCAGTCAGCCGTTCTATGAGCCATCTGCAGTCTCTGTCGTTTCTGTCACAGTCGCTTACACCGTCTGAAACCATTACAAGCACATCCCCCTTTGCCAGCTTCAGATCCAGATATTCCAGCCTTACAGGGGCTGCTACTCCTATCGGCGGAGCCGGTCTCTTGATTATGGCAACCCTGCCCTCATGCTTTACAAACGTGGACGATGCACCCATCTTGAAAATATGCGCCCTTCTGTTGGAGCGGTTAATAACAGTCAGATCCAGACTTGCAAACATCTCACCGTCATTCTCAGCCATAAGAATCTCATTTACGGTTCTCAGCGCAAGATCCACGTCGAAGCCTGCTTTAAGGAGTTTTGACAGAGTAGAGACCACCATCTGGCTGGTGGGTGCCGCTTCTTCACCCTTGCCCATGCCGTCGCTCAGAATCAGTCCCTGTCTGTTGCCGTCGAAGCTGAACGACAGGGCGCTGTCCCCGGACACCTGACCCATAGCATAACCTGCAACAGCCACGTTCACACTGCATCCGCAGTCAGTCCTGACCCCAAGCTCCTCCTGACGTGTTTCATCCATAAATCTGTCGGTAACCCTGGCAAGAGCCTCGAACTGGCAGGCCACAGCACGCTGAACCGGTGACCCTTCTGAGCAGACACGTCCCAGGCTGCGAAAGAGTTCTCTCTTCGTCCTCAGATGCCGTCTCAGGCTAAGCAGCTCCTCATCCTCCCGGCGCACCTCCTCAGGTGAAACTGTTTTTTCTATGGTATACCATATGCTCCCGAGAAAATCCGACGGAATGACGGCAAAAACAGCCATGCTCACCGCACTGCTTATATCAAAAGTTTTTGTAGTTATAACTATGCAGACAAAAAGAATGATGGCAAGCACATACTTTCTGTATTTCACCTCAAAGGCGGCCACTATGAATCTTGCAATTACCAGAGCCATAAAAAGACTGGTAAACACTGAAGAGCTTGTCCCATGAAAGCAGCGCCAGAATACATCGCAGATAGCCGATATAACAATCGCGTGGGTTGCATCTCTACAGTAGGCTGTTACTGCAATCATGAAAAACCAGATTGCAAACACAACCGGCCTGACACCGATTGCACCTGTAATAGACACCGCCGCTACGGCGACTGAGAGTCCTATTTTTTCGCGTACAGGTCCGGTTGTCTCTGAGGGTGCGAGGACTGCGCCCGCTGCCGCATTAAATACTCTTATGTATATGACAAGTGCCAGAAGCTCCTTGCCCATCAGCGGCCAGTCCAGCGAATCCAGAGTCGTCAGGTTGATGTAGGCTGCCGCCATCTCGTAAACACATCTGGAAGTCAGAGTAATAGCTGCTGCTATCATAGTTCGCTGGTTGATAGTAAATTTTCGATTATGAAAAAACAGGAAAAAAATGCCGCATAGTATCATGGCGGCCATATCACCGTATGGATCTGTACCCGACCATGAACTTCCTTCCTGAATATATGCCAGGCACATTGATCCGGCCATCACAGGCAGAGTATAGATGTATATGGTTGAAACCGCCAGCATGACTGTAATAAAAGCAATGCCGGCAGGAAATACACCTCCGAACAGGCTGACTCTTCCAATAAAAAAGGCCACCGTCAGGGTGGCCAGAACTGTCTTGAAATTTATCCGGTTGCATGCAAATTCCATGGCATTACCTCCTTTTCCCCTTTAGACAATTATAGCCTGGGCTGCAAAGGTAATCTGTCGTAATCTGCTGCCTTTTATTAAAAAATATTAAAGAATTTTTTTGCATTTTCGCAGGTGATTTCTGCCACCTTTTCGTATTCCATTTCCTTCAGCTCTGCGATCTTCCGTGCTGTGTACTCCACGTAAGGGGCTTTGTTCTTACGACCCCGGAAAGGCTCCGGTGTAAGGTAAGGCGCGTCTGTTTCCACAGTGAGGAACTCAATCGGAGTGTCCATCACAACCTCCTTGCCTCTGCGGTTGTTTTTGTAGGTTATCGGACCGCATATACCGATGGTTGCTCCCAGCTTGACGTACTGTCTGGCAATCTCTCTGCTGCTTGAGAAGCAGTGAATGAGAACCCTGCTGTCCGGAAGCTCTTCGCCGTCGGGTCCCTTTCTTTTCGGGAACCAGCTCTGGCGTTCCTTAGAGAAGGCACCCTCCTCCTTCAGAATATTCATTGTGTCCTCGTCAGCCTCTCTGCTGTGGATAATGATCGGCATCTTAAGTGCGTTGGCCAGCTGTATCTGGCGGCGGAACCAGTGTTTCTGCGCCTCTCTGGATGAAAAATCGTAGTGATAGTCCAGACCGATTTCTCCTATTGCCATAACCTTGTCCTTTGCGGCAAGGCCTTTTATCAGGGCCAGAATGTCCTCGTCCATATCGTCTGTATCGTGAGGATGAACTCCTACAGCCGCATAGCACCACGGGTTTCTTTCCGCATCCTCTGCAGCCTGCATGGAGCTCGCAAGGTCAAAACCGACATCCATTACATATGATAAATCAGAAGCCTCGATATCAACTATCAAGGCTTCTCTTTCTTCTGGTGTAATGGTGTCGTTATTTAAATGTGTATGTGAATCAAATAACATGTGACACCTCTTTTAGTTTACTGCTTCACCATCCGGAGCAGTTGTTGTAACGATTTCGCATCTCTTTCCGTTTTCGGCGAACAGGAGCATTCCCTTGGATTCCAGTCCTCTCAGCTTTCTCGGCTTCAGGTTTGCAACAACAATTACCTTCTGTCCTACCATTTCTTCAGGAGTGAAATCTTCTGCAACGCCTGAAACGATCTGACGTCTTTCTGTTCCCATCTTTACCTGGAATACCAGAAGCTTGTCAGCCTTAGGATGCTTCTCTGCCTTTTCAATCAGACCTACTCTGAAGTCAATCTTATCGAAATCATCGTATTCAATTTCCGGCTTCAGCTCAAGCGGAATATTCTCCTCTTCCGGCTCGCTGCCTGCCTTCTGCATCTCCTCAAGCTCAGCCAGTTCCTTCTCGATATCAAGTCTAGGGAAGATAGCTTCACCCTTCTTAACCTGTTCCTGATACATCATTTCGAATTCCATTGCATCTTCCCATACAACATCAGCATACCATAATCCCATCTGCTTTCTGATTTTGTCTGATGTAGTATGCATGAACGGATAAATCAGTATGGAAACGATTCTCAGCACCTCGGCCAGGTTGTGCAGACATGTGTCCAGTTCTGCCTTCTTGGCTTCATCCCTGGCAAGAATCCACGGACATTTTTCATCGATGTACTTGTTTGCTCTTCTGATTACAATCCAGATTTCCTCCAGAGCCATGTTGAACGCAAACTTATCCATCTGAGCTTCAACCTTGTTGGCAGCACCGACAGCAATTGCCTTAAGATCCCTGTCGATGTCATCCTCTGTAGTTGCGTCAGGAACGATTCCTCCGTTGTATTTTTCAATCATTGAGGCAGTTCTTGAAAGGAGATTTCCAAGGTCGTTGGCAAGGTCATAGTTCATCCTCTTAAGCATTACCTCGTTTGTGAATACTCCGTCCTGTCCGAAAGTGTATTCCCTCAGCAGGAAGTACTTAAGAGCGTCGATTCCGTATCTGTCGATAAGCTTTACAGGGTCAACAACGTTACCCTTGGACTTGCTCATCTTTCCGCCTTCAAGAAGCAGCCATCCGTGTCCAAGAACCTTCTTAGGAAGAGGAATTTCCAGTGACATCAGCATTGCAGGCCAGATAATGGAGTGGAATCTTACGATTTCCTTTCCTACAAGGTGAACATCAACCGGCCAGTACTTCTCAAACAGTTCCGGATCATCAGGATATCCAAGTGCTGTGATGTAGTTTGTAAGCGCATCCAGCCATACGTAGATAACGTGCTTCTCATCGATCGGAACAGGAATACCCCAGTCAAATGTTGATCTGGAAATGCAGAGATCATCTAATCCCTGTCTGATGAATCCAAGCATCTCATTTCTTCTGCTCTCAGGTTCCAGGAAATCTGTGTTCTCCAGAAGATCAATCAGCTGATCCTCGTACCTTGACAGTCTGAAGAAGTAAGCCTCTTCCTTTGCCTTCTGTACCGGTCTGCCGCAGTCAGGGCAGCATCCGTCTACAAGCTGGCTCTCTGTCCAGAAGGATTCGCATGGGGTACAGTACAGTCCTTCGTACTCTCCCTTGTATATGTCTCCCTTTTCATACATCTTGTTAAAGATTGCCTGAACTCTCTTAACGTGTCTGTCTTCAGTTGTTCTGATGAAATCGTCGTAGGAGATTTCCATAGTCTTCCACAGGTCCTTGATTCCGGCAACTACGCCGTCAACGTATTCCTGTGGTGAAACGCCCTTTTCCTCAGCGATTGTCTGAATCTTCTGACCGTGTTCATCTGTACCGGTCAGAAATCTTACATCATATCCGGTTAACCTCTTGAATCTAGCCATAGCATCTGCCATTACCGTACAATATGTGTGTCCGATATGCAGATTGGAGCTAGGATAGTAAATCGGGGTTGTAATATAATATGTTCCTTTCTTGTCTGCCATTAGTGCAACTTCTCCCTTCGGTTTTTTCTGCTCTTAGTTATCCAGGTCCTCCTCGGCCCAGTCGTCTGATGACCATTCTTCATCCGGCCATTTCTCGTCTACAAAAACTTTCTTCATTACTCTGTCCAGTCCTACAACCAGTGTTGTTCCTGCGACAAAACCCACTCCAAGGATTGCAAGGGCAGCTTTAGCAGCCGCACTGGTTCCCGTAGTCTTTGCTTTTCCGTTACCGTTCTTCTTTGGTTCTTCAAGTCTGTCCTTACTCTTCATTTCTCTAACCTCCCCTTAGTAGCTTCTTGTTTCTATGTAAGAAACAATCAGATTGGCAGCTTCCTCTTCAGTGATGTAGCTGCTGTTTATTGATAAGTTATAATTGGAGTATTCTCCCCATTTCTGACATGTATGATAGTTGTAATAGTTGGCTCTCGCCTTGTCATATGTCTGAACGATGCTCTTTGCCTTCTGCGGATCAGCGCCGTACTCGTCTATGCTCCTCCTGATTCTGTCCTCAAGTTCTGCGTGAATGAACACGTTTGTCACTCCCGGCATTTCTCTCAGTATGTAGTCAGCACATCTTCCCACGATTACGCCCTCACCCATTGATGCAATCTGATTAATCACGTCAACCTGGGTGATGAAGAGCTTCTCGTTCAGCGAAACATTGTCACCGATATAGCCTTCTCCAAAGCTCATTGCCGATGACAGGCTGTAAGAAAAGCTGCTCTTTGCTCTGAGCTCTGCGGTTTCAATTATATCTCTGGATAACCCGCTCTTCTCAACAGCCATATCGATTATTTCTTTATCATATAGCGGTACTCCCAGCTTCTCAGCCAGGATTTTACCGATTTTTCTGCCACCACTACCGTATTCTCTACTGATTGTTACCAGTTTCCTCATATATATTCCTCCTCGGCAAAAATCTTTCCTTTTATAGAAGTATATTATAACTCAATATCTCCGTTCTCGTCAAACTGTGAGTTGTATAAATCTGCATAAAAACCGTTCTGCTCCAGCAATTCCTCGTGACTTCCCTGTTCAATGATGTCTCCGTCCTTCATAACCAGAATAAGATCGGCATTCTTTATCGTAGACAGTCTGTGAGCAATTATGAAGCTTGTTCTTCCCTCCATGAGGTTATCCATGGCTTTCTGAATCAGTTCCTCTGTTCTGGTATCTACAGATGATGTCGCTTCATCGAGGATGAGAACCCGGTTGTCTGCAAGAATCGCCCTGGCAATTGTCAGCAGCTGCTTCTGACCCTGTGATACATTGGAGGCATCCTCGTTAAGTTCCATGTCATATCCCTTCGGAAGAATTTTGATAAAGTGGTCAGCGTGAGCTGCCTCAGCCGCCCTCTTCACCTCTTCATCCGTAGCGTCCAGGCGTCCGTACCTGATGTTTTCCATTATGGAACCCTTATACAGCCACGTATCCTGCAGCACGATGCCAAAGCTGTCACGAAGCTCTCTTCTGTTGAAATCCCTGATATCGTGACCATCCAGAAGAATCTGTCCGCCCTGAACATCGTAGAATCTCATCAGTAGCTTTACAATAGTAGTCTTCCCTGCCCCCGTCGGGCCTACGATGGCAATCTTCTGACCCGGCTTTACCACAGCGCTGAAGTCTCTGATAACCACCTTGTCAGGGTTATATCCGAACCTCACATGTCTGAACTCTACAGCACCCTGCGGATTTTCAAGCACTACAGCATCTTCAGCAGTCTGCTCCTCTTCCTCTTCGTCGAGGAATTCGAAAACTCTTTCTGCGGATGCCGCCATGGACTGAACCTGGTTGATAACCTGCGCCACCTGCTGTATCGGCTGGGTGAAGTTCTTGACGTACTGAATGAAGGCCTGAATATCACCGATTCCGATAGTTCCCTTAATTGCCAGCAGTCCTCCGGAAATGGCAACGCCTGCATAACCCAGATTTCCCACAAACATCATAACAGGATGCATCAGGCCTGACATGAACTGTGATTTCCATGCTGACTCGTAAAGTACATCGTTGGTTTCCTCGAAGGTCTTTACAGTGCTTTCCTCCTTGTTGAAGGCTTTGATAACCAGATATCCGCCGAAGGTCTCCTCGACCAGGCCGTTAATGTGTCCCAGATACTCCTGCTGTGTGCGGAAATGCTTCTGTGACAGCTTCACAACCAGTGACAGCAGAATAACGGAAAGAGGCAGAATAACCGCCGCAATCAGCGTCATCAGCGGTGAAATTGAAAGCATCATAACCACTACCCCCACAATGGTTGCAACTGAAGTGATTATCTGAGTGATGCTCTGGTTCAGACCCTGACCCAGTGTGTCAACGTCATTGGTGATTCTGGAAAGAACTTCTCCGTATGTTCTGCTTTCAAAATATTTCATAGGCATGCGATTGATCTTCTTTGAGATATCCTTACGCATCCTGTAACATATCTTCTGTGTTATTCCGGACATTATCCATCCCTGAACGAAGATAAAAGCTGAACTGAATCCGTACAGTCCAAGGGTGTACAGCAGTATTCTCAGGATTCTGTCGAAGTCAATTCCTCCGCTACCCTGGATTTTTCTCATAAGCCCTTCCGCAAGCTCAGTGGTTGCCATTCCCATTACCTTTGGTCCGGCTACTGAAAAAATGGTGGAGGCTGCTGCGAAAACAATAACTGCCAGCACCGCAAATTTGTATCTTCCCATGTAGTCAATCAGGTTTTTCAGGGTGGTTCTGAAGTTCTTCGCCTTTTCTCCCGGCATCATCTTGGAAACCTTAGGACCTCCCATTCCGCCGTGACGCCCTCTTCTCGGCATCGGTGCATGATTCTGATCATTTTTCATTACTCATTCACCTCCCCAAGCATTTTCGCAATCTCTTTCTGAGAAAGCTGAGATTCCGCTATTTCTCTGTAAACCTGACAGCTGTTCATAAGCTCCGAATGGGTTCCCATTCCGGCAACCTCTCCGTTGTCCAGCACTATAATCTGATCAGCATGAAGTATGGTGCTTATTCTCTGAGCCACGATGATTTCCGTGCTGTTTTCCACGTGTCTGGAAAGCGCCTTTCTCAGCTTTGCATCTGTCTTCATGTCCAGTGCCGAAAAGCTGTCATCGAACACGAAGATTTTCGGATTCTTCGCAATTGCTCTGGCGATGGCAAGCCTCTGCTTCTGACCGCCTGACACGTTGGCTCCTCCCTGGGAAATGTAGTCGTCATATTTTTTCGGCTTGGTATCGATGAATTCCTCAGCCTGAGCAATTTCTGCCGCCAGGGCAATCTCCTCGTCTGAGGCATCCTCTCTGCCGAAGCGAAGGTTCGATGCAATGGTTCCCGAGAACAAAACTCCCTTCTGTGGAACAAAACCGATTAATTCCCTCAGCTGCTGCAGGGACAGATCTCTAACATCCACTCCATCGACTGTGATTGAACCTTCTGTCACATCATAAAATCGTGGAAGCAGGTTAACCAGCGTACTCTTTCCTGAACCTGTACTTCCGATTATCGCAGTAACCTTTCCGGGCTCTGCAGTAAAGCTTATATTGTTTATTACGTTTTCATTCGCGTCAGGATATCTGAATGACACGTTTCTGAATTCAACAACTCCCTTTGCATCCTCCAGTTTCACAGTCTCTGCAGCATCGGTCACTGAGGAGGTGGTTCGGATAACCTCTTCGATACGGTCTGCTGCAACCCCTGCTCTCGGAAGCATGATTGACATCATGGTAAGCATCAGGAACGACATCACTATCAGCATAGAATATGTAATAAATGCTGTCATTGTTCCTACCTGAAGTGTGCCGTCATCAATTCTGTGGGCGGAAACCCAGGTGATCAGAACAACCAGACAGTTCATAATCAGAGTCATTCCCGGCATCATCAGTGTCATTACTCTGTTTGTAAACAGCTGAGTTCCCATCAGCTTTCTGTTAGCCTTGTCGAAACGTTCTTCTTCAGCTTCCTCACGTCCAAAGGCTCTTATAACGGGGAGTCCCGTAAGTATCTCTCTTGATACAAGATTCAACCCGTCAACCATGGTCTGCATTATTTTGAACTTCGGCATTGCCACTGCTGCCAGCAGCATCACAAAGCCGATGATTACAATGACCGCCAGACCGATTACCCAGCCCATACCTGCGCCTGTCTTCCATACGTTATAAACTCCACCTATGGCGATAATCGGCGCATAAAGAACCATTCTCAGCAGCATGGATGAAACCATCTGTATCTGCTGCACATCGTTGGTGTTTCTGGTTATCAGCGATGCCGTCGAAAACTTATCCATTTCCCCATTTGAAAAGCTTACCACATTCCTGAACACCTTGTTTCTGAGGTTTCGTCCTATTCCGGCTCCTACTCTTGCCGCAAAGAATGCCACCATAATGGATGCTGCCAGCATGATGAATGCAATCCCAAGCATTTTTCTTCCGGAGCTCCACAGATAGTCCTTCTGCACTGCATCCATGTCTATTCCAGCTTCCTCGCTACACTCTGAAGCAAAGGCCACACCCATGGACATAAGCGTTTCTGTGCCAATGGACTCTGCCATCTTCTCCATATCCTCTATGCTGTATTCTGCCATGGCTGTGTCTGTCGGCATTCCGGAATCCGGTGCCTCTCCCCCGGCGGCCTCTGCGGCTGCAGGATCTGTTTCTGCCTGCTCCATCGCCTTATTCATCTGGTAGTCAGCCACAACAGGAATAAGCAGCTCGTCGTCAATCCTGTCAAGCTCCTCTTCATCACTGACATTCAGCCTGTATACAGAGCCGTCTTTGTCATATATGGATTTCCACAGCTTTATGTCGTCTGAATTCATAAATGTCTGCGCCTTAGCATATGATTCCTCAGTTATCGCCTCCGGCGCAACGTGCTCAACTCCCCTGTCCTGTATTCCCACGTCAATAATCCTGGAGGTGTAGTTAGGCAGTGCCAGATCGCAGTAAGCCTGCACGCACAAAAGTAACACTATAATCACTACTGACTTCCAGTACGGGATCATGTTTCTAAAAATTTTACACATACAATCTTTTTCCCCTCCCTCTTAAATTCTAAGTGAAATTCTTTCCATTATACTTTATTTTTCTTGTTCTTGCAACGGAAAGCACATTGTAATATAATAGTTGCATATTTTTGTATTAAGTTGTTAAGGAGATTATATATGGGAGTAAAAGTAGCAAAATTCGGCGGTTCATCAGTTGCTGACGGAATCCAGCTGACTAAGATCAAGGACATTATTTTTGCAGATCCCGACAGAAAATATATTGTAGTTTCTGCACCGGGAAAGAGATTTGACGGTGACAGCAAGATTACCGATCTGCTGTACCTGTGCAAGACACACATGGAGCACAACCTGCCTTATGAGCAGATTTTCCAGGTTATCGAAGACAGATATGTGGCAGTTGCCCTGAACCTGGGAGTAGATACAGACCTTCAGGAGCACTTTGACAGAATTAAGGAAAACCTGAAGAAGGGATGCACAGCTGACTACATCGCCAGCAGAGGAGAATACCTTAATGCTGTGCTGATTGCAGACTTCCTGGGTTTTGATTTTGTCGACGCAGAAGGCCTGATTCAGTTCGACAGCAAGGGAAGACTTATGATTGCCGAAACCGACGAGGCACTGAGAGCTGAGCTTGCAAACCACGACCATGCCGTTATCCCCGGCTTCTATGGTACTGACGCCAGGACAGGAAAGATCAAAACCTTCTCAAGAGGCGGCTCTGACATCACCGGTTCTCTTGTTGCAAGAGCAGTCGGCGCAGACATCTACGAAAACTGGACTGACGTTTCCGGCTTCCTGATGGCTGACCCTAGAATCGTAAAGAATCCTAAGCCTATCCATCACATTTCATACAAGGAGCTTAGAGAACTGTCATATATGGGTGCATCAGTTCTTCACGAGGACGCAATCTACCCTGCAAGAATTGCCAACATCCCTATTAACATCAGAAACACAAACGTGCCTGATGATCACGGCACAATCATCACCGCAGAGCACGATGTTGCAAACACCAGCATCGTTACAGGAATCGCAGGCAGCAAGGACTTCACAGTAATCGCCATCTACAAGAACATGATGAGCAGCGAGCGCGGATTCCTTCGTCGTATCCTGGCAATCCTGGAAGACTTCGACATGACATTAGAGCACATGCCTACAGGTATAGACACTGTTTCTGTTGTAATTTCAAACGCAACTCTTGACGGCAAGCTTGACGACCTTCTTGAAGCCTTCGACAAGCAGCTTTCACCGGACAACATGGAGGTTTTCGAGGACATCGCCCTTATCGCAACAGTAGGCTGCGGAATGAGCAGCCGTGCCGGCGTATCAGCCAGACTGTTCACAGCCCTTGCAGAGGCAAAGGTAAACATCAGAATGATCGACCAGGGCTCCAGCGAAATGAACATCATCGTCGGCGTTCAGAACAAGGACTTCAACAAAGCTATCAAAGCCATCTACGCCGCATTTACGGAAGAAGAATAGCACAAGCTTGTTATTTTCGCCCACAGCGGTGTCAGCCGCACACTATTGATATTTTAGAATTTTCTCCCTGCCTAAAGGTGGATCTCGGGCAGGGATTTCTATTGCAGGAAATCTATCAGATATGACACAATCACGTCTTTTTTATGAAATAATTCCAACTCTGGTCTGAATATGACGGCATCCGCTCTAATGGATGCCGATGAGGGGTACGATGTTATGTGGATTTTACCCATATCTGCCTGATTTAAAGACATAATGTGGGTAAAGGTTGGTCGGACTCAGTGGGTTTTGATAGAGGAAATGCCTGGAGGCAGACCTGGGCTCGATGCGAAGGCTTTGATTTTGGTATTTTACCTTGGAAAACAGGGAAATGTGCCATAAGTGATAGATTCAGAATAATATGGCTTGTATGTTGACAACAGATTGATTTGTTAGAACTCAGTTAAATCAACCAGTGGTTGAATATGCTGGCCTCTAACACTGTGAAATGGCTGGAGAAATAGTGCACTATGCAGTATTTGCCGGCAACTATTGTTTGCGAAATCGCATATTGCCATGATGGTAAATGTGTGCCTATCTTGGTGAGCTGACACCCTAAAAATCTGATAGATAAGCCGGTTCGTGAGCCGGACGGTTGGAGAGCAACAGAAAAACTCTATAGATTAGCCGCATTCGTGGGGCGGCAGGTTGGCAGACAACAGAAAAATCAGCATATTAAAAGGTTGTTCTTCGGAGCAACCTTTTGTTGTTGGAGAGATTACGGCATAGTGCAGATTAACTTGAACAGCATACATTGTGTATTGATCACAAAATGATAACGGAAACAAATATATTTACGTTTTGTGTGAGCCTTTTGAATGGGAATAATACTGCGCGACTGCGCTATGCCGAGGGGAACCTAAGGCACACGGCAGGCACAGTTTTTCGTAATCCGAATCTTTGGCCCGGATTTTGGCTTCGATTTACCTGAAATTCGCAAAATGGCCCAAAGATAAACTTTCATAAAACATAAAAATTCATTGACGCGAATACTTACAAGCGCAATTCATTGTTCCTCTGCTTTCCTCCTCTGAAATCCCATCAGATACTGGAAAACTCATATTCATAACATGTATTTTTCATATGTATGTGATGTTCATAATACACAGCCGTCTTTTGTTCTTTCCGTTTTCCTTTATAAAACATTCTTCTCTTTGCAAATCTGCACCTTTTGATAAGAAAACCTGGGCCAGAGTCGGCATCTGAAGAAAATCGTGCCTGATTTTTGGGCTTTTTTCAGTAGTTTCAAAAAACCGTGCCTTGTATATATATTCACCCTCATCAGAGACTAAATTCTAATGCGTTCATCTATTATTGTACAACTGCGATATTCCCGGAGATCTTACGCCCATTTCTTCATTAATGTTGTCATGTATTTGCGGCAAGACTTCCATGAGCTGTCTGATCTGCTGAATTTCTGATTCAGAACAGTGGTACTTCTCTACTCCGTTTGAAAAGGCAATATTTACATTCAGTTCTATCGTGCCCAAAGAGTCGTGTATGATTTTTTCAGCCTCTTTGCTTAATGTGTTCACTGTCTCACCGTCTTTCGTCTCATCAGTGAATTTCAGCAAATCTTCAATGCTGCTATTTACAGTAAAATCCAGATTGCGAGAGGATACCGCGTCAATTAGATAGCCATCTTCTTTAATTTCACAGACCAGATCAAGAAGCTCAATGACAGATGTGCTCGACGAAGCCCACGCATCCTGTGCTTGTTCACTGTACCTGCTGGAACTGTATTTGGCATACAATGGCAAGACTCCAATAACAAAGGCTAACACAATAATAATTGAAGAAGTAATGAATGCCTTGCATCTTTCCTTCTTCCGGGTCTCCTTTCCGTAAAGCTGAACCGCCCCGGCAACAACAGTATCGTTCTGTAAGCTATCAGTCTGTAATGTATTACAATCATCAGATGCAGACAATATTTCCTTAATGCTGACGCCCAGAATCTCAGATAATGGCAAAAGTAATTCAACATTTGGCATGCATATTCCGCGTTCCCATTTACTTACCGCTTTATCAGACACCAGCAACTGCTCCGCAAGAGACTTTTGTGTCATATCCTTACTCTGTCGCTTTTCGGCAATGTATTTCCCTATTTCTATCTGATCCATAATACCTCCGGTAGTATCCTATCAATTAACTGTTATAAATTGTGTGTGTTTTACTAGATGTAATAATAATATAGCGATTCTCTGGATAATAATCAATAAACCTCTGGTTTACTCCCCTGAAAACATGACACCACACAAAAACGAGCAGACGCAAAATCTACTCGTTTTTTTATTACTATTCTTTAGTTGCTGCTTGTCGGAATCATCTTGGCGATTCTGCCTGCGAACTCGCCGATGTTCTGTGTCTGGATTATTACCTGTCCCGGACCGGTAAGCTTGGTAAGGAACAGTCCCTCACCGCCGAGGAAGATGTTCTTCAGTCCCTTTACCATTTCTATTTCATATTTCATGCTGCTCTGGAAAGCCACCACATTGCCCGTATCCACATATATAGTTTCTCCGGTGCCCAGCGTCTTAACAACCTTGTTTCCGTCGATTTCCAGAAATGCAGTTCCTCTTCCGCTCAGTCCCTGCAGGATGAATCCCTCTCCTCCAAAGAAGCCGGATGACAGTTTCTTCGTCAGAAGAGTCTCCAGCTTAACGCTGTCCTCGGCAGCAAGGAAGGCTCCTTTCTGACAGATCAGTCCGCCGGTTTCCTCCACTTTAACCGGCATTATTTCACCCGGAAATGTTGCGGAAAATGCTATGCTTGTTCCCGGTGCCCTTGATGTGTATGTAGCCATGAACATTGACTCTCCCGCAAACATACGTCCAATGCCCTTCAGCACTCCGCCTTTTGTGTTGGTGTCCATGCTTACGCCCTCAGACATCCAGGCCATTCCCCCGGACTGGGTGTACATAGCCTCACCGGCGCGTTCAAAAGTCACCTCTACTGCCGGCATAGTGTTACCGATAATCTCATACTTCATTGATCTTCCCCGCCTTTCTCTCTTTTTTCTCTCTTATATTACTCCTCGCTCTGACTTATTATCGCGACGAATTCATCAAAACTGTCAAAGCCGCTGTTTATAAACTCATAGACAACAGGCTCCAGAAATTCGTACCTGGAAATTGGCTTTAGGCCGTTTCTGATTGAACATTTTGCCAGATCCTTTTCAAGTTCCCACATATCTTCTTTGGAATACGACGCACAGATAAGCTGCCTGCCCGAAACATAATACAGTCCCAGTACGTCCTCATTTAGCCTGTATTCCTTTTTTGCAACGTGATCGTTGTTTGCGTGGAATATCATGAAAAGCTTTCCGCCCGGATAATCCGTGATCATTGCGCCCTCAGTCAGTTTTGATAAAGAGCGTCCCGCATCAGCATGCACCTCGGGCGAGAGTGCGTACACGTTGACAAACTCTGAGCGCGAAAGCATCATGGCCGCCTCCATGGCAGAAACTGTCATGGTGTTAATCCGTTCGTACTGCGTGACTCTTCGACCTGCAACTGAAACCCTTGTGACTGTCAGATGGTACCTGTTGTCGAACTCCACAAGAGATTCGCATATGTAGGTTCCGTCCTCATCCCCTTCATCAATCACATTTTTGCAGAAGGTACCAGCCCTGTAGTCAGGGAACAGCTCCAGTTTCACACCCGGTTCGGCCAGCATCGACGCACCATCGAAGTCCTTGCCGAAGCAGCGCATCAGAAAGTAGTTGACTGCCTCGTAATCATTCCGCGGTCTTACGCATATCTTTGCGTTCAGGATGTAACGATCCGGCTCGGACAGTTCACCGTCCAGGTTAAGCAGAAATCCGTATTCGCTTATCCCTTCAGGCATGGGAAGATGCCGCATCCTGTTGAAATCGACAAAGTGCTGCAGCAGATGAACGGCTTCCTTCAGGTTAAGGTTTACCGGCTCGCCGCCCAGGCCGCCCATCATGCCCCCGCCTATTTCGTACACTCTGTGCATGTCGTTGCCTTTTACGCTCTTATAGCTTTCGAAGCCGAATTCCTCTGCATCAAAATAGAAAAACTGATGAATGCAGG
>JALENF010000102.1 GCA_022767945.1 Bacillota bacterium
CACCTGTGCCACCCTATCCACATCAAAGACATCGCAACCACTGCGCGCGGCTGTCTGTGGCTGCAGTCCGTTCTGTGCCAGACATTTGCAAAGAAGGCGCCCGCAATTATCGTATGTGACATCTGGCCATGCAGCGGAAGCCTGACCAAGGAGCTTCTGTATGGGGTTGCGGCAAATGCCATCGTCGTTACTGTAAGCGGAGGTCACCTTGAAGGTGTGGGAGCTGCCAACGGAAACGAGCCAAACGGCACCGGCCTGGAGGTCCGTCTCATGGGCGAGGTAGGAAAGGCTGTTGCAAGACAGGGCATGACGAGAGCTCAGGCAAATGAAATCGTTCTTAAGCTTCTTGACAAGTACGAGCATGTTTTCGGAATGGAGGACAAGAACGTGGGAGCACGTTTTGATGTGTCTTACGACATGGAGACTCTGACACCTGTGCCTGAGTGGCAGCAGATGTACGACGAGGTAAAGGCAGAGCTTGCCGAGATGGGAATCCGGTTCTAAAAAATCGCAATTTAACTCCTGAAGGCGTTTACACGGCGTAAATGCCTTCTTTTTTGTATTTTTTGACTTTTTGCGTCATTTATTTCTTGATGTTTGAACATTCCTGTGATAATGTAAAAACGTATTTTTTGTATCATAAATATTTGTTATTGCTATTATCGACGGAGGGAAAAAACTTATGCAGAACAAAACTCTGGTACCATGGTTTCGCCGTGGTGATGTGGGCGGTATTGCATACGCAGTTACCAACAACATCGTAAACTACCTTATCGTTATTGCTACCCTCAGCGGCGTGCTTGGATGGCCTGATGAAATCGTTTTCGGATACGTTATTCCGGGAATGTCAGTCGGCCTGCTGCTGAGCGGTCTGTACTATGCGTTTATGGCACGCAGACTTTCCAAGAAGGAAGGTCGTTCAGACGTTACAGCCCTGCCTTCAGGTGTTTCCACACCGGCCATGTTCGTTATGCTGTACGGAGTTGTAATGCCGCTTTCATATGCTGTTGAGGATCCTCAGATGGCATGGTCAGCAGCTACAGCTGCCTGCTTCATCGGAGGCGCTGTTGAATTCTTTGGAGGCATCATCGGACCCTGGGTAAAGGCACACGTTCCAAGAGCTGCTCTTCTTGGTACTGTTGCAGGTATCGGTTTCATCTGGATGTCAACTCAGGGCTTATTCGACATCTATCGTGATCCGCTTATCGGTATTCCGGTAATGTTCGTTGCTGTTGTAGGAATCTTCGGCGGATATCTTTTCCCTAAGAAAATTCCACCGCTAATCGTTGCACTAGTAGGAGGCGTAATCTACGCAGCATGTCTTGGAAGGGTTCAGCCTGACTTCACAGGAATAGGATTCTACATTCCGAACCCTGTAGGCGTAATCGAAAACATGATAGACGGTTTTGCTATCGTTACACCTTATCTTTCAGTTGTCATCCCGGTTGAAGTGTACAATTTCATCGAGACAATGGACAACGTTGAAGCTGCAAATGCTGCAGGAGACAACTACAACGTCAGAGAAGCCCAGTTTGCAGACGGTATCTGCACTATGATTTCCGCTCTTTGCGGAGGTGTGGTTCCTAACACTGTATGGCTTGGACACGCCAGCCTTAAGAAGACTGAAGCTGGCTGCGGATACTCACTTATTTCCGGAATCGTGCTTGGAGCTGCAGGAATCTTCGGTCTGTTCACATTCCTGAACAGCATCGTTCCGCCTGCAGTATGTGCAATCACATATCTGTGGTGTGCAACAGTAATGGTTGCCCAGGCCTTCAAGGATACAAATCCTAAGCACTACGCAGCAGTGGGAATCGCAATGGTTCCACCGGTTGCTGACTTCCTTTACACTCAGATTACAGGCTCTGTAGGTCTTGCCAACATCTGGACTGAGGTAATCGCTGACGGAACAGCTGCCTACGGTCCTGAAACAACTCAGGCACTTATCGATGCCGGCGTTATGTGGAACGGTGTACCGGCCGTAAAAGCGGGTGCAATCGTAACAGGTATCATCCTTGGTACAATTATCGCCTTCATCATCGACAAGCGCCTTGACAAGGTTGCTGTTACTGCCCTTATCGGCTGTGTTGCATCTGCAGTCGGTCTGATTCACAGTGCACAGCTCGGATTCTATCCGACTTCACCTTTTACAATCGCATACCTGATCATGGCAGTGCTGGCATACATTCTTCATCTTGGAAGAAAGAGCTGGTTCCAGGGTCCGGACGATTACGACTACGTATAATAATGCCACATATTAGAAAAAGCAGATTATCGCCTGTGATAATCTGCTTTTTTAGTCTGGTTATTAGTTATCAAAGCCCTACACATACAGGCTGATCTGCTCCTGCTTCTCCACATCTACAAGCCCGAAGGTATTAATCTTCAGGAATGGTATTACTGTGAGCGATACGAAGGCCATAGTCATCAGAGGGGCAACCTCTTCAGAGGCGCCCAGAGAATAAATGCTTTCCATCAGCTCATGGTGCTCTCTGGATATTTCCTCTGCAGGTGTATCTGCCATCAGCCCGCCAATAGGAAGGGAAACCCTTGCAAGCACCTTCCCGTCACAGACAGCGGCACATCCGCCGCCCTGCTCGATTACAGCATTTGCAACTGCCGCCATGTCCTCGTCACTTGTTCCTATTACAATCAGGTTATGGGAATCATGGGAAATTGATGAAGCGATGGCACCCTTCTTCAGGCCGATTCCGTTGATGAATCCGAGTCCTCTGTGACCTGTATTATTATGTCTTTCTATTACAGCAATCTTAAGAATGTCTCTTTCTAAATCTATTCCGTTGTCTCTGTTCCAGTCGATTTCTGCAATCCATTCCTCCGTCAGAAGCTGCCGCCTGATACATCTGATAACTCTGCATCTGTCGCTTTCCGGCTGAATGAAGAAATCCGCAGCCTCCTGGAGCCTTACGTTAAAGCTGTTGCGGACCGCGTCATAAAGAGATGAGTCGACCGAAGGAGTTTTGATAGAGGTCAGGCAGCCCTGAGAAACCACCTTTTCACCGCGGGCGTAGACATCCTCAACCTCAACCTTATCCAGGTCGCTCAGAATAAGAATATCAGCCCTGTAACCCGGCGCAACGGCACCGGTTCGCTTCAGTCCGAAGTAGCCGGCCGCCTGGATGGAAGCCATTCGGATTGCCGCACATGGTGATTTCCCCTTTGCCACAGCCCTGCGAACAATGGCATCGATGTGGCCATCGTGAAAAATGTCCGCCGGATGCTTGTCGTCAGTCACCAGAAGGCATCTGCGGTTCCACGGCTCATCAAAAAGGTCAATAAGGTCATCCAGATTCCGGGCTGCAGTGCCCTGTCGAACCATCACCCACTGGCCTTTGCGAATTCGCTCGCACCCCTCCTCGAAGGAAGAACACTCATGGTCGCTCTGAATCCCCGCGGTCACGTACTTGTCCAGATCCTTTCCCGTCAGCAGCGGCGCGTGGCCGTCTATAACCCTGCCTTCCTTCACGGCATCGTCTATTTTCGCCAGAACCTCCCGGTCGTCGTTCACCACTCCGACGTAGTTCATCATTTCCGCCAGCCCTAGAATCCTGCCGTTTTCGTAGAAGCCTCTGAGGTCGTCTGCCGAAAGCTCTGCCCCCGCCTCGTCAAGCGGCGTCGACGGTACGCAGGAAGGCAGCATGAAGTATACCGACAGCGGCAGGCCTTCGCTTGCCTCAAGCATATATTCTATTCCATTTTTTCCGCAGACGTTAGCTATTTCGTGAGGGTCAGCAACGATTCCCGTCGTCCCGTGTATCAAAACCGCCTTAGCCAGCTCCGCCGGCGTCATCATTGTACTCTCTATATGCATATGCCCGTCAATAAATCCCGGACAGATATACTTTCCAGTAACGTCCTCTACCACATCGGCCTCATCGTCCGTATATGCTCCGACTCCGATGATTCTGCCGTCTTCAATCAGCACATTTTCCCTGTCAAGAGTGTCTGAAAATACATTTACTACTGTTCCGTTTTTTAATAATCGCTTCATCGTATACTGCAACTCCTGAAAATAGACATTTTTAGCATTATATCAAAGTTGCCGGAGGTTTACAATAGATGACTTTGCGGGATTTTTCAATTCGTCAACATCCGCCTAGAACTGAGCAACCTCAGGGTTTGCCTCCTCTGCCGGTTCCACCTTCAGGCAGTACAGCACAGGCCCTGCCTCGCCGTAAACCTCGTCATACTCAATGAAGACCTTGGCAGTTACCGTAACCCATCCGCCGTGCTCCAGCCTGCTTGCCGCATCCTTCCACTTGCAGACAAGACCGGCAAACTGAATGTCCTCAACACAGCAGGTCATAACATGTCGTCCGAAAACAAACTTGTCATCAGGAAGACCTCCGCCGGTTACACTACGGCCTTTAATGGTAATAATCTTTCCGTCGTACTTGTCCTGCTCCTCGTTGATATCTCTGTACCACTCAGCAAAAGCATCGTCGCCGACAGTAAATTCATCGGCTTCAACATCGAACGGCAGCGGATCAACAATGTCGTCAACCTCAACATCATCCTTTGAGTACTCGTAGAGAATCTGACTCCTTCTGTTTGCGGCACGGACGATTTTGTGGAACTCCATCTTGTCCATTTTTCCGTCACGGCTGCAGCGATTGAATACAACCAGCTCTGCACTCTTAAGCTTGTCAAATACAAGCTGTCTCATATTCTGGTTATATGTCATGAATGTGGTTGCATCTGCAAACATTGTTTCCTGATATGCAAGCCAGGACTCCGGCATGTTCATGTACAGGGTGTCCAGGCTCCACATTCCGTTGTATTCAACGATGACGCGTTCCGCATCATGCTTTTTCTGAAGCTCCTCAAGCCTTTCCGGAGTAATGTCAAATTCCTCGTCGATGGTTTCGATGAACACATTGGTTCCGAAAAACCTGGCAGGATGATACTCCTCCTCACCCTCTTCACAAAGGAGAAGAAGTGTTCTTTCACCTGAGTTGAAATCCTCACCTTCAAGTGCCTCCTGAATAAAGCTGGTCTTGCCGCTTTCCAGAAAGCCGGTAAATAAGTATACTGGTATTTCCATTGCTTCCCCCATTACCTCATTACTCATCAAGCTTAAACATTTCTCTGATTGCATCCGGCTGGATATCCACACCGATTACGCAAAGCATTCCGGTTACCGCAGGCTCTCCGAATCTTACATCCTGCTCGCCCGGGATATAGTCGAAGTGAATCCATCTTCCATCCACACATTCCACGATGCCCTTTGCTCTCAGCACCTGTCCGTATGCCGTAAAGTTTCCAAGATCCATCAAAGCGTTTTTAATGTGTTCAACCTTGAATTTACGTGCAGTCTCCACACCATAGCTGTCAAACACCTCGTCAGCGTGGTGGTGGCCCTCGTGGTGGTGGTCATGGTCATGATGATGGTCGTGACCGCAGCCGCACTCATCATCGTGGTGATGTTCATGGTCGTGCTCATGTTCATGGTCATGATGGTGTTCATGGTCGTGCTCATGCTCGTGGTCGTGCTCATGGGCATGCTCGTGGTCGTGGTCGTGGTCATTGGCATGCTCCTGCTCCGCAACCAGGTGCTCCAGCTGATCCAGCAGAGTGTTCTTGTTTTCCATAGTTTCAAGAATCTGCTTTCCTGTCAGCTGGCTCCATGGAGTTGTAATAATAGGCGCACCCTCGTTATGCTCACGGATAAGAGCCACACTCGCCTCTATTTTCCCGTCCGAAAGTCCGTCAGTGTGACTCAGAACAATAGAGCTTGCATATTCTATCTGATTATTGAAGAATTCACCGAAATTCTTCATATACATCTTAGTCTTCTTTGCGTCTACAACAGTAGTAAAGGCATTTAATGTAATTTCGTCATTGTTCAGATTCTGAACAGCCTGAATAACATCGCTCAGCTTTCCTACTCCTGACGGTTCAATCAGGATTCTGTCAGGATGGTACTCTGAAATAACCTTCTCAAGAGCTCTTCCAAAATCTCCAACCAGAGAACAGCAGATGCATCCGGAGTTCATTTCATTGATCTGAACACCTGCATCCTTCAGGAAACCGCCGTCTATTCCGATTTCACCGAATTCGTTCTCAATCAGAACAATCTTTTCCCCTGAATAAGCCTCTTCGATAAGTTTCTTAATTAAAGTCGTTTTTCCGGCTCCAAGAAATCCCGAAAAAATATCAACTTTTGTCATAATCCTTCACCTCGATTAAATAAATATGATATTCCATTATATCACACCCGAACCGACTCTACAATTCATTCTGGGTAGGATTATTCAGTATTTTGCCGTCAATGTCATACCGGGAACCGTGGCACGGGCAGTCCCAGCTCTGCTCCTCCTCGTTCCACTTCAGCGCACAGCCCAGATGCCTGCACCTCGGTGCAGTCGGCGTAAGCATAGCCTTATCAGCCGACAAAACATTCTTAAAGAACTGCTTCCCCGCCATCCGACGGTCAGATCTCATAACCTCCGCAAGCTCCTCCGGCATATTTCCGGTCAGAGCAAGGGCAGCCATCATGGATCCATTCATTCCCCACTTGCTGAAACCGGTCGCGACATACAGCTCCTCCGTCCGCGGGCTGTAATGACCCACGTAAGGCAGTCCGTCCAGACTCATGCAGTCCTGATTGGCAAATTCACCAACAATCTTTGCGTAGGGAAAAAGCTCCAGAGCCCGTGTCCTAAGCCGCTCCAATCCTCCCGAGGTGGAGCCTGTCTTGCCCCCGCAGCCGCCCACCAGCAGAAAATCTTTATGCCTTCTCAGAGAGACATCCCCGCCGTCCTCGCACACATACATGTCCGAAGGAAAAGTATAGGTGTCCGCCTTCAGAACCACCACATACGACCTGTGCTGATACATCTTGACGAAATACATTCCGTGAAGGTTAAAAATCGGATAATGGGTGCACACAATCACCCTGTCAGCCATGACCTTGTACTCCTGCCCGTGGCTTCCGTCCGCCCCCTCGCCGCAGTTCACGATCACCTCATAGCCTGCCATGTCATCCTGCTTTTTTATGTGCCGGACAAAGCTGTTTTCGCGTATGTTCTGCCCCCGGCTAATCTCAGCGGCAAACTTCAAGGGATGGAAGCACGCCTGCCTGGAGGTTTTCATCGCTCCGGTCACCGGAAAAGGCAGTTCTGTGTTTTCGGTAAAAACAGCTTCACCGCCCAGAGCCTTAACCGTATCGACCTCATCACGAATCTTCCGCGCACCCTCCCGGTCAACGGAATAGATGTAGTTGTCGCAGGCAGTAAAGTCGCAGTCAATGTCGCGGCACATCTCCTTATACATCTCCAGTGCCAGCCTGTTTGCCTCCAGATATCTTTCGGCATGGTCAGGACCGAAGCGTCTGAGAGTTTTGTTGTAAATCAGCCCCGGCTGAACCGTAATCTTGGCCGTGGTGCTGCCTGTGGTCGCGCCGCAGATGCGGTCCTTCTCCAGGAGCAGGTAGTCCACACCCTTTTTATTCAGAAAATGTCCGCACAGCAGACCAGCCAGCCCGCCGCCGATAATCAAAGTCTCCGTCCGCCGGTCACCCTCAAGTGCCGGGAACTCCGGCATTTCGATGTCTTTTTTCCAAATGGAATCCATTGTTCATGTACCTCCGCAGTTTCAGGTTTTGTCTACGGGTAGTTTTCCACGGTGCGCTCAAGTATATGCTTGATTTCTGCATGTTACGGCAATATAATGGAAATTGTGGCTCGCCACGGGCTATCAAAACCAACAGAAGAGGATTATTTTTATGAATATGAAAAAAGGTGCAATAATAACTCTGGCGGCCGGCATTATGTGGGGTTTTTCCGGATGCTGCGGCCAGTACATGTTTGATAATTTTAACGTTGACCCGATATACCTGTCATCATTTCGAATGCTTCTGGCGGGCGTGCTTCTGATAATCATCGGGGCTGTCAAAAACAGAAATGACATGGTTTCCATCTGGCGCGACAGAAAAGCAGTCATCAGGCTTTTCATCTTCGCCTGGTTCGGAATCCTGTTCAACATGGTTTCCTATCTGGTTGCCATCGACTACTCCAACTCAGGAACCGCAACCATTCTGCTGTACATAGGACCGGTTCTTGTCATGATTTTCAGCTGCTTTACAGCCAGAAAACTTCCTGACAGAAAGGAATTCGCAGCAATTCTGATGGCTGTCATCGGAACCTTCATCCTTGCAACACACGGAAATATTCACGCCATGGTTCTCACACCTCTCGGTCTGTTCTGGGGACTGCTGTCCGCATTTGCCATGGCCTGCTATACCCTGATTCCCGGAGACCTGACTCAGAGATACGGTGCAGTTCCGGTTACAGGCTACGGCATGCTTATCGGCGGGGCAACGCTTTTCGTCGCCACTCAGTCATGGAACGCACCTATGGTGCACGACCCGAGATGCATCGCCGCATTCCTTGCAATGGTTATTCTGGGTACAGTGATGACCTTCACCATGTACCTGCTGGGCATCAGGCTTATCGGCCCGGTGAAAGCCAGCATGCTGGCAAGCATCGAACCTGTATCCGCAACTGTAATCATGGTCATCTGGCTGAAGGAGTCCTTCCAGTTCCTGGACTTCGTCGGATTCATGTGTATCTTCGTAACTGTGTTCCTGCTGACGAAGAAGGAATAGCTGCATCCTGTATCCAAACCAGCAAAGGTCCCGGCAGCGCCGGCGCCACCCGCCATGTTCGGTCCGCTCAGCGCCCTGTCATGTCCGCTATGCCCTCCATCCGCCAGATTCGGTCTACCTTAGGGGTTCTCATGGCGGATTTTGGCATGATTCTAAGGTAAATAAATTAATTATGGCGGAAAAGGCACTTTTGCCGATTATCTATCGACCATTTTTGTATTATAATTCATCAGATTTGTATGAACATTCAGTCAATTTGCGATTTTTCTCACTTCCTGATGTTTAGTATCCTTCACTACATCTAATCTAAAGAAGCATATTCACAACAAAAACTGTAATCGCCATATCTATGGATTTTCCGCATTTATTATGGCGGCCAAATCCGCCATGTTTACATCAAAACTCATTAAAACATGCCAAAATCCGCCATACAAACACTGGAAAATTGACGAATGTGGCGGATGCATAAAACTTGGCAATTATGCAGATATTGTTTGAACCTACTATTTTTTCAATAGTACAGCAATTTCCCGTACAACAAAGGTCCCGGCATCGCCGGGACCCACAATTGCTTAAATTCTATTTTACCTTAATCTTAACAGTTTTCTTCAGGCTGCCAACCTCAGTTCTGCATGTGATTGTGCATGTGCCCTTCTTCTTGGCAGTAACCTTCCCTGTTGAAGATACTGCGGCAACATTCTTGTTACTGCTTGACCATTTAACCTTAACGTCTGTGCGTCCTCCGTCAACAACAGACTTTAGCTTCACGCTCTTGCCCTTCTTGACATTTACAAGTCCTGTATCTTTTCCACCGTACTGTACATTGAGATATTTAGGCAGATTCTTGCAGATTACGTTTACCTGTTTAATCTGTTCGGAAACGGTTCTTGCTGTAACAATTGCGCTGCCTGCCTTCTTGCAGGTGATTTTACCTTTTTGTGAAACATGACAGATGTCTTCGTTGCTGCTTGTCCAAATAACTCCATCAGTAGAATTTGCAGGAGAAACTGTAGCAGTTACAGTTTTGGAACTTCCCTCCCAGAGAACAACAGAGCTTGCACTCAGCTTTAGTCCTGTGGATTGTATAGCAGGCTTAACCTCGAAGGTAATCTTGTCGCTTCCATTTTTGCTATTGTTATAGTAGCTTAGGAATTCAGAGTTATCATAAACCTCGAAAACTACCGGCCAATTAGGTTTATACTGATAAACAGCTTTAGGATCAATGATTGTACCATCACATATTATTCTCTTCAGGTTCTTGTTACCCGATAATGATAATGACCAGAATCCCTGGAATGTCTTTGGAAGATGAATGCTTGACAGATTGCAGTCGTTAAAAGCATAGTTTTCCATAACCCTCAGGCCTTCACTTATTTCAACGTTCTGCAGATTCTTACATCCAGAAAAACAGTTCCCTTCAATTATATGCAAAATGCAATCGAAAAAAGTCGTTTCTCCAACTTTTATGTCTCTATAGTACCCCCTCCCGAAAATTTTCAAGCCCTAAATTCACAGTGCGTAGTATGTAAATTATTAACGTAATTTCCCGAATTATTCATAACGGGAACTTTCTCCAAAAAACAAAGAATGAGAGCCATATTCAGCTCTCATCATATTCTACATCTTATAAAATCCTCTCATCCAAAATAATCGTAAACGGGCCGTCGTTCAGCAGCGAAACCTTCATGTCCGCGCCGAACTCTCCGGTTTCCACCACCGGAACCTGCTTGCGGCACTCCTCGATGATGTATTCATACAGTTCCTCCGCCTGCTGCGGCGCACCCGCCTCAACAAAACTCGGTCGGTTCCCCTTCTTGCAGTTTGCGTATAAGGTAAACTGCGAAACCAGCAGCAGCTGTCCGTCCACATCCTTCAGCGCAAGGTTTGTCTTTCCCTCTTCATCATCGAAAATTCTCAGCCCGATCAGCTTCTTGATAAACTTGTCCGCAATCTCCTTAGTGTCCTCCTGGCCCACGCCGATAAAAACCAGGAATCCCTTTCCAATCTGTCCACTCACTCTTCCATCTATGGTAACGCTCGCTTCAGTAACTCTCTGTATTACAAATTTCATTATATGTTCCCCTCACATTCCGTTATATTTCTTCTGCGTCTTCCCGAAAAACGCGTCCCATAAATTATACACCATTCTTTTTCCCATTCACAAGAATATACTCGTTTTTTCCGCATATAATTTAAACATGCTAGTGGATTTTAATAAGAGAAAACTGAAAAAAATATGCATTCCCATTCTGGCGGCTGCGGTTGCGGTCGGCGGATACGCCGGGACGAAGATCTATCAAAACCAACTGCGCAGCGAACACGGTTATCCGGTTTCGGCACCTGCAAACTGGGGTCTGTCCTTTCAACGGGAGGGTCAGCTTCCCATAGGAAACGCCTCTGTTTCTGAGCTTGCTAAATATAATGCCTACTACTGCGCGGATGCCAGAAAGAAAGAGCTCTATCTCACCTTTGATGCGGGTTTTGAGAACGGCTGCACCGACGAGATACTCGACGTGCTGAAAAAGGAGAAGGTTCCTGCCGCCTTTTTTCTTGTGGGAACCTACATCGAGAAGAACCCGGAACTGGTAAAGCGCATGGTGGATGAGGGGCATATCGTGGGCAACCACACATGGAGTCACCCGGATATGTCCGCAATCTCTGGCAAGGATGCCTTTTCGCGGGAGCTTTCCAAGGTTGAGGATATGTATAAATCCATCACCGGAAAGGAAATGCAGAAATATTACAGGCCGCCGCAAGGCAAGTTCAGTTTTGATAACCTGGCGATGGCGAAAGAGCTGGGCTACACCACAGTGTTCTGGAGTCTGGCATACGTTGACTGGTACGTAGACGACCAGCCGACCCGGGAGGAAGCGCTGCAGAAGCTGCTGCCACGCACCCACAACGGAGCGATAATCCTTCTCCACTCAACCTCCAAAACCAACGCGAAGGTGCTCGACGAACTGATACAGAACTGGAAAACTGAAGGGTATAAGTTTAAATCTGTCACGGAGCTGAAGCCTCTTTCATAGAATATAGTATATTACTATGAAAGGGGTTTTTTTCGTTTTGAATAAGCAGGAACCTTATGTTGGAATGCCCATAAATCTGCTGGAGCTGGAGGAGCTTCCGCTTGGCTGCCCTAAGGACACCTCGTCTAGTGCTTTGTCGGATACTTCGGCGAATGCTTCCTCAAAGCAGAAGCTGCAGCCTATGGTGCTTGCCATGGCTTACGTTCCGTGGCA
>JALENF010000134.1 GCA_022767945.1 Bacillota bacterium
GAGCTTTACAGCATGCTCCGGTTTCTTGAGTTCTGCAACCGTGCCGCATGTTCTGACAACACCGACAAGAAAAAAGAGCACCAGCAAGGCAATTCCTATTGCCTGCAGTGCTCCGTGTATATTCAGTATAACCTGCCATATGTCTCCACCTTTGAATTTATCCGGTGACTGTGTCAGCAGAGTCCAGATCTCTGCCAGCTTCTCATTCCACGTGCCTAGTGTGTTCTCCAGGTTCTGTACAACCCAGTTATCCGACATCTGAACCTCCTTCCATGTGTAGTAGTTATAACGGATTGACCTCCTTTCCCGCAAATTAAAAAGCCCGGAGTCAGTCCGAGCTATGTAATCATTATTCTTTTGGAAAACATAAACTTAAGTTTGTATGCCGTTCAAGAGAGTGCTTATCTTCTTTTATATACTTCCAGCTTGAAAGATAATCCCCGCCAACAGAGAAATCAGATTCTGATATGAATTCTTTAAAGCCTTCTGTATCAGATTTATATTTACGCGCAAATCTGTAAGAATCATTTTCCTTTTCTTCATCAGTGCTGTTCAGTTTATTATATAGGACATGATCAAGATTGCAGGACATATAATAAGCTGAATATGGAATTTCTCCCCATATTACAGGTGTCTCAGACAGCTTATCAATGTTCTTGCTTTTAACAAGATTTCTTTCTATTATGCTCTGCTTATTACGAGTTTTTATTGAATCCGGGGAATATATTGTTTTTTCCACTGTTTTATCTTCGATTATGCAATCCTCTGATACGTAAGCTCCATCCATATCAATAATATGAATAACCTGCTGAAAATGGACTTTATCAAAATGATTGTTCCTCGCATATCCTATTATCTCTTCAGTTACTTTCTTTAGGATATTGGATGTATTATTCCCTGTTCTGCTGGTGATATCCCCGTAAGTAACATGAACAAACACCCTGTTACTGTCAAAAATATTATTCAGCAGCAGCTCCAGCGCATCCTGGTCAGAAGGTCCTTCTACTATGATAAATACTATTTTCTTACGAGCCAATGCTCTCACCAGCCTCTCTGAATGCCAATGCAATCTCCGCATTGTTTGTCAGATCATAGACAGCATCATCCTGCTCTCCAAGTATAATGTCTCTGTAGTAGAAATCTCTAAGATTATTGTTCTCTTTAACATTGGCAAGTCTGATATATCTGTTATCCGGATTCGTTGTGGTGAATGCCACAAAACCCCTGTCAATTGTCTCTAATGGTCTGAGATTATGAGAAGTAAATATCAGCTGTCCTTTTCCCTTTTCAGATATTATCCTCAGCAGTTCTCCCAAAAGATACTCAAACACTCCTGAGTCAAGCTCATCAATTGCAACGGTTATTGACTTCTGGTTATAAACGACAACAAGCAGCTGTAGAATCGAAACAATCTTTTTTATTCCTTCAGACTCATATTTTAAAGGAATTTCCTTACTGTTCTTCTTTGAAACAAGTTCGATTCTTTTCCCGGCAGATCCATTCGGCATAAGCTGACTGCCAAGATCCTTTACAGCAATTGTGAGTCCCGGAACAATCTTCTCAAGCACTATGTTCATATTTCCAATTACAGCTTCCGTAACATGAAACATTTCTTCCGGTATAACTGAAGGTTCTTCAATAGGCACAGCAATTGTTCCAAGTGTTCCCGTTTTCTTGCCCTGAATTTTGAATACAAGCGGTTGTGCATTCAGGCTTATCAGACCCGAATTCGCTGTGTTTATTACAAACAGTTCAGAATTGCCAAACTTGACTAAAGACTCAATTAAAGCCAGATAATGTGTTAATTCTTTTGATTCCTCATCTTCAGTTTTGCTCTGTTCGCTGTATTTTTTCCTTATTGCATTCAATAAATCTTTTGAAAACAGAAATGATTTTGCTGTCTTCTGTGACAGTTTTTTGGAAACAAGAAGATCTGTCGAGGTTTCTTTATTCCCGCCAACAAGTAAATCATATTTGGATTTTGGAACAAAAACTGCAGTTGATCCGGTATCAATTATTCGCCCCATTCTAAGTTTTCCGCCTGGTGTCTTTGTCTGGCATCTTAACACTTCATTTGAGACTTTAGCTTTACATCGTACTCTTTCTTCTATTGCACTCTCTGAATTTCCGTTATCCTGTACAATATCTCTCATCAAAGTCAGACGATACATAACAGGATATACTGTTTCATCCAGAGCAACATCAAAAGAATACTCAATTTCCGAACAGTCGGAATCAACGTTGATATAGTCAGCAAATTTATCCGGAATTTCGAATTCACACAATGCGTTCTTCAGCAGTTCCAGTGCATCAATCAACGCAGTTTTTCCCGAGCCGTTCTGGCCATATAGACCTAAAACACTTGCCTTAAAGTTTTTTCTGCTATTGACAAGAGATATTTCACCTCTGTTAACATTCTTAAAATTCCTGATTGAAATATTCGTTATTCTGACATTAGACTCCATATCAACAACCTCCAAATTGTACATAGTAATATATTACTACGATTGCCATAGAAAATCAACGAAAATTTATTTGTTTCTATACATTTTGTACCGTTTTTATATATTTTATGCATAATATTTTTGAATTATTATCACAACCAGTTATTTGTTGTTCTGTTTCTATATGAAATACCCGGCATGTACCGGCAGCTGTCACGCTGCCAGATTCTATCTTTCCCTTTCCTTGTCTGTATATCTCATCAGAACTTTTCATGGCAAGTGCCCAGTGTGTTCTGCAGATTCTGTACTACCCAGTTATCCAACACTTGATTATTCCTCCTTTCTGTCAGCTACTACGAGTATTGCGCCAACAAAAAAAGCTCCGACACATGCCAGAGCAACAGTGACGATTATCTTCATGAGTTAGTCTCCGATCTGCAGAAGATATCTATATATTAGAAAACCCAGCCACGCGGACTGGGTATGTACACAATGGACTATTTAAATACAACTTCAACCTTTACATTCGGATATGCCATTTCAAAGTACTTTATCAGCTGTGATTCCAGATTATTGTCTGCCTCCTCAAATACACCGTCTTCACGTATTTTCTTCTCAACAGCAGCTTTCTGTTCTTTTCTGAATTCTGTATCGTCCTCCAGTTTTACTCTGTTGAATAGTCCATTATCTAAATCAATTACCTGGAAAGAGTCTTCATCTATTTCATGACTTAGTACAACACTGTGAGGTACGGAAATTGTCACCTTATTTCCGGCTGCATTCATAGAAACATCTGCTTTTTCCATATCAGTTCCAATTTTAACTATACCCTTATAGAATACTGTCATACTCTTATCTGTAAACGGCACGTCTTTTCCCAGGAACTTAAGTGAACCTCCATCATATTCGAAATCATCTTCATAATTATATTGTAACGCAGCCATTTCTGATATTTCAATGATATCAACCTTCATCTGATCGACAGAGACCCTGTTTTCATCATTCGAGAAATAATTGATATTCAAAACATCAGCAACCACTGCTCCTGCTAAAAATACTGCAATCATTATAATCAAAGTTAATATGCGTTTTGCTTTTTTCATTTACGTTATTCTCCTCAATTGTTAAAGTTTTTGCCTGATTCCCAAATTTCTCCATGGATTATTCTGTGGCAGTCGTGTTATCAGTTCCTAATTCCGTAATTATTTCTTCATCAGCATCAACTGCTATCAGTTCATTATCTCCTGCAGGATACAAGATTGCATTGATTCGAACTTCTTTTTCCTCAATGAATCTCTTTCCGTAGAAGATATCTGCATAATCTATTATCTTTTTCATTTGTGCAGTATCAAATAATGCCCCGAAAACAGCTCCAAGAGCCGGCATTGCTCTTCCGGTATTCTTCAATGTAGCTTTTTTTCCTAACTGCTCAAGGATATTTTTAAACGCTGTCTGCTCAAGTCCCTTCCTGCCGGCTGACTGAAGAGCATTCTTCGCAACACTATTTGATAAAGCTCTAATCTGAGCGATCAGCAAGCCAAGACCACCATGTTCAATCATCGCAGCCCAGGTTTTATTACTCGCCTGTTTTACAGCTGTTGTTTCAGTAAATACCATAAATTTACCGATCATAGCCGTAAGCTCGTTGTTTATAGCATCTGCTGCCGGATTAAAAGCATTCATCATAACTGCGCTCGCTATTTCAATTTCAGATGCGTCATTTTTCACATCATATCCATAATACATTGCTACAGATTGAACTGCCCTGAAATATAAAAATGTGCTGGCAACAAAATTTGGAACAAGACCGGCAAATCCAAGGGCTCCGGTTCCGGCACCCTCAAGTGTCGCAAGCAGAACATCAGATGAACGATATCCGTTTACTATCTTTGCAATATCATTTGCACGCGCAAAACATATTTCTTCGAGCGATGAAATATCGTAATCAGCTATCGTCTTATTAACCTTCTGAACAGCCCTTTTCTCGCTTACTGTCATTTTAGCAGCCAGCTGTTCAAGCTGCACAAACCCTGCAGTCGCATACTCTATAGCTTTCTTGTAAAAGTCTGCAGCACTAAGCGTTTCACCAATTGCTGTCCCAACATCCTTAACCTTATCAGGCACTATATTGGCTATTTTGGTACCAGCTTTTTTACCAGTCTGCACAATTGCATTAGGTTTAATCATCTTTTCGTATTTAGCTTGCAAATCCCGCATTCGCGTTAATTCATCTTCGCTAATGATTGGATCAGGTATATATAGCTCGTTCATATTAGACCTCTTTTTTACAGTGTTTTTTTCAGTATACTTCATATTTCAATAATCGTACAGACTTAAATCACTTTTGTTATGTTAATCGTCGTTTTTTGACGCTTTATGTATATACTGAGCATTCGGTTTTACATTATCATGAGAAGCCCTACAATGATACCAGGCTTCTCAAGTATTGCACATTGATTGTTCCGGAACTTCTTACTCACCCTGATATGTTACTACTCTTGCCTGGCCCTTGACATCTTTTGTCTTGTCCGGAATTGCCATTGACTCAGCATACCATCTAAGCACAGCTTTGCCCTTGCCTTTAGGATTAAGGCTTGTAGTATCACCATAAGATTTCATGATTCCTATCAGTTTTCCTTCCTTATCATACATGCCAGCCAGAATCATGTAATAATCCACACCTTTATCATATGGATTGGTTACTATTGCAGTCGCCTCATAGCGTTCCACAGTTGAGCCTACTTCCATTTTGCCTACTTCCAGAGTAGTGTCATTTTCCGTCTTGTCTCTGCTGTAATTAAAATCAACGATAATATCCGCTATGTCATCTTCATGATTGAATTCAACGTTCCATCCAGCAAAATCATCCATAACATAGCAGCTGTTTCCAGGCGACAGGTACTCCGTCGAGAAATCCGGCATATCTGTTTCGTAAGTAATCACACCATCCTTATCAATAAGCTGCATACATATATCGCTGAGCTTAAGAAACTGCGATGACGTGTTCTTTATCTCACAATATCCCTGAACGCCAAACTTTCCTTTTGCACTATCATCGGGATATGTATATGTTCCTTTAGTAACCTCCACCGGGTTCAGGAACAGCTGGAATTCAAGTGTTGCCTTGTTCCCTGATTCATCTTTAACTACAAGCTTCACATCAAATGTACCGTAGTCATCCGTCTTGACGTCACCTGTTTCTTCATTGTAGATCTCGTCATCACACTTTACGGTGTACTCCAAATCCTTCAGCTTATATTCCTTCATTCCGTCATCGGTTTCATCTTTAATCTTCAGATTCTCATTAAGATAGTCATCAAGATTGAATTCTGCTCCGCACTGAACCTCTACTATTTTACCAATCCCTTTCAGAACTGGCTCTTTACTATCACAGCCAGTCATCATAAAAACAACCATTAACAGTATCAGCATTACGACACAGTTCTTAATTTTCCTCATGGTCTTCACCTCTTCTTTTCGATTTCTCTTATCAACTCATTTGCCGTATGAATCAGCTTCATATTTCTTTCAATACTCTCTCTGAGCTTTTTAATCTGTGTCTCCAGCACAGGTTTCAGAACTTCATCCGAAGCATCTATCACAGCCGCAATTTCTTTGAGTGACAGTCCCATGCCCTGAAATAGTTTTATTCGCTTTATCCTTTCCTCTTCCAGCTCATCATACAGCAAATGTCCGTACTTATTCTTTGCCGTCGCCCTTACCAGACCGGCATTCTCATACCCCTGAACAGCCCGCCGTGAAACTCCGGCTTCATGGCATACTTCTTTCAGTTTCTTCATTGCCAACATCTCCTTTCAGTTTGAAACTGCACGTAAAGTGCAGTCAAATTATTTCTCTCGTGACTCTCGTCATAAGAGGAGATGTTTTTTACGCGTATTATCTGCGATATTGCTTATTGGGTTTATACGAAAATGTATCGGCAGCTGTCACGCTGCCAGATTCTATCTTCCCCTTTCCTTGTCTGTATATCTAATCATTCCCTTTGCATGATCCTCAATACAGCATCTGAGATCTTCCATATACGAAACATCCTCGTCAAGCCACCTCTGATAGCATCCTTCAAGAGGGTAATTCTCCCTTAACAGTGCTTTCACATACTTCGGTTCAATCATCCTGCTTTCTACCACTGTAAGAATATCCTCTTTAAACACCTTTTCATAAGATGCCCTGATTATCTCATCAGGACTCTTCGCGGAAAGTGCCGTCAAGAAATCATCATACTCCCGGCTCATACGTTCATACAATATATCCTTCAGTTCTCTTTCAATCGTCATTCCGTTTACCCTCCTGTTTCTCATCTGAAACATATTCCAGCACCTCACTGATATCTTCAGCCCGATATCCGTTCAGATCAGCAATACTGCTTCTGAGTATTCTTACTGCAATATCGCAGAACGGTTTAACTCTGAGGTCTGATATATACATCACTTGTAAGATATCTGCAAGTTCCTTTAAAAGGTCATCTGCATCCTTCATGCTGCCTCACTCCCTAACCGGTTATAAGAGTCAGGATTTCCTTTGTGAACGTGATGATGATTCCTCCTGCCAGTGTCAGGAATCCATTGGCGCGTTGCGACGGATCATGGCTCTTAAGAGAAAGTCCCACCTGCACTATACCGAATCCCAGAAGGATAAGTCCTATTGCTCTTATCAGGCTGAAGATAAATGTTGAGAGATTATTTACCACTGCCAGCGGGTCATTTGCAGCAAAACAGGTCTCTGCAAACACAGTCAGAGCC
>JALENF010000039.1 GCA_022767945.1 Bacillota bacterium
TTCCGACAATTTGAAAAAAACGTGCCATGTATATAAATTCACAGGCTTTCTCCCCTCGATCAATGCACACCAAACTCCATTCCTCCATCAAAAACCAAAAAATAAAAAAAGAGCACATCCCATTATGAACGTGATATGCCCCGGAAATAATCTGTTTTTATTCCTCGCCGTCAAAATGATTTCCAGGCATCTTCGGGTAAGCCTCAGCTGCTCCTCACAATGCATATAGGGATCAGACATTGCCCCGGTGCCTATCATAAACTTATTTTTCTTGGATTTCAGCGCTGCGTCCAGCAGTTCCGGCGCATTCTGCTTCACTTCAACATCCTCGAAAAGATGAGTAAAGTGGTAGCATCTGCTTCTGCTGTCACAATATATGCAGCCGTGAGTACAGCCTCTGTATATATTCATTCCGTAGAATCCGTTGTTTTTTGTGAGTATTCCCTTGGCGTCAACAAAATGCATATCCCACTCTCCTGTAAATAATCTTAGCTGTATTATACACCAGTCAGCCGTAAGAACAAAGAGCAGGTTAAGAGCAGTGCAAGCCAACCGGAAAAATTGCAGACTTAGTGGCAATTTTTGAACTCCGACACTGTCCGCGGGCAATTTTTGCTAAACATGTCCCCTCCCATTGCTCTGTGAACGCTAACACAATTATACAACAGATAATTTCAACTAAGAAAACAAGTATATTGTTTCTCACAATCATTCAATAGCTTCTTTATATGACCATATCTGCAACTGTTTCAAAGAAAAATATGAATTGCTTGTATCTTTTGATTTTATGTCTATTCGAGTGTAGTTAGAGTGAAACACTCGCTTTTTCTACATTAAATTATGAGGTCCCTATTGATGATTTACAATCAATCCTCTGGCGCCTACGAAAGGAAAAGAGTCGTCGCAATCTCCGTGTTTGACTTTCCCAGACAAACCAGATTTTGAGTACATGAAAAGGGCACCGCCTTAACGAAACATTATTCATTAATACGATATGCCCTTTTCTATTATTATATTGAAGGTTTATATGATGATCGCGGGATTTATTACAAACTATTCAAAAACGACTCTAGCTTATCCATTCCTTTTTCAATGTTCTCCATAGAGGTTGCAAAGGATATTCTTATATATCCCTCCCCGAAATCTCCAAATGCATCGCCTGGAACAACTACAACCTGTTCCTTTTCCAATAACTTCATAGCGAATTCTTCACTGGTCATACCGGTATCTTTAATTGAGATAAACGCATAGAATGTGCCTTTTGACTTTTCATATTTAATATAAGGCATTTTGGATAGTCTCTCTGAAATATAGTTTCTTCTTTTTTCATATTGTTCAACCATCATGTTCAGATGTTCTTTTCCACCTTCTAAAGCTTCCACTGCACCATACTGGCACGGCATCGCTACACATGCAGCAATGTTTTCCTGAAGTTTAGTAATATTACTAATGATTTCCGATGGACCTGCAACATAACCCACACGGAAGCCTGTCATTGCAAAGGTCTTTGAAAAACTATCGAACACAAGAGTTCTCTCTTTCATGTCAGGAAGAGATGCAATGCTGATATGCTTGGCTTCATCAAATATGATATGCTTATATACCTCATCAGAGAAAACAAGCAAATCGTATTTCTTTGCAATATCTGCAACCTTTATCAAAACTTCCTCAGATAAAACAGTGCCTGTAGGATTGCACGGAGAATTAATCATTATTGCTTTTGTTGATTTGGTAATGCTCCTCTCAATTTTCTCAGGATCTAGTGAAAAACTGTTTTCAAAATCAACAGGTACACTGACAGGAACGCCGCCACACATTTTGATTTGCTGAGTATAGTTTGTCCAGCAAGGTTCGCTTACAATAACCTCATCACCCGGATTAAGAGTTACTTTCAGTGCCTGATAGATACCACCCATTGCTCCTGTTGTAACAGTAATCTCGTCCACAGGATTGTATAGCAGACCGCATTCTCTCTCCAAATATCTTGAAATCGCTTCCCTCAAGGGTTTAATTCCGGCATTTTCAGAATACTTTGACTTTCCTTCCTTAAGTGCACGAATGGTTGCCTCAACAACATTATCTGATGCAGTAAAATCGGGCTCACCAATGGTAAAGCTTATTGGATTATCATATTCAAGCGCTTTATTAAACATTTTTCTGATTTTAGAATGTTTAATTGACTGTGTATTATCTGATATGTAATTCATGTGATGACCCTCCTCTATTTTTCAACAAGATGAATAGCGAATCCGCCGATGCACTCAGTAAGGTATACAGATGTAAGCCTATCACCCTTATACTTTGCTGTAGAAAAGTCGAATTCCACGCCTTTCTTTTCCAGATAGTAAACAGCTCGCTCAACATTTCCTGTTCCTATGGCGATGTGACCATGAGTTCCCGGAAATCTCTTTCTGCATACTTCTATTTCATCTGATGCAAATGTAGATGCGGATTTTTCATCAGCTTTAAATCCAAACAGTTCACAAAATCTTCCTACCTGTGCCCTTGCTGATTCTTCGTCATCATTATTGATGCCAATATGAACAACCCTGAAATTAAGCATCTTCTGCACAGCCTCAGCAGTAATTCTTTCGATTTCATCGAATCTGTCATTATTGACAAGATCACCTTTTACCATCCAGCTTCCGCCACATGCAATGATTTTCCTGAAACCAAGATATTCGCAAAGGTTGTCCTTATTAATTCCGCCGGTCGGGATAAACTTAAGGTTTGTGTATGGTCCTGCAAGAGCCTTCATCATCTTAAGTCCTCCGGCAGCTTCTGCAGGAAAGAACTTAACAGTATCCAGTCCTGCCTCTAACGCCATTTCAATTGCGTTAGTATCCATACATCCCGGAACAATTGGAATATTCTTTGATACACAGTAATCTACAACACTTGGATTGTAACCTGGAGTTACAATGAACTTTGCTCCTGCCGCAACGGCACGATCAACCTGTTCAGTTGAAAGCACTGTTCCGGCACCAAGCAGCATGTCTGGGCATGCTTCAGCAATGTTTTTAATAGACTGTTCCGCTGCTGCAGTTCTAAAAGTCACTTCAGCACAGTTAATTCCACCCTTCTGCAAGGCCTTAGCTACATCTGCTGCCTTATCCGCATCTTCTAATACAACAACAGGAACGATACCTATTTTCGATATTTCTTTAAGTAATTCACTCATTAGAATCTCTCCTTTATCTCTGCACTCTACCGCTTCCGTCTCCGGCCATCAGCTTCTTAACATCATCAGCCGTTACTCTGTTGAAGTCACCGATTACGCTATGCTTCAGGCATGACGCAGCTGTTGCAAATTCAAGCGCCTCTTCCAATGTATCGTAGTTGTTAAGTCCGTAAATCAGACCACCGGCAAAACTGTCTCCGCCGCCTACTCTGTCAATGATATCATTGATGTCATAATGTCTGCTTACGTAGAATTTTTCCCTGTTATTGATGCATGTTGACCATCCGTTTGTATCAGCACTCTTTGATTCACGAAGAGTGATAGCAATCATTTTAGCGTTAGGATACTTTTCAAGAACCTTATTTCCAAGAATCTCATACTTAGAATTGTCGATTTCGCCTGATTCAACATCAACATCAATTGTAATTCCAAGGGATTTCTGAACATCTTCTTCATTTGCAATAAGGACGTCACAGTAACCGGCCATTTCAGACATTACTTCCTGAGCATTTTTACCATACTTCCACAGATTCTTTCTGTAGTTCAGGTCACAGGACACTGTAATATTTCTCTTCTTTGCTTCCTTTACGCTTTCAATTGACAGTTTCATAAGGCTTTCGGAAATTGCCGGAGTAATTCCGCTGATATGCATCCATTCCACACCATCAAAAGCCTTGTCCCAGTCAACATCTCCCGGGCCTGCAAGAGAAATGCTTGAATATGCTCTGTCATAGATTACTTTACTTGGCAGCTGATTTGCTCCTGCATCAAGATAGTATATTCCTACACGTCCGTCTTTTCTGATGATTCTGCTGGTATCTACATTGAATCTTCTAAGCTCACCAATGCAGGCATCTGCAACTGCATTCTCAGGCAGGAAGGTAAGAAAAGCTGCGTCCATGCCATAATTGGCAAGAGAAACTGCAACATTAGCTTCTCCACCTCCGAAAGTTGCCTCTAAAAAAGGTGTCTGCATCAGTCTTTCATGACCGGGAGCTTTAAGTCTTAGCATTATTTCGCCAAAAGTTAGTACTTTCATATTTATCACCTCTCACTTTATTAAAATAATTAAATTCCGTTGTAACATGCGGCATACATTTCTGCCGGAATAAACTTACCCATTCCATAAGTTCCAACAAACTTGCCATCTTCAACCGCAAGGTTTCCTCTCAGGAAGACCATGTCAATTTTGCCAATCTGTTTTCTTCCCTCATAAACGTTGTAGTCAACACCGTTTGGATTATCCTCAAGTCGGATAATACCCTCATAATCAGGGTCAAAAATAACAATATCAGCATCTGATCCCACCTGAATAGCACCTTTTCTTGGATAGATACCATTTATCTTTGCCGGTTTTGATGAAATTAGTTCAACAAATTTGTTTTTGGATATGCGGCCTGCCTCTACACCATATGTCCAAATCATTGCAAATCGATCCCCTGCTCCTGGTGAACCATTTGGAATATTTGTAAAGTTGTCCCTTCCTGCCTGCTTCAGTTCCTTCACATCGATTCCGCAGTGGTCTGAAGAAATAGCCGTAAGAAGACCTTTATTCAAAGCATCCCACAGTGCATCTACGTCCTCTTGATCTCTCAATGCCGGTGAGCAGACATATTTTGCAGCTTCGTTAAAATCAGGGTTATCAAGAACTTCCTTTGTAGTTGTAAGATAATGAGTACATGTTTCTCCGTTTACATTCACGCCCCTGCCTCTTGCATACACGATTTCGTCAAGGGCTTCTCTTGATGTGACATGTGCGATATAAAGGGGCACCCCTGTTTTCTCAGCTAAATAACAGGCTCTGTGAACTCCTTCGGCTTCAGTATACGGAGGGCGTGAAACGTAGTGGTAATGCGGAGTCAGCTGCCCCTTTTTCACACATTCATCTCTAAGAAAGTTGATGATTTCACCACTTTCTGCATGAACAAAAACTGTTGCTCCAACTTTCTTACATTCTTCCATTATTCTTACAAGGGTACCGTCATCACAGTGAAGCGGTGATCCGTTATAGGCCATGAAAGCTTTAATATTTGAAATACCTTTTTCAGGAAACTGTTTAATCTCATCGAACATACTGTCCATAATATATGTAATCATCGCATGAAGTGAAAAATCCACACATGCTTTGTCTTTTGCTCTGACATTTATTCTATAATCAATGGAGTCAAGAAGCCCTGTATCGGGGTCCTGTGGAGCAAAGTCAATTATTGTTGTTGTTCCTCCTCTTATAGCAGAATCTGTAGTTTCATAACCTGCAGTGTCCTTATTACCAACATTGCATAATGCCGAAAAATGTGTATGCTGATCCACTCCACCGGGCATAACGTATTTCCCTGTGGCATCAATAATCTGATCCGCTTTTTCTTCTAAGTTAAAACCTATAGCCGCGATTTTTTCATCTTCTATAAGAACATCTGCCTTATATTCATCAACATCTGTTAAAATCGTTCCGTTTTTAATTAAAATACTCATAGGTATAAACCCTCCTTTATGCTTTCAAAACCGATTACGTCTTTCTTTTCCGGATACTTATAGGTGTTCATCTTGCTGGTCTTAATGCCAAGCTTTACAAACGCCTCAGCAAGTTTTACAGCCGGAGAAACACCATCTAGCACAGGTACTCCGAGTTCTTTATTCATTGCTTCAACAAAGTCAACAAAACCGGCACAGCCCAGAAGAATGCATTCCGCACCGTCTTCATTAATCGCCTTCTTTCCCTGCTCTATCAAAGCTTCAAGTCCTTTTTCAGGGTTCTTTCCAAACTCCAGAACATCCAATCCGGTACTACGTATAGAACGACAAAACTCCTTGCATCCATATGCTCCAACCAGATCATCTGTAACCTTTACTGATCTGTCCAGTACAGATAATATGCTGAAATACGGTGCAATTACCTTTGCAACCGACATTGCAGATTCAGCGATTCCCAGAACCGGTTTGTCTGTGGCTTCTCTTGCTGCCTGCAGACCGGGATCCCCAAAGCAGGCTATAATATATGCATCACAGTTTTCTTTATCACCTTTAATAACTTCGTCGACAACACCTAAGGCTGCCATATACTCGTCTACATATCCCTCGATACTTGCAGGACCTGTTTCCGGACTCACTACAAGCAATTCCGTATCCGAATCGCATACACTCTCTGCCATTTTTCGAATACTTTCGGTCATTTCTAATGTAGTATTAGGATTAATAATCTTAATTTTCATCGTAGTCACCTCCATCGATTCGTTTAATTGCTTCAATCAAAACCTTAGTACCTTTCTCTATATGTTCATTTTTGGAAAACTCATCTTTGTGATGACTTATACCTTTTACCGACGGAATAAACAGAAGTGCACTCGGCATTATCATGCTTGTGTTAATTAAATCATGGCCTGCACCGCTGTAAACCGTTGCTGAACTGTAGCCAAGGTCTTCTGCACACTCTTTTAGCAGCGAAATAAGTTCCGGTGAACACACTGTATTTTCCTGCTCAATGATTTTAGTCATCTCTATACTGTCACCTGCATATTTTTCCTGAAGCTCGTTAATCACTTCATACATGTCTGTCATATCCTTATCTCTCAGTTCTATAACAAACTCTGCTCTTCCGGGTATCACATTCACTGCTCCCGGTTCAATATTCATCACACCGATGGTACAAACCATTGTATTATTCTTTTTTCGTGCCATATTGTAAGAATCTGTAATAAAATTGCATGATTTCTCAAGAGCATCATTTCTCAGATACATCGGTGTGCTTCCTGCGTGGTTTGCAACTCCGTTTACGACTACACGATATCTGATTATTCCAAAAATTCCGGGCACAATTCCAATTTCTGTATTTATTTTTTCAAGAATACCTCCCTGTTCAATGTGATATTCAAGGTATGCCAAATAGTCTTTCCCATTTCGTTTAGCACTTTTAAAATCAGAAATTGTCATATTGTATTGTGCCATTTTTTCAATCATGCTGTCTTCAAGTTTAGCACCTGCAAAGGCTTTACTTCCGAAAGTGCCACCTACAACGTTCCCCTCTTCTTCATTAAAAGCTATAATCTCTATAGTATATCGGTTTTGATAGTTCATCTCTTTTAATGATCTCACTGCTTCGATTCCGGCGAGAACGCCTAATGCTCCATCGTACATTCCTCCGTTTGGCACTGTATCAATATGGGAGCCGATTGCTATCTTCTTCGGTTCACTGCCTTCTAAAACACCGGTAAGATTTCCCACAGCATCAATATGGGTTGTCAAGCCTGCTTCTTCCATAAGGGATTTCACATAATCTCTGCCTTTGTAGAAAGCATCTGAATAGGCCATTCGACTGGTTCCCCTGCCTTCTACATAGCCTATATGTCCCAGTTTATTTATACTTTCTGATAGTCTGTATATATCCATATGCTTTCGATTTTTCCTTTCTCCTTTTTAAATTAATAAGGAGAAGATTACCATCTTCTCCTTACAGCCTATTCTCCTCCATGAAGACAGCATTTGTGCCATGAATTTCAAAGAATTCCTTTGCAGCACGTTTCCCTATTCCATCGGGATATTTTTTAATTCGTTCAATAGAATCGTTTTCATCTATCGTTAAAATCTTACGATCCCTCATTATGACTTTTCCATTTACTACAGAATGTGTTACCTCCTGTCCTCTTGCACTGTATACCAGGTTCGGGATAATGTTACGCATTGGATATGTGTACACAGGCAACATTGAAGGACTATTCAGATCAATTGCAATAAAATCTGCCTGTTTTCCTTCTTCCAGGGAACCGACAATATCATCTACCCCTACCGCTTTTGCTCCTTCAATTGTAGCCATTCGTAAGGCCTTCCAAGCAGGCATGATTTCAGGGTTCTGATATTTTATTTTATTGAACAGACACACATTTTTCATCTCATGAATAATATTATGACAGTTATTGCCGGGAGCCTGATCGGAGCCTAATGCAACATTACCTCCCGCTTCCTGGAATACTA
>JALENF010000040.1 GCA_022767945.1 Bacillota bacterium
TGAGAAGGCAGGTCAGAGCAAAGGTAATTATCAGAAACATATGTGGGAGAATTATTTTCATTCCATAATATACGAATACAATAATGGTTCCTGACACGCGCCACGCAGCAGTGATAAATCCTATGATAAGCATCACTTCGATAACCACCAGCGAATTTCTGATGCTTTTCCCGCTTTCTCCAAGCATCTCCCGAAAGCTGAACCCCTTGATTCTGCCAGCCAGAAGGAATGCCGCAAACCCGATTATCAAAGCCCCCACCATGGACAAATCCTTGACGACAGCTAAAACCATCGATATTGTAAAAGTCAAAAATGCAAACAGTAAAGCCATATCACTTCTTCGCCTCGATAATTCTCTTTCCCGGCAGCTGAATATTCTCACTTATCAGCCTTTCTGCAACCGCCTGTGTCAGATCGTGATACACCGGCCAGTAGCAGTCAGTCTTGCACCATACACGAAGTTCGTAAATAACGCCTTCCTCGGTAATCCTGCTAATCCTTGCAAAGGGTTCAGGTGAATCCAGAACCATGGCGTTCTCTCGTACAGCCTCCATAAGAAGTTCCTGAATTCTATCCGGTGATTCTTCTCTGCCACATGTAAACGAGAGATCCACTCTTCTGGTGTCTTCCGCCGAATAATTTATTACATTTGCATTCATCAGAGAGCCGTTTGGTATCGTAATCCTCTTGTTATCTACTGTAACCAGCACAGTATAAACGATTGTGACAGCTTTGACAGTTCCCTGTACTCCTGCAGCATCAATATAGTCCCCTGCCTTGAATGGTCTGAATATAATAATCATTATTCCGCCGCATACGTTGGACAGGGCTCCCTGCAGAGCAAGACCGACCGCTACTCCGGCCGATGCAAGTACTGCCACCACCGAGGTCATCGGGACGCCCATAATTTCTATTATTGACAGAATCAGAACTACCCACAGCCCTATCTTGACAAAACTCAGCACGAAGAGCTTCACAGTCATCTCAAGTCTATCCAGTGACTTGCTTTTTGCTGCTAAATGAACAAATTTACTTATCACAAATTTACCGACTACTAAGACCAGGAGAGCAAACAGCAGCCTCCCCCCCGCATTGCTCCCCAGGTCGGTCAGGTTCTTCATTAACTCTTCCATATATTAATTACCTCTTTTATGAACTATTTTCTCGGGAGTTCAATCTGTTTATAGTCCTTCGATTCTCTGTAAAGGACAAATTTCCTGCCTATTGCCTGTACAAATTCAGCTCTCAGTTTTGCCGCCACCTCATTGGCAGCCTCCTTTGGTTCGAGCTCTGCGCCTTCCTGCAGCTTGACCTTTACCAGTTCCCTGTGTTCAAGCCCCGTGTCAATTTCCCTTATTACATTCTCGGTCAGACCCTGTTTCCCGATATATACAGTAGTGTCTGTTGTCTGCGCAAGCCCTCTTAAAAAACTTCTCTGTTTACTTGTTATCATCAACTTTCCTCTTTTCCTTATTCATTTTACACGTATTTTAAACGGTAAGTGATATTATAACACATCATATACCGAAAAGATACTGATTATTAAGGCTGCGAATTGTGTTTGTTTTTTATCTAACAATCCAAATTATTTATTACTTTTTTGTGTTTCTATACAATTTTTTGTTGCTTGTACTTTAACGGGCTGCTTTTGTACATTATAATTCACGTAATCTTTTTTATTAAGAATATGTAATGTAAGTAAGAATGTAATGTTAAGGAGGAAATTTATGAGTTATGTTGACAGAGTTTTGAATCAGCTCAGAGAAAGACACGGGGAACAGAAGGAATTTATGCAGGCAGTAGAAGAGGTTCTGGAATCACTTCGTGTCGTAATTGATGAAAATGAAGAAGAATACAGCAGACTGGCATTGTTAGAGAGACTTTGCATTCCGGAACGTTCAGTTCTGTTCAGAGTTCCATGGATCGATGATAAAGGACAGGTTCAGGTAAACTACGGTTACAGAGTTCAGTTTAACAGTGCCATCGGACCATATAAGGGTGGTCTGCGTTTCCACCCGTCAGTAAACCTTGGTATCATTAAGTTCCTGGGCTTCGAGCAGATTTTCAAGAACTCGCTTACAGGCCTTCCTATCGGCGGCGGAAAAGGCGGTTCCAACTTTGACCCTAAGGGCAAGTCAGACAGAGAGGTCATGGCATTCTGCCAGAGCTTCATGACAGAGCTTTGGAAGCACATCGGTGCCGATACAGACGTCCCTGCAGGAGATATCGGTGTAGGTGCAAGAGAAATCGGCTACCTGTTTGGTCAGTACAAGAGACTGAGCGGTGTATACGAGGGAGTTTTGACCGGTAAGGGTCTGGAGTTCGGTGGCTCTCTTGCAAGAAAAGAGGCGACCGGCTATGGTCTGCTGTACCTGACAGAAGAAATGCTTAAGTGCAATGGAATAGACATCGAAGGCAAGACAGTCGTTGTTTCAGGATCCGGTAACGTTGCCATCTATGCCATCGAAAAGGCTTTACAGCTGGGAGCCAAGCCGGTAACCTGCTCAGACTCTGCAGGCTGGATTTACGATCCTGAAGGAATTGACCTTGATTTATTAAAAGAAATAAAAGAAGAAAAAAGAGCTCGTCTGACAGAGTACGCAGCAGCGAGACCTGGTGCACAGTACCACGAAGGCCGCGGTGTATGGCAGATTCCTTGTGATATTGCTCTTCCATGTGCAACCCAGAACGAATTATTCCCGGAAGATGCAGAAATGCTTGCAGCTAACGGATGTATTGCTGTTGCAGAGGGTGCCAACATGCCTACTACAAGAGAAGCGACCAAATATCTTCAGGAAAAGGGTGTTCTGTTCTGTCCGGGCAAAGCTTCCAACGCCGGTGGCGTAGCTACTTCTGCTCTTGAAATGAGTCAGAACTCAGAGCGTATCAGCTGGTCCTTTGAGGACGTAGATAATAAGCTGCGTGAAATTATGATTAACATCTTCCACAACATCGATGAAGCGTCTAAGAAGTACGGTCTGGAAGGCGACTATGTTGCTGGCGCAAATATTGCCGGCTTCCTGAAGGTTGCAAACGCAATGAAATCTCAGGGTGTGGTATAAATATAAACAATTCCGAATTTTTTGTTAAAAAACAACAAAAATATTCAAAAACCCTCTTGCATTTTTATTCACACTAATATATAATCTTACCATCGCATAAATATTAGGAGGAAAGAATAAAAATGTCAGACAATGAAAAAGTGGTACTAGCCTACTCAGGCGGACTTGATACTTCAGTAATCATCCCTTGGCTCGGAGAAAACTATAACTGTGACGTAATAGCGGTTTGCTGTGATGCGGGACAGAGAGAAGATTTTGAGGCAATTAAACAGAAGGCACTTAATACGGGCGCAATCAAGTCATATGTACTGGATATCAAAGAAGAATTTGTTAACGATTATATCTGGCCTACTCTTAAAGCAGGCGCAATATACGAGAATTCATACATGTTAGGTACTTCAATGGCGAGACCTCTGATGGCCAAGAAGCTGGTTGAAATCGCTCAGCAGGAAGGCGCATACTACATCTGTCACGGATGTACCGGCAAAGGCAATGACCAGGTAAGATTTGAAACCGCAATCAAAGCTCTGGATCCTACTATTAAAATCATCGCTCCATGGAGAGATGACAAATGGACATTTACATCCAGAGAGGATCTGATTGAATATTCCAAGGCTCACAATATTCCTATCGCTCAGACTACAGAGAAAATTTACTCCAGAGATGAAAACATCTGGCACATTTCTCATGAGGGCGGTAATCTGGAAAATCCCTGGAATATACATAAGGATGATATCCACGTACTCTCAATGCCTATAGAGCAGGCTCCGGATGAACCCACTATCGTGGACATCGACTTTGAAAAAGGTGTTCCTGTAGGTATCGACGGAGTTAAGATGGACTCAGTATCCCTGCTGAAGAAACTTAACAAATTAGGCTCCGCTAATGCAGTAGGAACTATCGATATCATCGAGAACAGACTTGTAGGAATGAAATCCCGTGGTGTATATGAAACTCCGGGCGGAACTATTCTGTACAATGCTCATATGGCTCTTGAAAAGCTTATCCTGGACAGAGACACTATGCAGTACAAGAACATCGTTTCCCAGAAATTTGCCCAGCTTTGCTATGACGGCCTGTGGTTCACACCATTAATGAGCGCAATTAACGCTTTCGTAGACAGCACTCAGGAATTCGTTACGGGTACTGTTAAGATGAAGCTGTACAAAGGTAATGCAATTGCAATCGCAAGCAAATCAGACTACTCACTGTACAGTGAAGAGTTTGCTACCTTCAGTAAAGATGAAGTATATACTCAGAGCGATGCTACAGGCTTCATCAATCTGTTCTCACTGCCGCTGAAGATCAGAGCAATCCAGAAGCAGACGAGAGAAGGCATCGTAGACAATCACCCTTCACTTGAAAGAAAGGTCTACAAGGCTATAGATTTCGTAGAATAAGAACCTCTAAATAACAGCCAAATATTAAAATGGAGACAGGCTTCAGGCCCGTCTCCATTTTAATATGTCAATATGTTTTATTCTCTTCCGTTCCAGCAGTATGTACACAGCTTGCACGGCTCGATATCCGTTGCTGCCAGCAGTTCCTCAAGAGTCTGGAACTTCAGGCTGTCAAATCCAAGCTTTTCTCTCATCAGTTCTACCATGCTGCGGTATCTTTCTGTTGATGCATCAGCATACTCTGCAAGAATATCAGCAGGGATGTCAACGCTCTCGCCAAGATGGTCAGGATTTGCATCTGCTTCTCCGCCAAGACCCTCAAGCTCTCTGATACATCTTCTGGAAATAAGCTCCATATCACTTACACTTCTTGAGAAATTCAGATACTTGCAGCCGTACATGATAGGAGGACATGCACTTCTTACGTGGATTTCCTTAGCACCGCTGTCTGTCAGATACTTTACAGTTTCAGACAGCTGAGTTCCTCTTACGATGGAGTCATCTACAAGTACAAACTTCTTGTTCTTTATGATTTTGAATACCGGAATAAGCTTCATCTTTGCGATAACATTTCTCGCCTTCTGATTCTGAGGCATGAAGCTTCTTGGCCATGTAGGCGTGTACTTGATCAGCGGTCTTGCATAAGGAATCTTAGATTCACTTGCATAGCCCAGTGCATGAGCAACTCCGCTGTCAGGAACGCCTGCAACGTAATCCACGTCCATCTTTCCGTCCTGCCTTGCCATGCTTGCGCCGTTCTTGTTTCTCATAACCTCTACGTTACGGCCTTCATATATGGACGGTGTATAGCCGAAATATGACCACAGGAATGTACACACCCTCATTTCATCATGAGGTTCCACAACAGTTTCATCCTTATCAGCAGTAATGAACGCAATTTCTCCCGGCCCAAGTTCTCTCTCGAACTCATATCCAATATTAATGAATGCGAATGACTCACTGGCCGCGCATCTTCCGTCTTCCTTCTTGCCTATAATCAGCGGTGTTCTGCCGTATTTGTCTCTTGCCGCGTACATGCCCTCTTCCGTCAGAACCAGCATAGTAACTGATCCGTCAATTTTTTCCTGCGCATTCTTTATACCTTCGATAAGAGTTTCCCCTGTTGAAATAAGTGCCGCTACAAGCTCAGTATTATTAATGTGTCCCTTGCTCATAGTCATGAACTGCCCTCCGGTTCTTTCGATTATCTCTTCAACCAGAGCTGTCTTATTATTGATTCTGCCTACTGTTGTCAGAGCAAAATGTCCATTCTTACCTCTCGCTGTAAGGGGCTGCGGATCGCCGTCACTGATTGCACCAATGCCGGCATTACCTTCCATTGTCTCAATTTCAGGCTCAAACTTGCTTCTGAATGGACTGTTTTCGATGTTGTGAATTGCTCTGTTAAAGCCATCATTCTCAAGAATACACATTCCCCCTCGCTTAGTTCCCAGGTGAGAATGGTAGTCAGTACCAAAGAAAATATCCATCACACAATCTGAATGCGAAACTACTCCGAATACACCACCCATAATTTATTCTTTCCTTTCTTATTCCTACAAAGAATTCCGGCAGCTGTTTCATGCCGAATGAAAACATTTTAAAAAACAATTATAACATATTTTCTCGGATTTTCAAGTGCCCGAGGCTTCTCATATATATTTATCAAAACCAAAAAGAAGCTGTTCCTTGTTATGACAGTCGGAGTTCAGCATAAGCTGATGACCCCTTCTGAAAAGCTCTGCAACTATTGCATCTGAAGGGTATGCTTCTGTTCTGTAACCTCTCGCCATGGCTCCGGTATTGATTTCAAATAAGACTGTACCCGGTCCCTCGCCACTCTCAGCATTCCTCGCAAGGCTTTCATCGATAGCATCAAGAGCGCTCATAACGGCTCTGACGTATCTCTCATCATGAGTATCAAAGAGCCTGTTTCCTTCATTAAATTTAGTTATCAGGTCGAAATGACCTATTATGTCGCAGTGGGTTTTGTTGTATATGTCACCCATCACCCTGTAGTAATCCTCTGCAAAGGCAAGATAATCCCCATCGTAGTGCTCCCGGACACTGCTGCAGAAATCCTCTTCGCTAAGGTCCACCGAAAGATACCTTCCGTCCTTCAGAACATAGTGAACCGAGCCGATGACATAGTCGAGGCCCTCCGGAATCTCATCGGAATAATAATCCTGTTCTATTCCGGCAAGAATGTTAATCTGACCGCCGTACACGTCTCTAAGGCGAGTTATTTCATCCATGTATTCTCTGTACTGCTCCACCGACATGCAGTATCCCTCATCGAAGGCAGTATAACTGTGCCCCGAAAAACCGATTTCGGGGCATCCTAACTCAACAGCCTTCTGAACCAGTTCCTCCAGACTGTCTTTACCGTCGCACAGTCTGGAATGTGTGTGATAATTGGAATAATTCATTTTAGACCATCTTCTCCTGTTTAACTTTATGATCAATAATATGGCGAGACGCAAGTTCTCTGTGTACATCCTCCACGCTGATGCCCATCTCAACCATCAGTACCATTGCGTGATATGCCAGGTCTGCAAGCTCATAAATAGTTTCTGCCTTATCGTCAGCCTTCGCCGCGATAATAACCTCTGTGTTTTCCTCGCCTACCTTCTTCAGAATCTTGTCTATTCCTTTATCGAACAGATATGTTGTGTAGGATCCCTCAGGGCGTTCCTTTTTGCGTCCCTCAAGAAGCTCATACAGACCCTCCAGGCTGAACTCATTAAGCTCCTCACTCTGCCATACAGGGTTCTCGAAGCATGAGTCATTTCCCAGGTGGCATGCCGGACCGTCTTTTTCCACAACTATCACCAGTGCGTCCTTGTCGCAGTCAGCCGTAATGGAAACAATGTGCTGATAGTTTCCGCTTGTATCACCCTTCAGCCAAAGCTCCTGTCTGGAACGCGACCAGAAGCAGGTCAGCCCCTTCTCCATGGATATCTCCAGGCTCTCCCTGTTCATATATGCCAGGGTCAAAACCTTCTTAGTGACAGAATCCACAACAATTGCCGGAATCAGACCCTTCTCATCAAATTTAAGTTCATCAATATTTACCATTATTATAACCTCACAAGTATGTTATTTTTATCTAATTCTTCTTTCAGTTCATCGATTCCGACTTCTCCAAAGTGGAAAATTGAGGCCGCAAGGCCTGCGGAAATCTTAGGAACTCTGTTAAACAGTGTAACGAAGTCTTCTTTACATCCGGCTCCTCCTGAAGCGATCACGGGAACGTTTACGGCATCGCATACCGCATCCAGCATTTCCAGGTCGAAGCCCTCCTTCACGCCGTCAGTGTCTATGGAGTTCACTACTACCTCACCGGCTCCGCGAGCCACGCAGTCCTTGATCCACTGAATGGCTTCCATTCCTGTGTTTTCTCTTCCTCCCTTGGCAAAGACAGTAAACTGTCCGTCAACCCTCTTCACGTCTACGGATAAAACTACACACTGGTTTCCGTACTTTTTTGCCGCTTCGTTTATCAGCTCAGGATTCCTGATTGCGCCCGAGTTTACACTTACCTTATCTGCGCCGCATTTCAGAACCCTGTCGAAATCGTCTACCGTATTAATTCCTCCTCCTACTGTAAGCGGGATGAAGATTGTTGAAGCAACCTCACGAAGAATGTCCGTGAACAAAGCTCGCTCTTCAAAGGATGCTGTAATATCGTAGAATACCAGCTCGTCCGCTCCGTTGTCAGAATAATACTTTGCAAGTTCTACAGGTGA
>JALENF010000028.1 GCA_022767945.1 Bacillota bacterium
GTTCATGATCTGTCTATGGATAATCTGATTACAACCGACAGTGATATTGCAAAGTATACGGGTATCAGACATGCAGGTGAACCTGCTTATGACAGCCGTGCAACTGTTAATGATATTGAAAACAAGGAGGAAAAGAAAATGAGAAAGTACAAATGTAAATTATGCGGAGAAGTTTTTGAAGTGGCTGCCGGTGAAACTCCGGTATGTCCTGTATGTAAGGCAACCGGAGATAACCTTGAACTTATCGAGGAAGCTCCTGCGAACAAATATGCAGGAACACAGACAGAAAAGAATCTTCACGCAGCTTTCGAGGGTGAATCCGGAGCAAGAAATAAATATACATATTTCGCATCAGTTGCAAAGAAGGAAGGATACGAACAGATTTCTGCTCTGTTCCTGAAGACTGCTGACAATGAAAAGGAACATGCAAAGATGTGGTTCAAGGAACTGAACGGCATTGGAACTACTGCTGACAATCTGCTTGCTGCTGCTGAAGGAGAAAACTATGAGTGGACAGACATGTATGAAGGTTTTGCCAAGACTGCTGAGGAAGAAGGTTTCCCTGAGCTTGCTGAAAAGTTCCGCATGGTAGGCGCTATCGAAAAGCACCACGAGGAACGTTATCGTGCTCTTCTTAAGAATGTGGAAACAGCTGCAGTATTTGAAAAGAGCGAAGTTAAGATTTGGGAATGCCGCAACTGCGGACACCTTGTAGTGGGAACTAAGGCTCCTGAACTTTGCCCTGTATGTGCACACCCGCAGAGCTACTTCGAAATCCATGCGGAAAACTATTAATTCTCAATATTGTAGCGTAAAAAAGAGCTCCGGTCAGCTGACTGGAGCATTTTTTTATGTCTGACAGTATTTTTTTTTTGCCTGAAATATTGACTAATCAAAGGAAAAGGAGTATTTTTATATAGTGCTTTAAATTTGTTAAAAAAAATAAAAAAATGTAGAAAACTTTGTTAAATAATATAATTATGACGGACGAAAAACCTATGACAGCCGAAAAACTACTGGAAAGATTAAAAAAGTTCTATATGTCCACCTTTGATCTTGAGGAGAGTCACTCCGTTGTCAGGAACAGCGATGCTGAGAGTGCTGAAAGAGAAGAAAGAGAATTTGCACTGTACGGACACTTTAACGTTGACAACTCGCGTTATGTTCTGTCAAAAAAGGCAAAGCTGTGGGAGACAAACTGCCAGGAGCATCTTTTTGTGGATGTTCCCGGTGAGGGTGGACGTCTGGACGGAAGGAGACTTCAGGACATAGATGAGCTGCTGCGACAAACAGTGGAACCATATTATGTACGCCACGGGGAAAAGTATCCGCCCGCAAATCATATGTATTCCTATATTACCGTTGTAATTGTGACTGACGGTCCGATAGAACCCGAGATAAAAAAGCTGGTGAAATCCTACCGTTTCAGCAAAACCTACCGTTTCAATCTTCGCGGATATATGGAAACGAGAATGGTACTGATTTCAATTACAGATAAAACCGTTATAACTAATCAGGCGGGTAAACCGCTTACTAAGGCTTACCGCAGGCTGATTATGTAATTTATATTTAATTTTTTATATTTACTTAGGAGGAAAGAAAAATGAGTAGTACATTACTTCTTTTGATTTCCATCGTTGTGTTCATTGCTGCGTATGCAACATATGGTTCATACCTTGCGAAATCATGGGGCGTAGATCCCAGGAGAAAGACACCTGCCTACGAAATGGAGGATGGAATTGACTATGTGCCTGCCAACAAGGCGGTTTTGCTGGGTCATCACTTTTCATCAATTGCAGGGGCAGGTCCTATCAACGGCCCGATTCAGGCTGCAGTTTTCGGATGGATTCCGGTATTTTTGTGGATTGTTCTCGGAGGTATTTTCTTCGGAGCAGTTCAGGACTTCAGTTCTCTGTTTGCGTCCATTCGTCACAAAGGAAAATCTCTGGGAGAAATCATCGAGGTTAACATCAGTCACAGAACAAAGATGTGCTTTACTGTGTTTGCATGGCTGGTACTGATTCTTGTAGTTGCGGCTTTTGCGGATATCGTAGCAGGAACTTTTGCCGGTTACAATGCGGAAGGCGCAAAGGTTGCGGCAAACGGTTCAGTAGCAACTGCATCTACACTGTTCATTCCTTTGGCTATCGCATTTGGACTTTTCAACAGAAAGTCACCTAATATTGTAGTGAATACGATTGTAGGTGTTGCTCTTCTGATCGCATGTATAGGCGTGGGAATGGCCTGTCCTGTTTATTTCAGCAAGACTGCATGGCTGATTGTAATATTCGTTTACATTTTCATCGCATCTGTAGCACCGGTATGGATTCTGCTTCAGCCGAGAGATTATCTGAACAGCTTCCTGTTGTACTTCATGATTGCAGCATCAGCAATCGGCATTATTTTTACCAACCCAACTATGCAGCTGGAAGGCTTTACCGGATGGAAGAGCTCTATCGGCACACTGTTCCCGTTCCTGTTTGTAACGGTTGCCTGTGGTGCTATTTCAGGCTTCCACAGCCTGATTTCTTCAGGTACAACATCAAAGCAGATTTCTAACGAGGGAGATGCAAAAGCCATAGGTTACGGATCCATGCTGATAGAGTGTGTTCTTGCAGTAATTGCTCTTATTGCAGTCGGAAGCGCATCTATGGACAGCTGGGCAGGAATGACTCCTCCACAGGTGTTTGCAGGCGGTATTGCATCCATGCTTTCAAAAATAGGTTTTCCTGAACATACTGCATCAACAATTCTGATGCTGGCAATATCTGCATTTGCCCTGACTTCTCTTGATACAGCAACGCGTCTCGGAAGATTCCTGTTCCAGGAACTTTTTGCAACCAGAAAAGACGGTTCACAGAACATTCTGGGCAACATGTACGTTGCTACTGCAGTAACTATCGGTGCGGCCGCATTACTGACAATTGCAGGCTACACTAAGATCTGGGCGCTGTTCGGCGCATGCAATCAGCTTGTTGCTGTTCCGGCATTCCTGGCCGCAGCATGCTGGCTGAAAAAAGCAGGTAAGAAACACAGCATGCTGTACATACCAATGATTTTCATGCTTATCACTTCCGGTTCAGCTCTGATTCTGAAATTCATAAGCAATGCAAAACTACTGATGATTGGTGAGGGTACTGGCATTGTAGAAGGACTGCAGTGCGTTCTGATCGTTCCAATTCTGGTTCTTACACTGATTCTGGCAGTTGACGGATTCAAGGTGCTGTTTGGAGGAAAGAATGAGACGGCGGCATAAGTCGCACATATAAAAGAATATGCATATGAAAAAATCCCGTACTTGACAGAAGTATGGGATTTTGAATGAAATTTAGCTGCAATTCGATTGAAAATGTTGAAAAATCAAGAAAATCATTTCCACGACAGGTGCTATATGATATACTGGTAAAGATAGTAAAGTTTATACAATCATTGACATATCTAGCAAGAGAGAGAACAGGAAATGAAGACCAGAAAGAAAATACTGATAGTTGAGGACAATGGGCTTAACAGGGCAATTCTGAGCGAGATTCTATCAGAAGAATACAGCATTCTGGAAGCCGGGAACGGACTTGATGCCTTGAAAATACTGGAGAGCGAGAGAGACGAGATTGCTTTGATTCTGCTTGACGTTATGATGCCGGTTATGGATGGATACACCTTCCTGGACAGAGTCAGGGAAGATGAAGAGCTGACTCTTATTCCCGTCATTGTAATGACTCAGGGTGACAGCGAGGAAGACGAGGTGGCTGCTCTGACACATGGTGCGACTGATTTCGTACCGAAGCCTTACAGGCCGCGCATTATTCTGCATAGAATTGCGAGTATAATCAATCTGAGAGAAACAGCCGCAATGGTTAACCAGTTCAGATATGACAGACTTACAGGGCTGTACACGAAGGAGTTCTTCTATCAGAAAGTAAGAGAATGTCTGGATGCCAATCCTGACAGGGAATATACGATTCTGTGCACAAATTATGAGAATTTTAAATGGTATAATGATACCTTCGGACGAAATGCGGGGGACAGCCTTCTTGTAAAAGGTGCTGAAATTCTTAAGAGGCGAGTCGGTAAGAATGCAATCTGCTGCCGATATAGTGCAGACAGATTCCTGTGTCTCCAGGAAAGAGGAGATGAGCTAATAGGACGGGATTGTTTTCTCAGAGGAAGAGTACATAATCGTTCGGAGCTGGTGGAGAACGTGGCGGTCAAGCTTGGTATCTATGAGATTACAGTCCATTCCATACCAGTGGAACAGATGTGTGACAGAGCTCTTCTTGTAGTAGACAGCATAAAAGGAATATATAACCGATATGTTGCCGTGTATGATGAGACAATTCGCGAGAAGCTGCTGCGTGAAAAGGAGATAACCGATGTAATGTCATCAGCACTTGAGGAGGGGCAGTTTATCGTTTATCTTCAGCCTAAGTTCAGCCTGAAGGATAACCTTATCACAGGTGCTGAAGCACTTGTGCGGTGGATTCATCCGGAATGGGGATTCATGTCACCGGGAGAATTCATTCCGCTGTTTGAGAAGAACGACTTTATTCCATGTCTGGATCAGTATGTCTGGGAGACGGTATGTGCGAAGCTTAGGGAATGGAAGAAAAAGGGATATACGATGATACCGGTATCTGTTAATGTATCCAGAGCCGATATTTTCCGGTCGCATCTGGAGGATATCTTCCAGACTCTTATTGAAAAATATGAAATCGATCCTGGATATCTGCATCTTGAAATTACGGAGAGTGCATATACCAATCATCCGAACCAGATTATAAATACTATGACCAGACTGAAAGAGATGGGATTTCCCGTTGAAATGGACGACTTTGGCAGCGGATACTCATCACTTAATATGCTGAACCAGATGAGTCTGGATATTCTGAAGCTGGATATGAAATTCATCCAGAACGAGATGATGAAACCTGTGGAGCAAAGCATACTTAATGATATAATCAGTATGGCTCACAGACTTAATCTGAAAGTTGTTGCAGAGGGAATAGAAACAGAAGAACAGGCAGAACGTCTGCGGGAACTTGGCTGCGATTACGCACAGGGCTATTATTTCGCAAAGCCTATGCCAGTAGAGGAGTTTGAAAATACCTATCAGAAAAACTGATAAAGACACCGGCAAAGATACTTAAATAACGGGAGGCGAAAAGAATATGACAATTCAAGAATGCTATGAGAAAATGGGCGGCGACTACGAGCAGGTGGAAAAGCGACTGCCGAGTGCAAAGCTTATCCAGAAGTTTGTTATAAAATTCCTGGATGACGGAAGCTACAATGAGCTGCTGGAGTCAATGGAGAAGGGTCAGAGAGAGACTGCCTTCCGGGCTGCACATACACTGAAGGGTGTCTGCGGCAACCTGAGCCTCAGCAGGCTGCTGAATTCGGCATCAAAGCTGACAGAGCTGCTTCGCGAGGAGAGAGAGGATATTCCTGCTGAAGCATTTCAGATTATGGAGGATGTTAAGAAAGATTATGAATCCACGGCAGAAGTTATAAGAGAATATATGAATTCTGCAGAAAAGATATGAATACAGCACTAAAACAGTGTTTTAGTTAATGACACTATGGCAAAGAGGAAGCAAAAATGCTTCCTTTTTGTTTTTATCCAGGCATCGAGTTTTTTTGATTCACAGTACCAAGACCTCTAAAGCCAGCCGTAAACACTAAGCTTTATATCTCACATTCAATAACCGCAACTTCACAGCTGGACAGCTTCAGGGTCTCCCCAGAGAAATCAGCTGATTCAGTGCCGGCGTATGACGCTTCAGCACAAGCTCCGCCGGCAGGGTCATTGGACATATTTCCAAGCACAACCCGCTTAACAGGATACTCAAGCTTAATTTCCGCTGCCTCAGAACCGAAGTTGGCGGCAATGAGCATGCGCTGTGAGTCGTTCACACGATAATAAGCCATAATCGAGTCGGTATCCATGTATACCGGCGCGAACTCTCCGTATGTGAAAACCTCCCTGAACTCAGGCGATTTACGCAGGGTGATGAGCCTGCGGTAGTAGTTCAGGACAGAAGAAGGATCCGTTTCCTGAAGCGAGACATTAATCGCCGGATAATTGGAATTCACCTTCAGCCAGGGAGTTCCGGAAGTAAAGCCGGCATTCGGATCAGAGGACCACTGCATCGGAGTTCTTGCATTGTCGCGGCTCATTGCGGCGCAGGCAGCCAGAGCAGCTTCATCAGACAGACCTGCCTGCAGAGCGATACTGTACTGATCCTTAGTGTTTATATCGTCGAACTCATCTATGCTGTTCCAGACAGCATTCTGCATTCCGATTTCCTGACCCTGATAGATGAACGGTATTCCACGAAGAAGAACGCTCACCGTTCCCAGCATCTTCGTACCGTCAGGAGTTCTTGCATATTCAGGAAGAAATCTGGAAACGCCGCGGGGCTCATCGTGATTTTCGATTATGTTTGCCTCGAAGCCGTGCTTCTGCACTTCAAGCTGCGAGTTTGCAACCGTCTGGCGCCAAAGCCTGAAATCAACAGGCGGTATGTCGTACCAGCCATTAATGCCTTCGTCCATACACTGGGCACTGAAATCAAAGATAGTAGAGAAGTGGCCTTCATCGCCGATAAAGTTCTCGAGTTCACCCTCATGCATGTTGAACACCTCACCGACAGTGAAGGAGTCATATTTGCTGAAAGTATTACGCTTTAGATCCTGCAGCAGGTCTCCTACTCCGTCTACTGAATCCACCATCTTCCAGCAGTGAGCAAGTCCATCCGGTCCGTCAGGCTCAAAGTCAGGAAAGGACAGATCTTTCTTGATGTTAATAATTGCGTCTACTCGGAATCCGGCAAGACCTTTTTCCAGCCACCAGTTGACCATCTTGTAAAGCTCACTGCGAAGCTTCGGATTCTCCCAGTTCAGGTCAGGCTGCTCCTTCGCGAACATGTGGAAATAGTACATGTCCGTGCCCGGCACAGGCTCCCAGCAGCTGCCGCCGAAATAGGATCGCAGATTGCTCGGCGGGTTGCCGTCGCGCCCCTTGCGGAAGTAAAAGTAGTCGGCATACTCGCCGTAAGGATCCATCAAAGCTTTCTGAAACCATTCATGCTTATCGGAGCAGTGGTTGATTACCAGATCCATAATTATGTGCATGTCACGCTTTTCGGCTTCAGCCAGGAGCAAATCAAACTCCTCCATTGTTCCGAATTCTTCAGCAATAGCATAGTAATCTGAAATATCATACCCCTGGTCAACAAAAGGGGATTTATATATCGGAGAAAGCCAGATGATGTCGATACCGAGGGATTTCAGGTAATCGAGTTTTGATATTATACCTTCCAGATCACCGATGCCGTCTCCGTTGGCGTCGAGGAAGCTCTTCGGGTAAATCTGGTAGGCAATTTTGTCGTGCCACCATTTTCTATTCACAGGTTTAAGCATAAGTCAACCTCCATAATTTCGTAAAATCTGCAGACATTATACAACATCTGCAGAAAAAAACAACAGGAGAGAAAAAACTCGCCGCAAAAGGTGTGCCATATCTTTAGGTCCAGATACCATCTCTGATACCTAGCTGTGAAAAGAAGTTCTCAGTTGTTATTAGATGCTGTGGGTTTGCAGCAAGTATGCAGCACACACATGCGCAAAGCCTTACTTTACAGGCTTACACAGTTTCCAGAACGAGAACTGTCTGTGTTTTAGTCGTTTAGAATTCTGTCAAGTCCGCTGATTTCGATTTCCACAGCTTCCTTTAGCTTCTCAAGCATTCTTGCACGGGATTTTTCGATAACCGGTTTAGCTGTGTCGAAGTCCCCGTTCATATTGCTTGAGATGATAGCGTCGCTGACATCGGCAAGCTCGATAACCTTTCCGGTTGCCCAGAAAAGCTCAGCCGAGTCGAGGTACATGGAATCAGTCCGATTGAGGACGAGTCATCCTGGAAGCCGTAGAAATACTTGTCATAGTGACCTGCGTACATAATCTGCTGGTCATGGGACTTGCCGGGAATTTTTCCCACAACTGTGTATGAGGTTCCCTTGTCTGGTTCTATTGTGTTATCAACCTTTAGCGTACACAGGTTATTGCCGGCTTTGACGGCTTTGGCAATAGCCAGACCTTCTGTGCGGGAGCAGCTGACCGTTGGCATGATGTCGGAGGTGCAGACGTCCTGAATGTTGCGGATGTCATCGGAAGCCTGAGCGTAGCCGCCGCCGTCGTAGGTAATCAGCGCCGCCGCACCGTGGAGAGCCGCCTCCTGAATGTAGCCGTCAATCCAGGCTTCGTTCCACTGGTCGATTTCCGCCAGCACGATTTTCCCCTTAACGTCCTTGCCCTCATAGTCTTCGGCAAAACCCGTTCCCACGTTGACGATTTCTGCAGTTATTCCATCAGCATTTTGTTTAGTAATACTAAACAAAATGTTTAAAGATTATGCGCATAGTATATACAATCGGGGAACAATAATCAAGAGTTTTTTTATCTGTTTTTCCTGAAAATGTAATTAAGCACCTCATCCCTTGGAATTTCAAGGGCGAGGGCTAGTTCTGAGTACAGTGAATTCTCTGCCATATGCATGTATTTTTCATCTGTTGATGTCATGTTCTTTCCGTTTTTCAGTCGGCGCTGCTTGCGTAAATAGATGAACTTGATGAGGCGAACCCATTCAGTACAGTCAAAGTGACGCATGCTGCGCCTGTACATCTGCTCCAACGCTCTCTCATCCGTAATCTGCAGAGGCTCAATTTCCTGAATTCCGGCTACTAACCGCTCTGCATCTTCTCTGGTGATGATTCTTCTCATTACATCGTTACTTTTGTCTACGGGTACATACATCGTGCCGCTCATATTGAGTGGAGACAGGACGTAGTACAGCCTGTCAGCCGGAATGCCGGACATATTCAGTGTGGTGGTTCCGTCGATTTTACATACTCCGTTGTTTTCGTAAACTACATATTCTCCTGTACTAAACATATAATTCTCCTTCCCGTCTGTTGTGTACCTTAATTTTAACATTTAAAAAAATATCATGTAAGCGAAAGTTTAAGAATTAATATTCTGTGGTTCGGTTGATATAAAGTCCATAAGGTGATATATTGATTATAATAACCGTGTATTTTCATAAGGGGGGAGTGAAGATATGATAACTTTAATGACAATAGGGATTATAGTACTTACACTGAAACTGATTATGCTTGCATTCAAGGCCGCATGGGGCATTACGAAGGCAATTATATTTGTAGCGTTTCTGCCGGTGATTCTGGTAGTACTGCTGATTGCTGGCCTGGCATCAGTTGCCGGACCTCTGCTGGTGATCGGACTGCTTGCAGCATTCCTGCTTCCAAGAGTAAATAATTAGTAGTCACAGCCAGGGAATAGAGAATTCAATTACAGTGGGTTTCATTACAGAAGTTTCTAAAGGAGAGAAGAACCATGAGAAAGATTAAACGTACAGCTTCGATAGCATTATGTATTGCAGTTTTGATGCTTCTGTCATCCTGCGGAATGCGCGGAGAAATAATCATTAACGATGACATGTCTTTAACGGGAAAAATAACATCGTATATAGAAAAAATCGAAGATGTTGACGAGGCTGAGGTGAAAGCTGCCATGGAGAAACTGGGCTTCGAAGATAAGGGGAAAACTGAGATCAACGGGAAGGAATTCAGTACATACGTAATACAGGAAGACGAGAGTGCATCAGAGGCAGCAGCAGAATTAGCTTCATATGACGATGATAAGATTGTGCTCTCAATGGGAAAAGATGAATATATGGAATCTGTAGAAGGCGACGAAGCCGGAATGGATTTCTGCGACATCATCATCACTGTGCCAAAGGAAATAAAAAAGACAAACGGAATTCTAAGCGATGACAGGAAATCTATTACAATAGACATGCTGAAGAATTACGATGAAAGATACTACATGGTTTTCGATGACAGCATTATTAATGATACAACGATAAAGCTTAATGCTGTAAACGGAAAGTACTACAACAAGAAATTCACCTTAAAGGCAAAGTCAACAAATGTAATCACAAGCTTTACTGTTAACGGCGAGCCGATAGATACTAACGAGTTCGTGCCTGCCAAAGACGGCAGATATAAAGTTAATGTAGAACTTCTTTCAGGAGCAAGCAAGAAGATTTCCTATGTTCTGGACCGCACAAAGCCGTATACAAACATAGTAAACAACAAAACCTATAAGAAAAGTGTTACCGTAAAGTTTTCCGATAAGTACGGCGTTAAAAAGGCCTTTCTGAACAAAAAAGCAGTAAAGACAGGACGGAAAATCACGAAGGCCGGCAGCTATACACTCAATGTGTATGACAAGGCAGGAAATGTGACAATCAGGAAATTCAAGGTGAAATAATAGACTGAAAAAACAATAAAGCAAAAGAAACTCCGCAGCCCATTAAATCGATGATATGGGATACGGAGTTTTTTTAAGTATTTTTAAATTCCCAGGTACAGACGCAGCACTCCAAGAACCAGCAGATGCACAGGATAAAACCAGTAAAACAGCATCTTGTTCTGCCTGCCGCGCTCACCGTTATATGTAAGCGTCAGCCCAAAGCCGAGAAGTGACCATGGCTGAGAAACCATAGTAGCATAGCCTAAAGGAACTGTAAGCAGACGCACATCACGGAACAGGTAAAAGACATAACCAATCAGTATTGCGTGGTGCTCATAATCGAGAGCAAGATACATGGATACGGTGCACATAATCAGTAAAATCACAAGAGAAGCCAGGTACCATAGAACCTTTGAACGATTCTGCATTTTTTCCTTTAATGTGTCTATTATCCAGATGGTTACAAGAACCAGTGCCAGAGTGAACATGACGTTGTTCCAGTTCATGTTGAAGTAGCTGGCCGTCGTAGACATATCGAAAGGCACTTCCGAAATCACACCGAAAACCAGCAGCATGAGCAGATACTTCTTCCTGCTGTGAGTTTTGAAAAAGCCCTCGACCAGAAAGAAACAGTACAGCGGGAATGCAATCCTGCCGATGATGTCAAACAGACTGCTCAGGCCGGCAAGAAAACCCTCATTTGACTTAAGACACGCATAGATTATCGACTTGTTCGTGTGATCGGCCAGCATGGAAATCATTGCGATTATCTTCAGCCATGCACCGGACAGACACTGAAACTTCTCGCAGAAACTGTTGATTTTTTCCTTCATATAATTTCATACACCCCGTAATAATTCAGATTAGTTTTCTCATTATACAGTATAAATGGCAAAATGGGAAGAAAAATTTAACGGCCTCTGCCGGCTTTGTTGCTCTCTGAGATTTCCCTGAACCTGTATCTTTCCGCCAGCGATTCTCCTCGAGCAGCCTGTTGATCAGAGTGGATTTGCCGACACCTCAGCCTGATACTCC